>JBCCMX010000053.1:0-13066 GCA_039026135.1 Pseudomonadota bacterium | reverse complement strand
CGCAGTGCCATAGATTTCCGGCCACAAGGCGCCAACCATCGTCGCCGAGAAGCCGTTACTGACGCCAAACAGAAACATGAAGACATAGACGCCCCAGACGGGCGTGACCAGGCCGGCCACGGCGCTGGCCATGGCGAGCGGCAGGAGAAAGAGGGGTAACAGTTTCAGCGAACCGACACGGTCAATCAGCTGTCCGCAGATCAGCGAGAAAACCAGGGTCGTCGCCGCCATAAGCGGGAAAGCGCCGGCAAAAGCGAGCGGCGAATAGCCCCGCAGCTCAACAAGATAATCCTGATGAAAGAAGACAGTGGTGCCGATAAACGGCGGAGCGAGCACGCCGAACAACAGAGCATAAAAGATCGGATCGCGGATGACCTCTTCTCGGCGCCAGTCCCTTGCCGTGTGGCTTGAGACATCCTCAGGGTCGCTTGATTGCGGGACGCGCTCGACCCGCCACAGAGCCATGACAGTGGGCAAGGCAACGAGCACCAGAAGGGCGGCCCCGCCAAGCCAGGCGACCTGCCAGCCCAGGGTCGCTGCGACAAGCGTGAACAGCACGGGCAGTGTCGCTTCGCCGGTTTGCAGGCCCGGGACAATGAGCGAGGTGGCGCGCCCGCGATTGGCAGCGAACCAGCGACCAATTTCGGTGAAGGCGGTATGGGTCATCATGCCCTGGCCAAACAGGCGCAGCATATAGAGCGCGAGCACAAGCAAGGCGAGATTTGGCGCAAAGGCGATCAGAAGACAGGCCGCCGCCAGCGCGGGCATCACGAACCGGGCAACTTTCCAGCCCGGCATCACGTCGAGCACGCGGCCAAGCCAAGGCAGCGTCAGCGCACTTGCTAAGGTCGCCAGCATATAAAGGCCGCCGAACTGGCCATCGCTGAGCCCAAATTTCGCACGAAGCTCCTCGCCCGACAGACCGATAAAGAAGGTCTGTCCGAAGGAAGAAAACAGCGTCAGCAAGAAGCCGCCGGCAATCCAACGCGCATTGGTTTTGAGAAAAGCGATCATATTGCCGGTGTGGCGCATTTGCGCTCAGACGCAAACCGGTCTCTTGAGGTCTGCGCCGTACCCTGCGCAGAACAATCGCTTTGATGATACGGCGACAATGGATTGCCCTATTGTTGGGCGGCCCATACTCTGGAATAGGTGTAACCCAGTGATCCGCAGGCATCGGAATCGCCCTGGCTGCAATTGGTTTGGTGCTGGCTAAATTCGGCTGCTCCTTCGGCCGATTGCTGAATAAACTCCATTGCGCTCGCGTCCACCAGTTCGGACGACGAGGTCAGGTTTTTGGCTACCGCCTGACAGGACTCAATCGATTTCAATATGCATCCTCGCATAAACGAAATATGCGCAAGCCGGGGCGCGTCCTCCTTCAGGGATGGGTTTGTTGTCAGAAAGGCCCCAAGTTCGAAACAGCTCTTGTTGTAATCATGCTCGTCACATCCCTCCAGAAGTGCGGCGAATGCATAGTCCAAGTCGTAGACTTCCGTCCCCTCCTGGGAAACCAGGTGCGCCAAGACATTGCAGGCACCGCCGCTGGTTTTGCACGCTTCGCGAAAGGCGCTCTTTGCAACACGATGTCGGTCTGGACGGCCTACCTCGTGCAAGACATCCGTGCCGAACCTCATGCAGGATTCCCAAGAGCCCGCGCCGCAGAAGATCTCATACATGTCGGTAGTAGTTTTGATTTCTCCGTTGAGCGAGATGACCGGAAAAGACGCATAGTCCAAATCGGACAAGAGAGAAGACCGCGCCTTGGCGAGGGCCCGAAATCCGTCACTGTCGATAGTGCAATCTTCTTTGTCCATATCCAGTAGGGGCAACGCCAGCTCGAGCATAAGGTCGGAAATATCCTGATCGAGCGCGGCGGGCAGGTCGGTCTGATCGGCATGGGCCCAGTTTTGCCACGACACCTCGCCGTCTTTCCAGTCGCCTTTTGCTCTGACAACTGTTTGTGCGGTATCAATGACGCTTAGAACGGCTCGCATATAGTCCCAGGGTTCCTTCTCCTGGGATATGCAATGGAGATAGGCTGACATCTTACGGGCTCTGCGTGAGGCGAGGTCACGATTCTTGCCGCTGCCGATATAGCCTGGGATTTCAATAACCTCGACAGAGGCCTGCCCTGTCTGCGCCAAAGCTAGCAGCTCGGTATGTGTGTTGGAGAGAAATTCCAGGCAGTAAGGGCAGCCAATAGAGGCATATATCTTCAGCTCCGACGTGGCTGCCGGATCGCCAAATAGAACGCCGCTCGTCAAGTCCGGCTCTGGCTCTTGAGCAATGGCAAGCGTGCCAAACACAGTCCATAAGGCCGCGAGCGTTAAGGTCTTAATCGGTGTCAATTGAGCGCGCCCCCATGGTTGGATGCCGGTCGAAGCGTAGTGGGATATCCCCGGCATGCAAGTGGCCGGCAGCTGCGCTCTGTATTGTTTGTGCTACGACGTGAAAAAGCCGAGGCCTTGGGCCCCGGCGTTTTTTTGTTGGCAAAAGCGTCGCGCTTAAACTTTGTAGTACATGTCGAACTCGACAGGGTGTGGGTGCAGCTGCAGGCGCTCGACCTCTTCCTGCTTCAGCTCGATATAGGCATCGATCTGATCGTCGTCGAATACGTCGCCTTTTTTCAGGAAGTCGCGGTCGCCATCGAGCGATTCCAGCGCTTCGCCGAGTGAGCCACAGACCTGTGGGATTGCCGCGGCTTCTTCTGGCGGCAGATCGTAAAGGTCTTTGTCCATTGCTTCGCCCGGATCGATCTTGTTCTCGATGCCGTCAAGGCCAGCCATAAGCAATGCCGAGAAGGCGAGATATGGATTGGCAGTCGGATCCGGGAAGCGCGTTTCGATACGGCGTGACTTGGCGCCCGTACCGAATGGAATACGGATCGACGCGGAACGGTTGCGCGCAGAGTATGCGAGCATGACCGGCGCCTCAAAGCCTGGAACAAGGCGCTTGTAGGAATTGGTAGACGCGTTTGTCAGGGCGTTAAGCGCCTTGGCGTGTTTGATGATGCCGCCAATATAGTGGAGGCACATTTCGGACAGTCCGGCATAGCCGTCGCCGGCAAACATTGGCTTGCCGCCAGCCCAGATAGACTGGTGAACGTGCATGCCCGAGCCATTATCGTTGAAGTATGGCTTCGGCATAAAGGTTGCCGTCTTGCCATAAGACGCCGCCACATTGTGGATGACATACTTATAGCGCTGAAGATTGTCGGCCATTGTGGTCAACGTATTGAACTTCATGCCGAGTTCGTGCTGGGCCGGCGCCACTTCGTGGTGATGCTTCTCAGGCTCCAGGCCAATTTGGCCCATGACAGAGAGCATTTCAGAGCGCATATCCTGCTCGGAATCGATGGGGGGAACAGGGAAATAGCCGCCTTTTGAATGCGGGCGGTGACCCATATTGCCCATCTCGTATTCTTTGTCGGTGTTGAACGGCAGCTCTGTTGAATCAAAGCTGTAGCCGGTCTTGTGCGGATCTGTGCTCCAGCGCACATCGTCAAACACAAAGAATTCCGCTTCAGGACCGAAATAGGCTGTGTCGCCGACGCCGGTTGACGCCATGTAGGCTTCAGCCTTTTTCGCTGTCATGCGAGGATCGCGATTGTAGGCCTGTCCTGAGATCGGATCGAGGATGTCGCACATAACGGCGAGCGTTGTCTGCTGAAAGAACGGGTCAATAATCGCCGTCGCCGTATCAGGCATAAGCGTCATGTCCGACTCGTTAATTGCTTTCCAACCGGAGACTGATGAGCCATCAAACATCTGGCCCTCAGTAAAGAAGTCAGCATCGACCATCGACTTGTCGAACGTCACGTGCTGCAATTTACCCCGAGGGTCAGTGAATCGGAGATCGACGAACTCTACGTCGTTCTCCTTCATCATTTTCATAATATCATCGGCCATCAAATTCTCCAGTTAGTTAGTCTTGATTTGGTTAGATGTTACAGGGCGCCATCGCCAGACTCGCCAGTCCGAATACGGACTGCCTCACCGACATCTGACACGAAGATTTTGCCGTCACCGATTGTTCCGGTTTGGGCAGACTTTGAGATCGCCTCGATTGCACCGGAAACGGCGCCATCAGCAATTACAACTTCAATCTTGAGTTTGGGTAGGAAGTCGACAACGTATTCAGCGCCGCGATAGAGCTCTGTATGGCCCCGCTGGCGGCCAAAACCCTTGGCTTCAATCACGGTCATGCCTTGCACTCCCACCTCGTGAAGCGCTTCTTTCACGTCGTCGAGTTTGAACGGTTTAATAATCGCCTCGATCTTTTTCATTATAGTGTCCCTTCCTGTTTTTCATTTTTGCTAATCGTGTAGGCCCCCCCGGTTTCGTGCGGGAGGGGAAGTCGCATTCCCGTCTTGGTCTGCCGATCGGTTGCACAAAGGTTCACCACTCGTGATGCACCGATGTGCAGGTCGATCGTGGAAAGCGGCCGAAAGCCTCCCACAAGACCTAAACGTTTCTGCTAGAAAGACTTCTCGACCTTTATGTGTAAGTTGGCAAGGTGTGTAAGGAGGGTTTTTTGTCGCTTGCGATCGTCCAATGGTCGCGCTTGAACATTCACCAGAATTATTTTCCCAAATGCATCGACGTGCGTCGACTCGAACCTTACATATGATGGTCTGCTCGCCTTTTGGAAGCAGTCGCAAGCGAGCCAATTTCTTTCATGCAAGACAGTCAAGCCAAGTTCCTGAAGGGCGACCTGATGCGGCACATTGTCGTGATGGCCTCATCGGCCAGCATCGGGCTTGTATCGGTTTTTCTGGTTGATTTCGCTGATCTGCTTTTCATCTCCATGCTGGGTGAAAAAGAGCTTGCCGCGGCGGTTGGATTTGCGGGTACGGTTCTGTTTTTCACCTTCTCGATAAGCATCGGGATGACGATTGCAGCCAGCGCGCTTGTGGCCCAGCAGCTTGGCAAGGGGGACGTGGCTGAGGCGCGCCGGATCGCGACCAGCGTCATCGTCTTTGGCCTTGTCACAACGGCAACGATTGCCCTGCTTTGCTGGGCGTTTGCCGGGCAGCTGATGGGGCTGGTCGGCGCGAAAGGCGATACAGCCGACCTTGCCGCAGGCTATTTCCGGATCGTTGTGCCGTCCCTGCCGGTCGCAGCGCTGGGTATTATGTGCAGCGGCATCCTGCGCGCACATGGTGATGCCCGCCGCGCGATGACAGTTACATTGGCGGCCGGCGCTGTGAATGCCATTCTCGATCCGATCCTGATCTTCTGGGTCGGGCTTGGCCTGGACGGGGCAGCCTGGGCCTCGGTCGCGGCGCGGTTTGCGATGGCGATCACGGCGGTTTATCCGATCCTGCGCCACTATGGCGGTTTTGCGCCGGTTAGCTTGGATGACTTCAAGCGCGATTTGAGCCCTGTGATTGCGATTGCCGGTCCGGCCATGGCGACCAATATTGCAACGCCCTTCGGCAGCGGGATTGTGATGCGCGTGATGTCCGATTTTGGCGATAGCGCGGTGGCCGCTTTTGCTGTTATCGGCCGCCTGATGCCGTTGATTTTCAGCGTCATCTTCGCGCTGTCCGGCGCTGTTGGCCCGATCATTGGCCAGAATTTCGGAGCGAAGAATTATGGCCGGGTGCGGGCGACACTGACAAAGGCAATGCAGTTTACCGCCATCTATGTCGGCGTGGTCTGGGTGATCATGCTATTGACGTATGGCGTGATCGCCTCGGCCTTCCAGCTGAGCGAAGGGGGGCGCGTGATGCTGTTCTGGTTCGCGATCATCGTTACCCCGCTCTTCCTATTCAATGGCAGCCTGTTTATCTCGAATGCCGCGTTCAACAACTTGCGGCGCCCGCTCTTTTCAACGGCGCTGAACTGGGGAAAGAACACGATTGGTGTATGGCCCTTTGTCGTGGCGGGAGCGGCGATTGGCGGACCAACCGGGATTATTGTTGGTCAGGCGCTGGGCGGTGTTGTGTTTGGCGTGCTGGGCCTATGGCTCGCCTATCGGCTTGTGGATGCCTATGAGGATGGGCGCTCCGACCCGGACCGCGGCTTGGACATTCGCGTTCTGCGCGAGCGCGCCGAGTCGCCCTTTTCCTCGCCCCGCGGCTAGGCGGCCGGCTTTTTCAGCTCTGGCAGAACATAGCGGGCAAACAGGTCACATTCAGCGATATGAGGATAGCCTGACAGGATAAAGCTGTCGAAGCCCATCGCCTCATAGCGGCGGATTTTGGCGAGCACCTGATCGGGATCACCGACAATGGCGGCCCCTGCCCCGGACCGGGCCCGGCCAATACCGGTCCAAAGCCCGTCTTCGACAAAGCCCTCATCATCGGCAGCCGCGCGCAGCTCAGCCTGTTTGGCGACACCGAATGTCGCAGCATCGAGGCTCTTGGAGCGAATGGCGCCGCCGGCATCCGCGTCGAAGTGAGACAGCAGGCGCCGGCAACGCGCGCGCGCTTCGTCCTCGGTTTCGCCGATCACGATATGCGCCCTGTAGCCATAGCGCAGCGTGCGCCCCTCGCTGGCGGCCCTGCCCCGCACATCGTCCAGAATGGCCTGAACCTTGTCTTCGGTTGATGGCCACATCAAGAAAACGTCGGCGGCTTTGGCGGCAACATCCAGAGCGGGCGGTGAGAGGCCGCCAAAATAGAAAGGCGGGCAATCTGTCCGCTCAGCGCAGATCCGCGGCGGGTCTAACTCCAGCTGATAGAACTCGCCTTGATGATTTATCGGCCGCCCGCTGAGCAGTTCTTTGAGAATATGCATCACTTCCAGCGTGCGGGCATAACGCTCCAGCCCATCACGGGTTTCGCCCGGCATGTCCGAGGAGATGATGTTGATCGTCAGGCGGCCCTGCAGCATCTGGTCCAGTGTGGCGAGCTGGCGGGCAAGCTGGGGCGGCCACATCTCGCCGCAGCGCACAGCCAGAAGCAGCTTGATCCGGTTTGTGATGGCCGCGATGCCGGCAGCAAAGGCCGTGCCGTCTATCCCCAGCGCATAGCCCGATGGCAGCAGGATATTGTCGAAGCCGCCCGTCTCTGCAGCTGTCACGATATTCCGGCAATGCGCCCAGGATGAGCGTAGATTTGGATCAGGGTCGCCGAGGAATTCATAGTCATCATCGCAAAGGGCTGAGAACCAGGAGATTTCTGAGGTCATGGCATGGGTACTCCGCGATAGGCTTCGATAATATCGTAAAACTCGCGCGCACTGAGCGTGATCTCCGCTGCTTTTGCCGCTGCGCGGATCCGGTCAGGGGTTTGCGTCCCGATAATGGGGATAACCTTGGCGCCATGTGCGCGGACAAAGGCGAGCGCAATCTGAGCGATGTCGCCGGTGTGGGCCTCAGCGATTTTGTTCAATGCTGCAATGACGCGCTGCGCCTGCCCGCCCGCTTCGCCGGGTTGAAGCAGCCGTCCCCCGCCAAGCGGCGACCAGGCTAGACAGGCGGCCTGCGTTTCCATGCACCAGTCCAGCACGCCATCTGTTATCGGGTCCTGGCAGATGGGCGAGAATTCAGGCTGCATCGATACAAGCGTTGTATGCATGTGCGTCTGAAGTGCGCGGGCTTGCGCCGCCGTATAATTGGAGATGCCGACAGCGCGCGCCTTGCCGGACCGGACCATCGCGTCAAGCGCGGCGGCCGTCTCGCCAATCGGCGCGGTGATGTCGGGCCGGTGAATCTGGTAAAGGTCAACATAGTCGGTCTGCAGGCGTTTCAGCGAGGCATCGAGCGCGTCCATAAGGTAGGTATAGGAGGCATCATAAGGCCGTGGCGGGGTAATGCTGCCCTTGGTTGCGAGGACCATACGCGCGCGCAGACCGGGCTTGGCGTTGAGCAAGTCGCCGAGAACCTGCTCTGCGCCGCCAAAGCCAGCCGGCTCTCCAAAGCCATAAATGTCGGCCGTGTCGATCAGCGTCATGCCACAATCGAGCGCCGTCTCAATCTTCAGGTCAGCCTCTGCGGTGGTTGATCCTGCAAAGCGCCAGCAACCATAGGCGATCGCCCCGACCGACACCTCACCTAACGTCACCTGCTTCATTGTGTTGCCTCCCGTCGCCATTACTGGCGTAGCGTTTTAATCTTTCGCTATACAACCAGTCATGGGTGTCAAAATGGCAAATGCAGTCAATCGCAAATATGGCCTGATCGGCGCGGGCATGATGGGCCAGGAGCATGTGCGTTCTTTGCAACTGGTGCCGGGCGCCGAGCTTGTCTGTGTCGCCGATCCACACGAAGGCTCGCGAAACTGGACGGCGTTGACGCTGGAGCAGATCAAGGCCTCAGCGAACATTTATAGCGACTGGCAGGAGATGATCGGACAGGAACAGCTGGACGCCGTTCTGGTCGCAACGCCCAACCATACCCATCATGCGATCGTTACCGAGCTGTTTGAAACCGAGCTTGCGATTATGGTTGAAAAGCCACTTTGCACGACATTGGAAGACGCCTACGACCTGCATACGCACGCAATGACGCGTCAGGCGATAACAGATGTCGGACTTGAGTATCGCTATATGCCGCCGGTCACCCGTTTTATCGAACGCGCCCATAACGGCGAGGCGGGGCCGCTGCGGGCACTGTCCATCCGCGAGCACCGTTTTCCGTTTCTCGACAAGATCGGCGACTGGAACCGTTTCAACCGCAATACCGGTGGCACCCTGGTGGAGAAATGCTGCCATTTCTTCGACCTGATGCGCTATATTCTCGGCCAGGAAGCGGTGCGCGTCTTCGCCTCTGCCGGCCAGGACGTGAACCATCTGGACGAGCGCTATGATGGCGTCCAGCCCGATATTCTCGACAATGCCTTTGTGATTGTGGACTTTGATGGCGGCGCGCGCGCCGTGCTGGATCTGTGCATGTTCGCCGAAGGCTCCAAAGAGCAGGAAGAGATTGTCGTCGTCGGCGATACGGCGAAACTGGAAGTCGCTTTGCCGAGTGGGATGGTTGTCCATTCGCCGCGCGACAAGTCCGGGCCTTTCGAAGAACATGTACCGGTTTCGCCAGAGATTTTGGCGGCCGGCCACCACCATGGCGCGACCGTCTATCACTTGCGGGCGTTTCATGAGGCGTTGGTTAGCGGTGCACCGGCGCCGGTTACGACGCTGGACGGCCTGAAATCCGTTGAAATTGGTCTGGCTGCCCAGCAATCAGCCGCGCGCGGAGAGGCTGTAAGCCTGCCTCTGGTTGGTTAGTTGGACGCAAGATGCTTTAAACAGATCTCGCCTGGTGGGGGCGAGTGAACTTGATAACGCCGGGCTTAACATTCGGCGTGGCTTTGCGGTGTTTGTAGGTAGGTAGGCGGGCGGCGACGCATGAGCGAACTCTTAGGATTGCAAAGTGATAAAGCCGCAGACCGTCCTGCGCATGCGGTGATGTCCGGCGCGTCCTACCGCGCCGAGATTGACGGTGCCCGCGCCATCGCCGTGTTGCTTGTCGTTTTTCATCACATCTATCCGACTGCGCTTCCGAACGGCTATATCGGTGTCGACATATTCTTTGCGATCAGTGGATTTGTGATCACCAAGAGCTTGGTCGAGACCGGTCAGGGGCTCTCCAGGTCTCAGGCGATAAAGCAGTTCTATACACGCAGAATAAAACGCATATTTCCGCTTGTTCTGGTCGTCTTTGTGGTGTCGTTTCTGGCGATCTCCCTGATCAGAGAAGACACGCGGTTTGATCTCGAAATAGGGCTTCTAGCGCTGATTGGCATGGCCAATATTGGGCTTTATTTCAACGAGTTAGACTATTGGGGATTGTCGGACGCCAAAAACATATTTCTTCATACCTGGTCGCTGGGCATCGAAGAACAATTCTACCTTCTATATCCGCTCATTCTGCTATCATTGCCAAGACAGCGCCCAGCCACTGCGATTGTGGTTCTGGGGGCCCTGACGGCGATTTCGCTTGGGCTCTTTTTCGCGCTTGGTGTGTCAGGCAGCCCGCAGAATTATTACAATCCCGCCTTGCGTGCCTGGGAGTTGTTGCTTGGATGCATGTTGTTTCTGTTAAGTCGGAACGGCGGTGTGTTTGCGGCCAAAAAGACTGTCGTGCTTTTGTCGATTGGCTTGCTGATCGCCCTGTCGGCACAGAACGGCATCAGCAGAGAGACGACGATATTCTATGCGGTATTCATCATCGCGGTCATTCTGTATTTCTCCCATGACCAGGACAAGAAGAGCGTTCTTAGCAATGGCATACTAAACTGGATCGGAAAGCGTTCATTCTCGATCTACATGTGGCATTGGCCATTGATTGTTATTCTGGAAGAGGTGTTCGGGCGCGGATCAGATGCGATCATCATGGCTGTGCCGATCACATTGGGGCTATCGGACCTATCCTATCGCTTTGTCGAGAATGCGTTTCGGTTTCGGCCAATGAACTCATTCGGCACGCGCGCTTTCTTTGCCGGGTCCCTTTCAGCCTCCGCAATCCTGGCTATGTTCCTGCATGACGCCAACAGGCTTTACACGGGCACCGCGGCGGAATTCCGGTCATTGCAGGCCAGTCAGGTTGCTCGCCAGATTGAATGTCCAGCAGGGTTGGCCAAAGGCGATACGGTCCGAATATTGGGCAACTCTCATGCGAAGAGCTTTTCTGTCGTGTTTCGTCCATTGAGCAACTTGTGCAAGTTTGATGTTCAGGTGCCACGGGGGCGGGTCGGCAATACTCGCGAATGGGACCTGATCCCGTTTGGGCAAGGTTTGGATAAACAAGAGATAGATGATTTGTTTCTGGACGACTCGCTTAAGCTTCTCGTGCTTGCATCCCGATTCCGGTATTTGTACGAAACGCCATATCTGAATGGCAAAGGCACAGTTTGGTTCGACCATCGTGCCGAAAAGCTCCGGATGGGATATGGATTGGCCCTGTTTCTGGAGGAGCTGGACTATCTGATCGATCAGGCGGGCGCCCATGACGTGAAAATTCTGTTTGTCTTTCCCAGCATTGAGAGCGACGTCCCAATTGAGCCCTTTGGCAGCCGCTGTTTCAAACAGTGGTATCAGGTTGCTGTTCCCGCAGACTGCAATGTCAAGACTGCGAAGAGCTGGCTGCGTAGCCGGTTCTCCGAGAATTTCTACCGCGAAATCGAGCAACGGGCGGTGAATGGCGATGACTTCTTTGTCTTTGAGAGTATTCCGATCCTCTGCCCAGGCAAGAGGCTCTGTCGCCGACAATTAAACGGTTTCAACCTGCTGAATGATACAAACCACATGTCGAAAAATGCCGCATTCATGCTGACACCAGTACTCAACGATTTCCTGGTCGAGAATTTCTAGTTCCAGAGGTTGATTGTCTGCAAGTGGTGCCCATGGAGGGACTCGAACCCCCACGCCTCTCGGCGCTGGTACCTAAAACCAGTGCGTCTACCAATTCCGCCACATGGGCATGTGGAGCGATGCATCTAACGGGGCGGTCGGCGCCGCTCAACCCCCTTCCTGCAAAACATGCCCGGATGTGCGTGGACAGCCGTTAAACGCTGGCCTATAGAGCGCCGTTTCAGACATGACTGGCGGCCCCATGGCCGACCGGCCCGGCCAGAAAAACCGGGCAAACCGAGATAAGGACGACCGCAATGGAATTCACCGAAACCGTCGAGGGGCTGAGCCGCACCTATAAAGTGAATGTGCCGGCTGCAGATCTGCAAAAGCGCCTTGATGACCGGATTGAAGAAATCCGCCCTCAGATGAATTTAAAGGGCTTTCGCCCAGGCAAAGTGCCCTCTTCTCATGTGCGCAAAATGTTCGGTAAATCCATTATGGGCGAGGTGGTCGACGCGGTGCTGAAAGAGTCCAGCGCAAAAGCAATCGAGGATGCGGATGTGCGCCCGGCCGGCCAGCCGGAAATGAAGATGGAAAGCGACATGGAAGAGGTGCTCGATGGCAAGGCCGATCTTGCCTATGAGATGAATGTCGATGTCATGCCTGACTTTGAGCCGGCAGACGTGACCGCGCTGACCATTAAGCGCCCGGTGGCGGATGTCTCTGACGAAGAGGTCGAGGCTCGCCTCGCCCAAATTGCCGAAGCGAACCAGAAATATGACAAGCGCGCCAAGACCGCCAAGGCGCGCAAGGATGATGCGGTTGTGATCGACTTTCTGGGCAAGATTGACGATGAGCCGTTTGACGGCGGAGCGGCCGAAGGCCACACGCTGGTACTTGGCTCAGACAGCTTCATTCCCGGCTTCGAGGATCAGCTGATCGGCGCCAAAGCCGATGATGAGATCAATGTTGAGGTGACCTTCCCGGACAACTATCAGGCCGACGCGCTGGCAGGCAAAGCGGCCGTGTTTGAGGTGAAAGTTCATGAAGTGCGCGCGCCATCGACGCCGGACGTGGATGAAGAGTTCGCCAAGGGCCTTGGCCTTGAGAGTCTCGACAAGCTGAAGGAGCTCGTCACCGATCAGATCAAGAACGAGTTTTCAGGCGCCTCTCGCAGCAAGGCCAAGCGCAACCTGCTTGATCAGCTCGACGACGCGCATGATTTCGATCTGCCGCCGAAAATGGTGCAGCAGGAGTTCGACCAGATCTGGCAACAGCTACAAAGCGAAATGGATGCCGGACGTGTGGAAGAGGCCGACAAGGACAAGTCTGAGGATGAGCTGAAGGACGAGTATCGCAAGATTGCCGAGCGGCGCGTGCGTCTCGGTCTGGTGCTGGCCGAAATTGGCCGCGCGGTCGAGATCCAGATTGACGATCAGGAAGTCCAGCAGGCGCTGTTCAATGAAGCGCGGAACTTTCCTGGACAAGAGCGTGAAGTGATCGAATTCTTTCAGAAAAACCCGAATGCCATGGCGCAGCTGCGCGCCCCCATCTATGAAGATAAAGTCGTCGACCACATCCTGGAGACCGCGAAGGTAGACGAAGAAACCGTCAGCAAGGACGAGCTGCTCGCCGAAGAAGACGACGCCTGAGGCAGATTGCAATTCAAAAGACAGACAGCCCCGGCCGATTGGTCGGGGTTTTTGTTTTTGGGGCGTGCCGTTGTCCGCCCTAGAGGTCATAGGCGCGCATGCGGCCATCGTCTGATTTGGGTGGGAGTTTAGGCCGCTGGGTCAAAACACACGAACTAATGGTCCAAATTG
>JBCCMX010000052.1:0-13242 GCA_039026135.1 Pseudomonadota bacterium | reverse complement strand
TGATCGTGACCGGGGCAATCTCGCGCTTGAACTTGCCGCTCTCGGTGGCCTTCTGCGCGCGGGCGAGCGTTTCGAGCGCATAGGCGTCCTGCTGCTCGCGCGTGAATTGGTACTTCTCTGCGATCATGTCAGCAAAATCGCCCATCGGGCCGCCCGCATAGGCATCGGTCAGACCGTCAAAGGCCATATGGTCCTTGGCCGTCATGTCACCATATTTGTGGCCGCCGCGTACATCCATCAGGTGCGGCGCATTGGTCATGCTCTCCATACCGCCAACAATCACAATATTGGCGTCGCCCGCCGCAATGGCGTTACGTCCCATCACCGCCGCCTGTAGGCCCGAGCCGCACATCTTGTTGATCGTTGTCGATTCAACACCCTTGTCGAGACCGGCATTGAAACCGGCCTGGCGCGCGGGGGCCTGGCCCTGACCAGCGGGCAGACAGTTGCCCATAATGATCTCATCGGCCTCGTCGGCATTCAGACCGGCTTCCTCGACCGCAGCCTTGACGGCGATGCCGCCCAGCTGATTGGCGGTGAGCGCGGCAAGTTCACCCATCAGGCCGCCCATTGGCGTGCGCGCCATACCCACAATCACGACAGGATCTGAAACAGACATCGATCTTCCTCCGACTATTTTTGTGCAATTGCGAACAAATGCGCCCGGCCTGCCGGGAAGTCAATGCTTGCCCGCGGTGCTACCAGATGCGGATCCGCTCTTCGGGCGGCAAGTAAAGCGCGTGTTCGGGGCCGACATCAAAGGCGGCATACCATTCATCAAAATTGCGCACGATGCCGTTGACGCGGTAGCGCGGCGGCGAGTGCGGACCGCGGATCAATTGCTGGCGCAGGGCCTCCTCGCGATACTTGCTGCGCCAGACCTGCGCCCAGGACATGAAGAAGCGCTGATCGCCGGTCAAACCATCGAGAATGGGCGCCTCCTGCCCGTTCAGGCTCATTCTGTAGGCCTTGTACGCCATGGACAGGCCGCCAAGGTCACCGGTGTTTTCACCCAGACTGAGGCGCCCGTTCACGCAGGTCTCGCCATCATCCAAAGGGCAGAATGTATCATACTGGTCGGCCAGCGAGTCGGTCAGCGCAACAAAGGCGGCCTTGTCATCGGGTGTCCACCAGTCACGCAGCACGCCGTCGCCATCAGACTTTGAGCCCTGATCATCAAAGCCATGGCCGATCTCATGACCAATCACCCCGCCAATGGCGCCATAATTCACCGCCGGATCGGCCGCCAGATTGAAGAAAGGCGGCTGCAGGATGGCGGCCGGGAAGACGATTTCATTGCGGTTCGGCGAATAGTAGGCGTTCACCGTCTGCGGCAACATGAACCATTCGGTCTCATCGATCGGCTGGCCGAGCTGAGAGATCATATCCTGGTAAGCCCACGCGCTGGCCGCCATCACATTCTCAAACGCGCTTTGGCCGACCACCATTGTGTCATAGGTCTCGAACTTTTCCGTGTGGCCGATCTTGGGGGTGAACTTGGCGAGTTTGTCGCGCGCCTGCTGGCGGGTTGCCTCACCCATCCAGGGCAGGTCTTCCAGATTGTCAGCCATTGCAGCGCGCAGATTGGCAACGAGATCGTCCATGGCGGCCTTGTTTTCAGCCGGGAAATAGCGCGCAGCATAGGTTTCCCCCACCGCCTCACCGAGGGCGCCTTCAACAGCGGCGACAGCGCGCTTCCAGCGCGGGCGCTGCTCTTCCTGGCCACGCAGCGTCTTGGCGAAGAATTCGAAATTGGCTGTATCAATGTCACTCGGCAAAACCGCGGCATGATCGCTTAGAAAATGCGCCGTCAGATAGGCCTTCCAATCGTCAAGCGGCACGCTCGCCATCAGCGCCATTATGCCGGCCAGCCCGCCGCCAGACACTTTCGCCACCTGATCCTCGCTCAGGCCAAGCGCGGCCACCTCTTCTGCGTCCGGGGTCAGCTGGCGGACAACGAAGGCGTCCTGCTGATCAAGGCCAAGCCCGCCCAGCAGCCGCGCGGTCGGGAAATCGCCGCCCAGCGCCAGCAATTCCTCGCGAGTGAGCTTGTTATAGGTCAGCGAGCGATTGCGCCCGGCCGCACGGTCCCAATGGGCTTTGGCGATCTCGGTCTCCAAGGCCAGCACGCGGGCGGCTGCCTCGCCGGCATCGATGTAACCCGCGCGGGTAAGAAGGAAGGTCAGGTAATCGAGATAAGCGGCTCTGCTTTCGCCATTTTTTCCCTCATCCGTGAGATACATGTCCCGGTCGGTGAGGCCAAGGCCGCCCTGATTGAAATAGAAAATATAGCTGTCGGTCTGTTTCGAATCGACATCGACCCAGCCCTGTACCGGGGCGGTAAAGCCGTTTGAAGCGAAAACGTCGGCAAGATCGTCGAGCGAGGCGATGGCCGCAATGCGCTGCAAATAGGGGTCGGCGGGCGCTAGCCCAGCCTGATTGATCCCGTCTGTGTCCATGAAAGCGGTAAAGTAAGCAGCAACCTTGGCTTCCTTGGCGCTGATCGGGGTATCTGGGTCGCCGGCCGCATCAGCCAATTGTTCGATAATCAGCTGAACGCGATCTTCTGACAGGTCAGCCAGCAGCGTGAACGCACCGTAACGCGCCCGGTCGGCCGGGATTTCAAACGTATCGAGCCACTGCCCGTTCACATATTCAAAGAAATTGTCGCCCGGATGCACGCTCGGCTTGACCGTCTCGAGATCGAGGCCAAAGGCGCCCCACGGGCCGGCCGGTTCTTCGCTGAGGTCTGAAGAGCCACATGCCGACAGAATAGTCAGGGCGGCACCAAGCAATAATGTACGCGTCATCAATCTCTCTCTTACGCACTGAAAAGGCGCTGTTACAGCAAGCCGGCTCCGCCGGCCCGCGTGACATTATTCGGCAGGTTGGTGTGATGGCGCAAGATCATCATCGTGGTCGACCTCGACCTGACCTTGATAGGACTCGCCAATCGCGCGGTAAGGCCGCCCGCCCCAGCTCCACCGGAAGACACGTCCGACCTCGGTCCCGACAGCGTAAAGACACGGCACCAAGAACAAGGACACGAACAGGGCAAAAGCGACCGCGCTGCCAAGCGCAATCAACATAGGCTTGAGGAATTGTGCCTGCATCGAACGCTCCGCCAATAGTGGCAAGATACCGATCACGGTTGTCACAGATGTCAGTAGAATGGGCCGGAAACGCGACGCGCCGGCATCAACCAGAGCCTGAACCGCCCCTACACCTTCAGCCCGCCGTCGATTGACGAAATCGACTAGAACCAAGTTGTCATTGATCACCACCCCGCCCGCAGCGGCGACACCGAACAGGGAGAACAACGCCATCGGCACATCAAAGAACCAGTGTCCAAAAACGGCGCCGGCATAGGCAAACGGGATCGCCGTCATCAACAAGAGCGGCTGGGCGTATGATTGGAAGGCGATGGCGAGCACAATATACATCGCGCCAAGCGCCAGCACTGTCAGCGAGATAATCTCCGCATAGAAGGCCTGTTCATCTTCCAGACCGCCAGCTGACTCGCGCACCACATCGGGGAATTGGCGCTCAAAATCAGGCCAGAAGGTGACCTTCATGTCTTCATCAATATAGCCGCGGCCACCATCACCCTTGACCTCAGCAAAGACCGAAGCCGAGCGAACCCGATTACGACGGATAATTGTGTTGATACCCGGCGCATAGGAGAAGCTCGCAACCTGGGTGATGGCGAGCTCGCGGCCATCCTGTGTGCGAATCCGCAGATTCTCTAGGCTGTCGAGATCGCGGCGGGCGGATTCGGGCAGTCGAACCATCACGCGCACATCCTCGCCATCGCGCGGCAGACGTTGCACTTCTTCGCCGAAATAGGCCTGACGGATCTGATTGGATACATCAGCGACCGTCACGCCCAATGCCTCGGCGCCGGGACGCAGCGAGATTTGAATCTCATCTGCGGCCGCGGTGAGATTATCGCCGATATCGTAAGTCGCAGCATAGGTTGCCAGATGCGCCTGAACGACGGCTGAGGCTTCTCGTAAGCGATCAAGGTCGGGATGGGACAGCGCGAAGCGAATGCCGGTATCGTCATCATTATCAGTGAAGTCGAACGAGATCTCTTCAGCGTCCTGTATCGGTCCAACCCGCTCGCGGATCATATTGGAAATCTGTTTGGTCCCGACAGTCTCCGGCCGGTTTTCCGGATCGGCCAAACCGATAAAGGCCTGAATCTGGCCATCAACGGCAATAATGGACTCGCCCTGAATGATACCGCCATCGACCTGGGGCCACTCGTCGATCAGCTCTGCCTTGGCGTCCTGCACGCCGGCATTGAGTTGATCACGCACCTGAAGCACGCGCGAGAACGGTGTACCGGTGGGCATGTCAATGGTCACCATCACCAGGCCGCCCTCGATTTCAGGCATGAATTTGAAGGGAACATTCTTGGTGATATTGACCGCTGCAAAGCCGAGGAAGAACAGGCTGAAAAAGGTTGCGATCGTCGCGTAGCGATACTTCAGTGCGCGTTCCAGCGTTGGCTTGTAGACGGTGTTGGCAAACCAGACCAGGCTGTCAGCGATCACGCGCTGAATACGGATCAGGCGCCCGGTCATGCCGTCAAAACGCTGCTGCTTCATATGCGCCAGGTGCGCCGGCAGGATGAACATGCACTCGATGATGGAGAAGATGAGCGCCGCCACGACAACGAAGCTGATCTGGACCGTGAAGGCGCGTTCGGGCCCGGTGATAAAGGCCCAGGGCAAGAAGGCGATAATTGTGGTCAGCACCCCGAAGACAACGGGCTTCAGGACAAGCTGCGTTCCGACAATGGCGGCATCGACGCCTTCACGCCGACCGCTTTCGACCTCTTTGTGGATATTCTCCCCGACCACAATGGCATCATCGACAATCACCCCGATGACCAGAAGCACAGCGAAGGTCGAGAGCACGTTCCACGTCACCCCGAAGAGCGGCATCAACATGATCCCGCCAGCGAAGGCCGTAATGATGCCCATGGTTACCCAAAAGGCGACCAACGGGCGCAAGAACAGGATCAGGACGATCATCACCAGGAACGCCCCGAGCAGCGCGGACGATGAGATCAGCTCCATCCGGGCTTCAAACTCGATGGAATTATCCCAGAGGATGGTCATCTCCACCGCTTCGGGCAGAATACCCGTGGCCGGATTATTGGCGCGCTCGACATATTCGCGAAAGCCGGCGGAGAATTTGGAGATATCCATCTTGTCCGGCGCCAGCATGAATACAAAAGCCGTGGAGCGATCATTATAGGTCGCTTTCAGATCGGCATCGATAAACCCGTCAATCACGGTGGCGACATTGCCGACGCGGATCGTGCCTTGCTCACTCGTCTGGCGAACAATGATCTGTTCAAACTGTTCTGCGGTGTCGGCCAATTGCCGCGTCGCGACGGAGACATCGCCAACCGATGAGCGCAACCGCCCGCCCGATGAGTTGACCGAGGCGGCGCGCACCGCATTGGCCACTTCGTCAAAGCTCAGGCTGTAGCGACGCAGACTGTCTTCGGACACCTCAATGGAGACCTCTTCGTCGAGCACGCCCTCGACCTCAGCGAGGCCGCCGCCCGGCAATTCGGCGATATCATCGCGGACATCATCGGCAATCCGTTTGAGCGTCAGCAGATCGACATCACCGTGGATCGCGGTGCCGAAATACATGTTGCGCTGTTCCCAGCGCTCGACCTGCGGCTCAAAGGCGGCAGGCGGGAAATTGTTGATCTGGTTGACGCGCCGTTCGATCTCATCGACGAAAATATTCATGTCGATGTCGTCATTGCCTTTAATATTGACGACGCCGAGCCCTTCATTGGCGATTGAGGTAATCCGGTCGAGGCCGTCAATATCAACGACGGACTCTTCAATCCGGGTGATGATCTGTTCTTCGATATCCTGCGGCGACGCACCATTCCAGACCATGGTGACCGAGGCGCCGGAGACTGACACAACCGGGAACATTTCACGTTCCATCGAATTATAGGCCAGCGTCCCGCCAATAAAGGCGACGACCATTATCAGGTTAGCGGCAACCGCATTGCGCGCGAACCAGGCCACCATGCCTTTCATCGCGAGCCGCCCTCAATGCTGGAGGCTGACACGGTTTGCGGCGGTGCTTCAGCAGCACCGCCGGCCTGTGTATGGCGGAAAATAGTGCCGTCTGACAGGCGCTCGAGAATACGAATGCTCAGGCCGTCAAACGGTGCCTGAATGGGGCTGACAATGGCCAGATCACCCACCTTGATATCGTCGCTGCGGAACCAGGCACCTTGCGTGTTTGAAAAGACAAGATCGACATCGAAAATGCGCAGTTTTCCCTCGCCGGCATCGCCAATAAAGATCTGATCGCCGCCGCGCAGGGCCGCCCGCGGCGCAATGTGGAGATCTTTCAGGCTGGCGCCGGCGATCGACGCGCTGACAAACAAACCCGGCGCCATGGGCGCGCCATTATCAGCGCCCGCGCCGTAAGGATCAGCCAGTTCAGCAATCACATTGATCAATCGGGTCTGGGTATTCACTGCCGCCGCAGAGCGTGTGACACGTCCTGTCCACTCGCGCGGCTGCCCGCCCACGCTTGCGCGGAAGGTAACGTCCGGTCCCTTTTGCACCTCTGTTTCAGCAAATGCGATCGGGATGCCGAGCCGGCCAAGCTCTTCATCGGTGATCGGCATGGAGACCTCGACAATGTCTGTCGCGAAAATCTGTCCAAGCGACTGACCAATGCCGACAAACTGTCCGATATCGACCGTCTCCTGACGCACACGCCCTGTGAAGGGCGCGATGATCGCCGTGCGGCGCAGCGCCAGCTCAGCGTCAGCCAGCTGCGCCTTGGCCGAGTTCAGATTGGCCTGCGCGTCCAGTAATTGCGGCTCGCGGCGGGCCAGCGGACTGCTATCGGTGATGCCCAGCTCGTCAAGGTCCTGGCGCGCAATGACGGCTTCGGCATTCTCGCGCTCAAGGCGCTGCTCGGCGCTGGCAACAACAGCTTGCGCGCGCACCACGCCGAGCTCGTAATCAGCTGATTCCAGGCGCACCAGCACCTGACCGGCCTCGATGAAGCCGCCATCGATAAAATCAGGCGAGACATAGGCGATACGCCCTGCCAGCTGCGGGGCGACTATAATTTCACGCTGCGGGCGCACATCACCCTGCGCCTCGACGGTGAAGGTCAGATCACCGCGTTCAATCTGCTGCGAGAACACCGACAGGCCTTCAAGCTTCTCGTCGGCCTGTTCAGGCTTTGGCGCGGTGGCCTGCAATATCGTAAACCCACCGCCCCCTAACAGGACGATGATGATCAGTGTGGCAATGATCGGGAAAAACCGGTTCATGGGAGGACGGCCTCTTCTGGGCTGTTTGATCGCAGATAATCGGGTTTTGCCGCATCGGAAACGGGCAATCCACCCCCCAAAGCGAGGTGATAATTGACCCGATTTGTCGCACGGGCCGATTTTGTCGCAATGAGATTGCCCTCCGAGACAAGGCGCTGGGTCTGGGAATCGATCAGATTGAAGATCGAGACCAGACCATTGGTATATTGCCGTGTCGCCAGGTCTTCGGCCAGGCGGGCCTCTTCAAGCGCGCGGACCAAAGCCTCTTCCTGCAGGGCGAGAAACGTATCTGCCGCGATGGCGTCTTCAACCTCGCGCCACGCTGTCAGGGTTGATGATGTATAGTTTTCAACCGCGCCCAGCGCCTGCGCCATGGCCGCATCCCGGTCAGCCCGCAGCGCACCGCCATTAAACACGGGCGCCGACAGACCGGCAATCAGATTGGCAGCGACACGCGACGGATCGACCGCATCGCTGAGGCGGTCTTCGCTGGTCAGCGCCGAACCGGTAAAGCGCAAGCTTGGCAACATGGCAAAACGCGCCTGTTCAACCCGCAGCCCGGCCGCGACCACACGTGCCTCAGCGGCCGCGATATCAGGCCGGCGCGCCAGAACCAATATGGGGCTGGAGGCTGGCGCAATCGGATCAAGCGTCTTGATGTCGGCGGGTGCGTCCAGCTCTGCGCTTGGATAGCGGCCGAGCAGAACCTCCAGGCGGCGGCTCGCCTCACCACTGAACTGACGCTGTAAGGCAATGGAGGCCTCAGCTGATGCGAGCGTTGTGCGCGCAGTGCGTACATCAAGTGCTGACGAGAGGCCGCGTGAGAAGCGCCGCTCTGTCAGGGTTAGAGCGGTCTGGCGCGCCTCGAAGGTCTCGACCGCGACGCGCTCCTGGGCGAGTGCTTCGTTGAGGCTGATCCAGGCAATGGCTGTATTGGCCGCAGTGGACAATTCAGCGGCGGCAAGATCGGCCTCAGCGGCGGCGAAATCGGCTTCAGCCGCATCAATGCTGGCGGCAATTCGGCCCCAGAGGTCCGCTTCCCAGCTGAGCTGCGGGCCCAATCCATAAAGCTGGCCATCAACGCGATCATCGATGGATTCAATATATGTGCTGGTCCCTGTGGCTGAGGCGTCCAGACTGATGGAGGGCAAGGAGCGGCCATAAACCGAGCGCGCCTGCTGGCGCGAAGCCTCAACCGCAAAAAACTGTGCGCGCAGGTTCGGATTGGCGCTTAGCGCCTCTTCGACCAGAGCGAGCATGGTTTGATCCTCAAACTGCGACAGCCAGTCGGTTGCCGGCAACTCGCCGCTAACACCGGCCGCCGCCCATTTGGCCGGCGCGTCAGGTGCGACGGGGAAGACAGCAGGTTCAGGATCGCCGAGGCCGGGTATCAGTGCACAACTGCCCAAAGCCACCAGGCCGATTAAGTAGCCAACCTGTTTCATACGTTACCTTTGTCCAATGCTCATTACGCCCTACGCTTCAACTATATGAATGTCAACAAAGTTTTATCGTTATTCAATAATGTTATACCAGGACGCGAGGTTGCCATTTACACATGTATCATTGTACGCGGCTTAGCATAAATCGGACCAGTAATTAACACGCGGTGAAGGGGTGGACATGGCCGAGAACACAGAGCGGTCGTCAGATGAAGACAAAGCGCTTCGCCAACGGCTGCGCGACTTCACGATTTTGACCAGCGGCGCGGTCAGCGTCCTGGCGCTGTTATTCTTCACCAATGCGATAGGCCTTGTGGAATGGGTCACGGGCGGGATCGTGATGGTGGCCGGATCACTCGCTTATTTTGTTGGTTCTTTGCCACCAACAGTCCGGCGCGTCGATGCCGAGGCAGCGCAGCCGCAACGTGCGACCAATCCGGAGGAGATCATGACGCCGCTATTGGCGGCGCTGCCATTTCCGACGCTGTTTCTGGACGCGGCGACACGTATCACCTTCGCCAACGCTTTGGCCAAGGACGTTTTCCGGCTGACCAATGCGGAAGGCAGCCTCGCCGGCGCCGCGATCCGCCAGCCGGACCTGATTGCCGCGTTTGGCCGCGTCGCCGAGACCGGGGCCGGCGAGCGGGTTGAGTTTTCCCTGGGCGGTGAAGCCGAGACGTGGATGGCCTATATCGAGGCCGGGCCCTTGCCGCAGAGCGTCATCGTTGTGCTGGAAGACCAGTCAGCAGTGCGACAGGCTGAGCGCGCCCGGGCCGACTTTCTGGCCAATGCCAGCCATGAATTGCGCACACCGCTAACCGCAATTGGCGGGTTTATCGAGACCATGCGCGGCCCGGCCAGGGATGACAAAGACGCCTGGGATGGCTTTCTGACCATTATTCAGGAACAGACCGAACGCATGAAACGTCTGGTCAGCGATCTTCTGTCTTTGTCGCGCATCGAGTTTAGCGAACATCGCGCGCCATCGTCTCGCGCTGACATGCTCGCCATTGTAAACGAAACACACCAGGCGCTTCAGCCGATTGCCGATGATGCCGATGTGACCCTGACCTTGCAGGCGCCTGAGACCGAGATACCGATTATCGCCGATCATGACGAGCTTACCCAGGTGATCCAGAATCTGGCAAGCAACGCGATCAAGTATGCGCCGACGGGCAGCGACATCAAGCTGACGCTGGGCACTGCGCCGACGATGCGCGAGGCTGCCGAGCTGTGTTCGCGGCAAGTCAGCGGCGCGACGCGCGCAACGCTGCTGGCGCCGCGCGCCTCAAGCTCGGTGCCGGCAGTCTGGCTACGGGTGGAAGATACCGGGCCCGGTATTCCGGCGCAGCATCTGCCGCGGCTGGGCGAGCGTTTTTATCGGGCAGACGAAAGCCGCGGCGGGAAAATCTCCGGCACCGGTCTTGGCCTAGCGATCGTGAAACATATCATGGCCCGCCATCGCGGCGGGCTCGCCGTTGAGAGCATGGATCAGCAGGGCGCGGCGTTCGGCGTCTGGATGCCGGTTGTTCATGTGGCCAATGCCGCCTGATGCGCGATACGCGCACGCCTCCGGCCTATGCGCCGCCGCCGGCTGAGGCGCTGAAAATAATCTGCAAGACAGATCAGTTCGCAGTGATCGACAAACCGTCAGCGCTGCTCAGCGTGCCGGGGCGCGGACCGGACAAGGCGATTTGCGCCCAATCGATCGTACAAGACCGGCTCGGCGAGGCCTTGACGGTTCACCGCCTCGACATGGACACGTCCGGACTGATGGTATTTGCCCGCACCAAGGCGGCGCAGCGGGCCCTGTCCATGGCGTTTCAGGATCGCCAGGTGGACAAGACCTATAACGCTATCGTGTCGGGTGTGCCTCAATCGGAATCGGGGCGGATCGATCTACCGATTGCGCGTTTCTCTCGCCAGCGCCCCTTGCGTCATGTGGCCGAAGCCGGCGACGCAGATGCCCTGCCGGCCAGCACATCCTGGCGTCTGCTTGAGCCATTGGACGGCAGCGCGCGGCTGGAACTGAAACCGATCACCGGGCGCTCGCACCAATTGCGGCTTCACCTGGCCGCCATCGGCCACCCGATTCTGGGTGATGTCTTCTATGGCGAGGCAGCCTCCGCGCCGCGACTGTTACTGCATGCCAGCATGCTCTGTTTTCCCGATCCGGCTGCTGCCAGACAGCGATGTTTCGATAGCTCACCGGGCTTTTGAACAGCTGGTTTACAGGGCCGGGAATGACTGTCACATAAGTGTCGGTCAAGCGCTGTAAGAGCGCCCTGAGACGCGACTCGGAATCTTAATGCTGCAATCGTTCGGACACCTCCCAATTGGATGGCTTCTTATTGCCGTTCTGTCGGCTGCCGGCTTTATTGCATTCTATATTGGCCGAACGGATGCGGCAGCATTGGCGGTTAGCCCCGACAATGAGGTTCGCCTCCGCTCGCAGCCGAATTATCACGGCTATTACCTTGCTATTTGCACGACCATTCCGGCCGCTTTGGTGTTTATTGTCTACCTGATCATTGGCCATCCGATGATCGATAGCCAGCTGGCCAAGGAATTGCCCGACTGGGCGCGCAATGTGCCGCCGCTTGAGCTCCAGCAATATCTCGATCGGGTCAGCGATCATGCGCATCTGGAATCGGCGCAGCCGACGGGCAATCTGCTGTTTGACGCTGCTTCTGTGCGTCATGCACAGCTATCGGGTCAGATGCGTCTGCTCGCAACCTGTCTTGCCCTGCTGGCAGCATATGGCGGTCTGTACGCGGCGCGGCGCGTGATTTCGGCCGAGTTCAATGCGCGAACCTTTGTCGAAAACGGTGTCGTTGTCCTGCTCTTTGCCTGCGCCGGCCTCGCCATTCTGACCACAGTGGGCATAGTCGCCTCCCTGGTGGTCGAAACGGTACGCTTCTTCTCGGCTGAAGACGGGCCAAGCGTTCTTTCCTTTCTGTTTGGCACTGAATGGAACGCGCAGACCGGAGAAAATTTCGGCGCGCTGCCACTGTTTTTCGGCACGGCGGCGATCGCACTGATCGCCATGGCCGTTGCGGCGCCGATCGGTCTGTTTTCAGCCATCTACCTGTCTGAATATGCCAGCCAGCGCACCCGCGACTGGGTCAAGCCGATCCTGGAGCTGCTGGCCGGTATTCCCACCGTGGTTTATGGATTCTTTGCGATGATGGTGGTCGCACCGATTGTGCGCGCGGCTGCGCTTTGGGCCAATAGTCTTCCCTTTGTGCCGGACGGTTTTTTTGCCGCCCAGCCGACCAGCGCGCTCGCCGCAGGACTGGTCATGGGGATCATGATCATCCCGTTTGTATCATCGCTGTCTGATGACGTGATCAATGCTGTGCCCCAATCGCTGCGTGATGGCGCGCTCGCCATGGGATCGACCCAGGCCGAGACGATCAAACAGGTCGTCTTGCCGGCCGCCTTGCCGGGTATTACGGCTGCCTTCCTGCTGGCCATCTCGCGGGCGATTGGCGAAACTATGATCGTTGTGATGGCCGCCGGGCAGCGCGCCCAGATCACCGCCGATCCGACATCTGACCTGACCACGATCACGGTTCAGATCGTGGCGCTTCTGACCGGGGACACAGAGTTTGACAGCGCCAAGACGCTGTCCGCCTTTGCGCTTGGCTTTGTCCTGTTTGTCATCACACTTGGCTTCAACCTGATCGCGCTTCACGTGGTCCAGCGGTATAGGGAAAAGTATGACTGATACGTCGACGCATTTGCCTGTACCGGTGACCCCGCCGGCGCCGCATGACAATTTTGCCAGCGAAGAGGCGATCAAGCGCCTCGACAAACGCCGCGCCGCCGAGCGCCGGTTCCGTTTCTATGGCCAGGCGGCAATTGGCGTTGGCATCGGCGCGCTGGTCATCCTTGTTTACGCCATCCTGTCTCAGGCAGTTGGCGCCTTTTCTCGTCATAGCCTGTCATTTGATCTGCAACTTGATATCGCAACCATTGTTCCGGCCGGCGACACAAGAGACAGCGAAGCAATTGCCAGCAATGTCAGCGGGTTCAATCAGCTGATACAAGCAAGCTTGCTGGACAGCTTCCCCGAGGCCGCAGATGACCGCCTGGTTCGGCGCGATCTCTATGGCCTCATCACCCGTCTGGCGGTCTTGCCGGTGGCACGCAGCGTGGCACAGAACCCGGAATATCTCGGCACCAGGCAGCCGTTTTCGCTGGCGCTGTCTGATGATCTCGATCTCTACCTGAAAGGCGCCATTACCAAACGCCGCTGGATTGATGCCGGCGTGCCCGGCCGGCTCGGGTTGAGCGAAACGGGCCAATACGTGCTGAGCGATGCGGGAACCACCGAGTTTCCGATTTTGCGCGCGCTCTGGGAGGTGCCGGAGGACAATCGGCCTGGGCTCATCATTCGGCTGGGTGAGACCTGGTTTTCGCTGAACGAACTGTCGGGCGCCTCGGCGATCATGA
>JBCCMX010000051.1:0-13475 GCA_039026135.1 Pseudomonadota bacterium | reverse complement strand
GTTCATTCCGGATCGGTGCTTGGCGGTCCGCCGCAAGTGCTTGGCTACCGTCATAGTGATGAATCCCGGCTGGAGGTTGGCGCGCGCACCATTATGCGTGAGCATACAACGCTGCATACAGGCTCGCCCAGCCATGGCGGTCTGACCAAGGTCGGTGCTGATTGCCTCTTTATGGTCCACACCCATGCGGCGCATGACTGTATGATCGGTGATAAATGCGTGATCGCGAACAATACTCATATTGGCGGTCATGTGCAGGTCGGCGACCAGGTCTGGATGGGCGGCGCGGTTGCTGTCCACCAATGGTGCCGGATTGGTGACCATGCCTTTGTCGGTGGGGGTTCTATTCTGGTGGCCGATGTTATCCCTTACGGCTCTGTTGTCGGCAACCATGCCCATCTCGCCGGACTTAATGTGGTCGGTCTGAAGCGGCGCGGCTTTAGCCGGGAGACCATTCATAGTCTGCGCGCGGCCTACCGGCTGCTCTATGCCAAGGAGGGCACATTTACCGAGCGTCTTGAAGATACGGCTGAAACATATGCCGATGTCAGCGAGGTCATGGAAATCGTTGATTTCATTCGGAACAACAAAAACCGGGCGCTTTGCCTGCCGCGCTGATGACCGTCTCACAAGCGCCTCTTGGACTGATTGCCGGGCTTGGCGAATTGCCTGTCGAGATCGCCAGTGCCGCCCAAGCGAGCGGTCAGGGCGTTTATGTGCTGCGCCTAAAGGGATTCGAGGAGCCGGCACTGGCCGATTTGCCGGGCGAGACAATCAGTTTCGGCGAGATTGGCCGCCTGTTTAAACTGTTCCGGGCGGCGGGCTGCCGGCAAGTGTGCTTTGCGGGCATTGTTCGCCGGCCCGATTTTGCTGCTTTGAAGCCAGACTTAAAGGGCGTATCCTTATTGCCCAAGGTTCTGGCGGCGGCGCGCAAAGGCGATGATGCGCTGTTGAGCCTTATGGTTGAGACCTTCGAGGCGGAGGGCTTTGAAGTGATTGGTGCAGATCAAGCAAGCGGTCGGCTTTTGGCGGAGGCGGGCGTACTAGCCGGTTCACCGCCAAGTGACAGCGCGCTTGAGGACCTAAAGAAGGCCGCCTTTATCGCCGCCGAGATTGGCCGGCTGGACATTGGCCAGGGCGCGATCGTCTGCGACGGGCTGGTGCTTTGTGTGGAAGGTCAGGAAGGCACAGACCGCATGCTGGCGCGCTGCGCCGAGCTCGACCCCGCGCTGATTGGGTCGGCTGACACGCGCAAGGGGGTATTGGTCAAGCGCCCCCGGCCCCAGCAGGAACGCCGCATCGACCTGCCGACCGTCGGGGTCAACACGCTTGAAGGCGCTGCGAAAGCTGGGCTGGCTGGCATCGGTGTGGAGGCCGGCGGGGCCCTGTTGCTGGATGTCGAGGCGATCAAGGCTGCCGCACAGCGATTTGGTGTCTTTGTGTATGGGTTTCCAAAATCGTGGTCACCATGACCGAGGCTGATCACAGACAGCCGCGCGTCTACATGGTCGCCGCCGAGCCCTCCGGAGACGTGCTGGCGCGTGAGGTGGCCGAAGCCATCAGGGCGCGCCGGCCCGATGTGCTGATTGCCGGTATTGGCGGCAGCGAGCTGGCAAAGATCGGCATTCCATCACCGATTGATATTGCGCCACTGTCCGTGCTGGGCCTGTTCGAAGGGCTGAAGGCCTATGGAACGGTTGTGAAACTGGCAGATGAAGCGGCCGATGCGATTGTCACGTGGAAACCGGACACGGTCGTGCTCGTCGATTCCTGGGGCTTTATGTTGCGTGTCGCTCAACGAGTACGCGCCCGGGCGCCCAACGTTCGGCTTGTCAAATTGGTGGGGCCGCAAGTGTGGGCGACACGCGCAGGCCGGGCGAAAACACTGGCTGCGACAGTCGACCAGCTGATTTGCATCCACCGGATGGAGGTTCCCTATTATGAACCTTATGGCTTGCCGACCACGGTTATGGGAAATCCGGCACTGAGCCGGACCAAGATTGGCGATGGGGCCGGCTTTCGCGAGCTGATGAATCTAAGCGCCGATGATGAGGTTCTGCTTGTCTTGCCTGGCAGCCGACGCAGCGAAATTGACCGGGTGGCGCCCGTTTTGGTCGAAGCGGCGCGACTTATCGTGCGAGATCGCCCGCAGACCAAGGTCGTGTTTTCGCCCGCTCTGTCAGTGCGGCAGCTGTTTCTGGAGCGGTTTGCGGAGCTCGACGACTGGGCGCTTGTTTCGCCGGCCACAGCCGCGGGCGAGGACGTGATGCGGGCCGCCAACCTGGCACTGGCTTGCTCTGGGACTGTGACCAGCGAACTGGCGGTGCAGGGCACACCTTTCGTGGTCGGCTACAAGACAGGCTGGATTACCTGGGCGTTGGCGCGCTATCTGCTCTATAAGCCGAAGCATATCACACTGCTGAACATCGCCGCCGATGACACCCAAGTCGCGCCGGAATATGTGCAGACCAAGTTCACGCCAGAGACGCTTGCGGATACCGCGCTGAGGCTATTGTCTGATCCCGATCGGCGCGCCGCCCAGATCGCCGCGCAAAATGAAGCCCTCGCCCGAATGGGCGAAGGCGACGGCAACGCGTCGGAGATTGCCGCAGACGCGATTCTGGCAGGGCTTAGCGCGAGCTGACCGGCAGATAGTCGCGCATTGCGGCGCCGGTATAGATCTGGCGCGGACGACCGATACGCTGAGCCGGGTCCTCGATCATTTCGTTCAGCTGCGATACCCAGCCTGCGGTGCGGGCAAGGGCGAACAGGACGGTGAACATTTCGGTTGGGAAGCCCATCGCGTCGAGAATAATGCCGGAATAGAAATCGACATTTGGATAGAGTTTCTTCTCGATGAAATACTCATCCTCAAGCGCAATCCGCTCCAACTCGCGGGCGACCTGCAGGATCGGCGTGTCGACGCCTAGCTCGTCGAGCACTTCGCGTGCCGTCTTCTGCATGACGGTCGCGCGCGGATCATAGTTTTTGTAAACGCGGTGACCAAAGCCCATAAGGCGGAAGGGATCATTCTTATCCTTGGCGCGTGCGATGAATTCCGGGATACGGTCAACCGAACCGATTTCGCGCAGCATATTGAGGCAGGCTTCGTTGGCACCGCCATGGCTCGGGCCCCAGAGACAAGCAACACCGGCTGCGATCGCAGCATAGGGGTGCGCGCCGGACGAACCGGCAAGGCGAACAGTTGAGGTTGACGCGTTCTGCTCGTGATCAGCGTGCAGAATGAAGATCTTGTCCATGGCGCGCGCCAGTGTCGGGCTGACTTTGTAGTTCTCGGCTGGCAGAGAGAAACACATGCGCAGGAAATTCTCGCCATAGGACAGCTCATTGAGCGGGTTCACGAAGGGCTGGCCGATGGAGTATTTGTAAATCCGCGCTGCGAGCGTCGGCATTTTAGCGATGAGACGGATATTGGCGAGATTGCGCTCAACGGGGTCGGAGCTGTCCATCGCGCCAGGATAGAAACCGGACATGGCGCCGACCGTTCCGGTCAGCATCGCCATCGGGTGGCTGTCGCGACGGAACCCGTCAAAGAACCGGTCCATCTGGGTGTGCAGCATGGTGTGTTGGGTGATCCTATGGGTGAACTCGCTGAACTGGGCCTGGTTCGGCAATTCGCCATTCAACAACAGGTAGCTAACTTCTAGAAAGCCTGAGTTTTCCGCCAGCTGATCAATCGGGTAGCCACGGTGAAGAAGGATGCCCTTCTCACCATCAATGAAAGTGATTTGAGACTCGCATGAGCCGGTTGAGGTAAAGCCTGGGTCCAGCGTGAAAACGTCGCCTTTAGCGTAAAGTGTTTTGACATCGATGACATCCGGCCCGTGTGTCCCGCTATAGACGGGAAATTCGATTGTTTGGCCTTTCACGTCCAGTTTAGCGGTTCCGGTTTGCTTTACATTACTCTTCATCACTCAGCCCTTTTTCCGTTTCTACTCAGTCTTTGCCGGACGTGCCGACACATGTTGATCGATCCGCGCCATCACCTCCTCGCGGCCAAGCCATTCCATGACCGGCGCCAAGTCGGGTGCGGGTAGTCCGCCGGTTAGCGCCGCGCGAAGCGGTGGACCAACCTGTCCCATAGACAATGTGTGCGCCGCACAAAACGCCTCCAACACATCTTGCAGGCCTTCCTTAACCCAGTTTTCAGTTTGGTCTAGTGCCTCGCGAATTTGTGCAAGCAAATCAAGCCCCTCATCGCGCAGTGCTTTGCGGGCTTTCTTGTTCAGATTATCCCAGTTGCTGTCCCACAAAAAGCGGCAGGCCTCAGCGATTTCAAGCAGTGTGCTGCCGCGGTTGCGAAGCGTATCAATGGCCGCTTCGAGCCGCTGTTCCAGCACGGAATCCACGGGTGTTTGCTTGCCGATGATGGGAATGAGCAGCTGCAACAAGCGCGGCTTATCAGCCAGGCGGATAAAGTGGGCATTCACATGGCCAAGCTTCTCCAGATCAAGCCGCGAGGGCGCCTTGTTGAGGCCTTCAATGGCGAAAAGGCTGGCCGCCTCGTCCATCGTGAAGGTTTCCTGGTCGCCATGGCTCCATCCAAGGCGCAGCAAATAGGCGCAGAGCGCCTCTGGCAGGTAGCCCATATCCCGATAGGCGAGCGTGGACAGGGCGCCGTGGCGCTTTGACAGTTTCGCGCCATCCGCGCCATGGATCAGCGGGACATGGGCGAATTTAGGCGGTGCCCAGCCGAGCGCCGCATATATCGGGAGCTGACGGAACGTGTTGCGCAAGTGATCGTCGCCGCGCAGGACCTGTGTGACGCCCATATCATGGTCATCGACAACAACGGCGAGCATATATGTCGGTGTGCCATCGGCGCGCAGCAGAATGAGATCGTCGATTTCACTGGCCTGGATCTGAACCCGGCCCTGTACGCCGTCATCCAGCACGATATCCCCGCTATCGGGCGCACGCAGGCGGATCGTAAAGGGCGCATCGGGCTTGGGTGGCTCGCCGCCGCTGCGCCATGGTGAGCGGAACGGCGCCAGCAGTGCTTGGGCTTCGTTGAGTAGGGCCGTGCGTTCATCCTGCGTCAGGCTTTCATCCTTGGCGGCCTTACGCTTGGCTTCGCCGGTTTCCCGGCGCGCAGCGAGCTCTTCGGGCGTCGCGTAACAGCGAAAAGCTGTCCCATTCGCAATCATGGCCTCGGCGCAGGCGACATGGCGCGGGGCGTTGGCGCTTTGAAAGACCGGGGTGGCGTCCGGTGACAGACCAAGCCAACTTAGCCCGTCCAATATGGCCTCAGTGGCCTCGTCGGTGGAGCGGGCTTTATCTGTATCTTCAACCCGAAGCAAAAACTGGCCATTGTAACGACGCGCAAGCAGTGCGTTAAACAGAGCTGTGCGTGCACCGCCAATGTGCAACATACCGGTTGGGGAGGGCGCAAAACGGGTAACGATCGTCATACTCTGCTTGAAAGGCCTCTGACTGGTCGGTCGGTGGATGCTGGCCTGCTTCAACACGCTGAGGCGCCGCTGCGCAAGGGGGGCGGCGGGCGAATAAGTCTGTTTGTGCAGTCTTTTCTGGCATTTGAATGGCCCCGGCGTCAGCCGTTGGTCCTTGCTTTGGCGCTCTGCGCGGGGGCAGCCTGGTATAATTCCGCTTGGATTGAGCCGCCGCTTATCGGCATCGCCAGTACGTTTGCGATGCTGCTTGCTGTTTACGGGTTGATGCGGCGCATCGCCCTTGTCCCGCGGATTTTTGGGCTTGTTGTCCTGATCCTGCTCGGCTTTAGCGCAGGTGCGCTATCAGGCAAGCTGGCCGTGATGCGCACCGCTGTGCCAACAATTGCGGCGCCGACCGGCCCGGTGATGCTGGAGGGATGGGTTGAGGATGTTGAGTCGGCCAAACGGGGCGTCCGGCTACGCCTGCTCGTACATGCCATTGACGGCCTGCCCGCATCGCAAACCCCCGATCATGTGCGCCTGACACATACTAATAGTCTGGAAGTTGAAAGCGGCCGATTTGTTCGGTGTTGGTCCGTGCTGCGCCCCCCCCCGGCGCCGGTGATTGAGGGCGACTATGCATTTCACCGTCAGGCATTTTTTGAGCGGCTTGGCGGTGTTGGCTATGTTCAGGGGCGCTGCCGGGGTGGCACACTGGGCAAGCCGGCGGGCCTTGCTGATCAAGCGCGCTTGAAAGTGGCGGAGTGGCGGCGGCAGCTGGCACACTATGTCTATCGGGCCGCCGGTGAGCGTGCGGGCGGATTTGCCGCCGCGGTGGCGTCCGGCGACCGCAGTTTCATTGACAGTGCCGATCAGGACGCTTTGCGCGGGTCCGGCCTTGCGCACTTGCTGGCCATATCCGGTCTTCATATGGGCATTGTTGGCGGGCTGGTTTACCTGATGGTTTGGCGGGGCCTAGCATTGATCGAGCCGCTTGCGCTGAGGATCGCCGTGCAAAAGCCCGCAGCGTTAGCGGCTTTGTGTGCCAGCGGAGCCTATCTCGTCTTGTCGGGCGCAAGCATTTCGACCCAGCGGGCCTTTATCATGGCGCTTGTTCTGTTTGGGGCCATCTTGTTCGATCGCGCCGCCCTGAGCCTGAGATCACTCGCCATCGCCATGATCGCTGTGGTGATCCTCGCACCATGGAGCGTGTTGACGCCGGGTTTTCAAATGTCGTTTGCCGCGACGGGCGCGCTGATCGCGACCTATGAGGCCTGGCAGCGGCGCCGGCGGCAGGACGGCCAGATGGGACGGCGCAGTCCGGCCTTCTGGGCCAAGTCTCTTTTCATGACGTCGCTCGTCTCCAGCCTGGCGACAGCGCCTTTTGCCATCTATCATTTTGAGCGCTTTGCCGGGCTGGGCCTCATTGCCAATTTGTTTGCCATGCCGATGATATCACTGGTCAGCGCGCCTCTGGCTGGCGCCTCCTTGGTGCTGAGCCCGTTCGGGCTGAGCGGTGTGCCATTGCGGCTATTCGGCTACAGTCTGGAATGGGTGCTCTGGGTGGGACATGTTTTCAGTAACCTCGCGCCAGACGAGGTCAGCCAGTCGATCCCAATGCCAGCTGGCGCACTGGCATTCTTCTCGCTCGCCATGGTGTTGGCCATGATGTGTCAGGGCTGGCAATGGCGCGCGGCCCTATTTTTGGTCTTCTCGCTCGCCGGTGCCCTTCTATGGGCGATGACCCCCCATGCCGGTATCCATTGGGCACCTAACGGTGCGGTCTATCTGGTGGACCAAACCGGCCATGTGGACATCGTGCAGCTCGTCGATGGCGATGGGCTTGCGCCGCTGCGCTATGCGGATCGACCCGTTTTAGACGACTGTCGCAGCACGGTTTGCCGCCGACAGGTTGGCACAGCGCAGATTGTTCTAATGGGCGCTGAGCAGGCACAAAGGTGCCCTGAAGCGTCGCTCGGCCAAGGCGCGCTAAGCTGCGCGGATGCCGATCTGTGGGCAGAGGTGCGTGAGGCTGGCGGGCTCAGCTGGCGTCTGGACGGCGGCGTGCTTGCCCGGGCCAAACGGATGCCGTGCGGTGTGCGTCCCTGGGCGCCCTGTCTTTCTCGCAGCCTTACTCGTAGCGACGAATAAGCGCCACGAGCCGGCCTTGAACACGCACCCGGTCGGGGCCGAAAATCCGAGTTTCATAGGCGGGGTTTGCCGCTTCCAGCGCGATGGAGTCGCCTTTTTTGCGCAGGCGCTTAAGCGTCGCTTCTTCCTCATCGACCAGTGCGACCACAATCTCACCTGACGTAGCGCTATCTGTCCGCTTCAGGATCACGACATCGCCATCGAGGATACCGGCATCGATCATTGAGTCGCCTTTCACCTCAAGCGCATAATGGGCATCACTGTCGCTGAAATCGATCGGCGGTGTGACGCGGTCGACTTCCTGTTGAATGGCTTCGATTGGCACACCCGCAGCGATACGCCCCAGCACCGGAATTGTACGATCCGACATGGCCGGCGCAGCCGAGCCCACAACGCTTGGCCGAAAGGTCTGTCGGCCACGCGGCGGGGCGGTCGGCGTAACCGCCTCTGGCATTTTCAACACTTCCAAGGCGCGGGCGCGATTGGCGAGGCGGCGAATAAAGCCGCGCTCTTCCAGCGCCACGATCAGACGATGAATGCCCGACTTGGACGCCAGGTTCAGCGCTTCCTTCATTTCATCAAAAGAGGGCGAGACGCCGTCAGCCTTAATGCGTTCATGAATGAAGAGCAAAAGCTCTCTTTGTTTGGAGGTTAGCAAGGAAATTCTCCAGTCATTTCGAATCTGTTCCTGATATGTTTATTCTTGTTCTGTTCTTTTGTCAAACGTATATCGTATTGATTCTTTGTCGGTTTGCATTTTACGCAGCGTGGCGTAGGGCAGCGCAATGGGCCGATCGATCGGGCCGTTTCATAAGGCTTTCGCCGATCAGGAACCGTCTGGCGCCGGCTTTGCGCAAGCGGACAATATCGCCGGTTTCGGCGATGCCGCTTTCGGCGACATAGCCCGTCCCGGCCGGCAAGAGCGGCGCCAACTGTTCGGTCATGCCAAGGTCGGTCACCATGCGTTTCAGATCCCGGTTGTTAATACCGATAAGGGCGTCTCGGCCATCAGAGAGGCGGACCGCGCGGGTGACCTCTTCGCCCGTATGCGTTTCAATAAGTGTGTCCATGCCGTAGGCACTTGCCGCATCAAGCAGGTCACGGGCGAGGGCGTCTTCCGTGCAGGCCAGAATGACCAGGATCGCATCGGCGCCGTTCGCGCGGGCCTCGTGCACCTGAACAGGATCGATCATGAAGTCCTTGCGCAGCATCGGCAAAGAGACAGCCGCGCGGATGGCGGCAAAGTCGTCGAGGCTGCCGCCAAAGCTTGGACCATCCGTCAGCACCGAGAGGCAGGCCGCGCCGCCTGTTTCATAGTCGCGCGCAATTTCGACCGGATCAGCGCCCGGCAGGATCTCGCCCGCTGAGGGTGACTTGCGCTTCATTTCGCAGATCAGCGCGTTCTCACCGGTCTCTGCAACCGAGGTAAGCGCACATGCGAAGCCGCGCGTCGGCGGTTGGGCCTCTGCAGCCGCTATCAATGAGGCTTCACTCTGCGCTGCTTTCAGCGCCGCTACTTCGGCGTGCTTGTAAGCGATGATGCGATCAAGCGCAGTGTTCATTCAAGTTCGCCCTTGGATGCCGCAACAAGCTTGGTCAGGGTCTCTCGCGCCGCGCCGCCATCAAGGGCAGCTGCAGCCTGATCTGCGCCTTGTTTCAGGTCGCCCGCGCGACCAATAATGTGGAGACCGGCTGCAACGTTGAGCATCACGGCATCGCGGAAGGGACCGGTGCGTCCGTCGAACAGATCCAGTATCGCCTGTGCATTGTCCGCCGGCGGGCCACCGCGTAGTGAGGTCAGCGGCGTTGTGGTGAGCCCGGCATCTTCCGGGCGCACCGCAAGCTCCGTCAGCTCGCCATCCTTGACCTCTATGACCTGCGTCTCACCAGCAATAGAGAGTTCATCAATCGCTGTGCCACTGGCGTCTGCGCCATGCACCACCCAGGCGCGCGTGACACCAAGATCCCGAAGCGCCTCAGCCATTGGCCGCAGCCAGCGCGGCTCATAAACGCCAAGGATCTGATGCGTGGCCGCCGCGGGGTTCGAGAGCGGTCCAAGCAGGTTGAATATGGTGCGAATACCAAGGCTTGCCCTCACCGGCGCGACATGGCGCATGGCGCTATGATGCGTGCGCGCAAATAGGAAGCCGACCCCTGCCTTTGAGAGACAGGCGCGAAAGTGCTCTTCGGTGAGATCCAGCTCGACGCCGAGCGCTTCGAGGACATCTGCGCTTCCTGTTTTGGGCGGGACAGAGCGGTTGCCATGCTTGGCCACGGTGCCACCACAGGCCGCAATCACAATGGCGCTGGCTGTGGACGTGTTCAGGCTGGTCCAACCGAGCCCGCCTGTGCCGCACGTATCGAGTATCGGGCCGTAATCATCAAATGGCAGGTCGATTGTGCGGGCATGCGCGCGCAGTGTCTTAGCGCCGGCCAGCAGTTCTGCGCCGGTTTCGCCGCGCGCGGCCAGCCCCATCAAGAAAGCGCCAATCTGCTCTGGCGGGATCTCGCCGGACAGAAGCGCTGCAAAAGCATCTTCAAGCTCGCTCGCACTCAAGGCGGCGCCGGACGCAATGGCTTTCAAGGTCGGTGCCAGGCTGGCGGTCGATGTGGTTTCGGTCATAGCGGCGAGGTTTAGCGCTCTCAGTGAAACCTGCCTAGGGGAGATTTGGGCGACGTGCTTTTTCTTGCGTGCACGCCATTCTGGCGTAAAATTGCAGAAAACACGGAGGTATCGACATGCGCAGATTGATTTGGCGAAGCGGCGTTCTGGCTGTGTCCGTACTCGCACTATCGGCTTGTTATGAGCGCGAATTGCCAGTCGAGGGTGATATACCGGCCGGCACGGGCGGCTTTCAGGATGATTTGGTGATCCGGCTTGATGCCGATGGCCGTAAGGCGGTCTTGATTGAGGATTTTACTTACATCGATTCCGATAATGTGGCGTGGACAGCCCCAAGCGGCTGGGTTGTTGACGGCGCATCCATCCCGCAGGCCCTTTGGGGTTTTATCGGTGGGCCATTTTCCGGCAAGTATCGCAACGCCTCGGTGATCCATGACTATTATTGCGATGAGCGCATTCGGCCCTGGGAAGAGGTGCACCGGGTGTTTTATGATGCGATGTTGACCAGCGGCGTGGAACCGCGCAAGGCCGCGACCATGTTCTCGGCGGTCTATCGTTTCGGACCGCGCTGGGACATGGCGATGGACTTCACGGACGGTGATGTTTTTGTACCCGTATCGGTCGGTTCTTATATCCCCGATTTCAGCCAGGATGCTTATGACGCATTGGAGGCGGAGATTAACGCCCAGTTTGGAACCGGCCCTGTTGAGCAAACCGTTGTCCTGTCGCGAACGCTGCAGCTTGATGAAGCCGTCCGCGCGGAAATGATCGACAAAGTCGCCGCTCGGATCGAGGCGGCCAGGGCCGCTAAAAGCGCTGAAGGCCCGCCGGCCGAGGACAATGTCGACACGGCCTCCGCCGCGGCGCGCTCAGTCACCGGGCCGCAAGTCTTTGTGATCGAAGATCTGAACGCGCCGCTTTAGATGTCGAGCCAGTTTTGCAGCAAAGCGTGGCCGTGATCGGTGAGAATGCTTTCAGGGTGAAACTGCACGCCATAAACGGGGCGTTGAATATGGCGCACGGCCATGATCTCGCCATCAGCGGTAAAGGCGTCGGCAATTAGCGTGTCAGGCAGATCCTGCGGCTGAATGGCCAGTGAGTGATAACGCACGACATCGAATGTTTCCGGCAGGCCCTTAAAGAGCGGTCCGTTCTGGTGCGTGATTGGGCTGAGCTTGCCATGACGGATTTCCATGGCGGTAACGACTTTGCCGCCCATGGCCTGACCGATCGATTGATGGCCGAGACAAACGCCAAGAATAGGAAGGTCATCTGGCGCACGCTGGACAAGCGCAACGCAGATGCCTGCCTCGTTCGGCGTGCAGGGCCCTGGCGAGAGGACGATGCCATCTGGCTGTGTGTCTAGCACCTGATCAACCGTCAGCTCGTCATTGCGAATGACCGTGGTGTGCGCGCCAATCTCTTCCAGATAGTGGACGAGGTTCCAGGTGAAACTGTCATAATTGTCGACAATGAGAATGTTCTTGGCGCTCATTGGTCAAACTCGTACTTGGCTGCCAGGGCCGCTGCTTTCATCAGTGCGTTGGCCTTGTGAAGCGTCTCGTCAAACTCGTATTGCGGGTCGCTGTCGAGAACAACGCCGCCGCCTGCTTGAATGTAAAGCTGGCCATCTTTCAGGACGGCTGTGCGCAGCGCGATACAGGTGTCGAGATCGCCATTCCAGCCAAAGTAACCAATTGCGCCGCCATAAATCCCGCGCGCTTCGGCTTCAAGCTCGTCAATGATCTGCATGGCCCGGATCTTTGGCGCGCCAGACACGGTGCCAGCCGGCAAACCGGCCAAGAGGGCGTCGACCGCGTCTATACCCTCGCGCAGATTGCCTTCGACATGGCTGACGATGTGCATGACATGGCTGTAACGCTCAACGATGAACCGTTCGGTGACCTCGACGCTGCCATAGGCGGCCACGCGTCCAACATCGTTGCGCCCAAGATCCAGCAGCATGAGATGCTCGGCCACTTCTTTCTTGTCGTTCAGAAGGTCCTCTGCGCGCCTGGCATCTTCAGTCACGTCACCCGAGCGTGGGCGCGTACCTGCAATCGGGCGGATGGCGACGCGCCCGTCGCGGACCCGCACAAGAATTTCCGGGCTGGAACCAACCAGACGAACGTCACCGAGATTCATGTGAAACATAAAAGCTGACGGGTTAAGCCGGCGCAGGGCGCGATAGAAGCTGATCGATTGCCGGCGATAAGGCGCGCTAAAGCGCTGACTGGGCACAACCTGAAAGATGTCGCCCGCCTTGATATAGTCGCGGGCGGTTTCGACCATATTGAAATACTGGTCTTTTGTGGTGTTGGATGCGAAGTCGAGTTCATCCGCCTCGCCGGCGCGCGGCGCAAGTGGCGGAAGCGATTCCAACCTGTCTTCAAGGGCATCCAGCCGTTCGGCCGCTTCTTTTGCCTGTCCAGGTGCATGGCGACCGACGAGGATCAGCTCCTGATAAAGGTGGTCAAAAATGATCACGCTGCCCGGGATCATCAAAAGCGCTTCCGGGACACCCAGCGCATCCGGCTTTGTAATGTCGACCGGATCGACATGCTGGATCATATCATAGCCGATATAGCCGAAGGCTCCGCTCGCCATGGGCGGCAGATCATCCTCGCCGGCATCAATGTCCGCGCGGCCTGTTTCAGCAAAGTGACGAAGCGCCGCGACCGGTGAGCCGTCTATCCGGGCGGCGTCAGAGAAGTTTGGCTCACTGCTGACTTCGCCAATGCCATCCTTGATCCGCATCCAGGCAAGTGGATCAAGGCCAATAAAGGAATACCGGCCAAGCCGCTCACCGCCCAGAATGGATTCAAAGAGGAAGGAGCCTGGCTGATCGGCGCCAAGCTTCAGCATGGCGCCAACCGGCGTTTCCAGATCGCCCGGTCGTCGCCGGACGAGAAGCCGATCCTGGCGTGAGACGCGGGTCATTGGTCTGGAACGATCCGGGCTTTGTAGCTTTCAAAAGCGCCGGCATTGACTTCCACTTCGATCTCTTCCTGGACATCAATCAGGAAAGCCTGGAACAGATCCTGTGTCAGTTGCTGACCGACATCGGGCGCTGCCGAAGAGGCGAGAAGATTCACGGTTTCTGGCGTTGGCCGGTCAATCTTCGTCACCTGCATGATCAGTATTTCCGTTGGTGAGATTGGCGCGGCAACTGTGTCGCCTTCGCGGCGCGCATTGAACAGCGACGCGACCAGCTGCGATGGCAATTCCGCGCTCTGACTGGTGCGCAAAATCGGACGCGGCAGCGCCTGAACTACGGTGTTATAGTCGCC
>JBCCMX010000050.1:0-13594 GCA_039026135.1 Pseudomonadota bacterium | reverse complement strand
GCTTCGCCTCCCCCCCTCGCCGCCCGGCGCTGGGGCTAGACCTGCTGCAGCTTGGCCGCCCCCTCCCGCCTTTGATGCTCGCGATAGGCGACATACCGCCCTGAGCCGACAATCAGCGGCAGGCCGAGCCAGACCGACAGGGCCGGCCAGTCGCCCCAGATGAAATAGCCAAAGGCGGCGGCGAAGATGAAATAGGTATAGTCCAGCGGCGCGCCGACCGCGACGCTCGCCAGGCGCAGCGATTCAGACATGGCCACCATGCCGAGCGTGCCGAGCAGGCCCATCAGCGCGATATAGCCGAAAATCTCAAGGCTGTGGCCGCTGGCATAGACCACCATTAACAGGCCGAGCACGGGGGTCGCCAGCATCATGTAATAGAAGACGATGGTCGAGGTCGTCTCGGTGCGGGCAAGGTCACGCACCAGGATGCTGGTATAGGCCGCTGCGCATGTGCCGGCGAGCCCGACCAGCGTGCCATCCAGGGCAAAGCCGCCGGCGCCGGGGCGCACCGCGATCAGAATGCCGATAAAGCCAATCGCGATGGCGCTCCAGCGGTGCAGGCCGACCACTTCCTTCAGGATGATGACCGACAGGATGGTGGAGACAAGCGGTAGCATGAAGCCCAGCGTCGCCGCCTCGGCCAGCGGCAAGAGGAGGACCGCGCCAAAGTTCAGCCCCATGGCGAACATGCCGATAATGGCGCGGTAGAAATGGGCGCCCAGCCGGTCGGTCTTCAGGACCGATGGCCCGCTTGTCAGGAGTGCGTATCCGCCCAGCAGCACGCAGCCAATCAGGTAGCGATAGAACAGCGTCTCGATCAGGTGGACGCCTTCATCGCCAAGGTGTTTGACCAGCGCGAAGGTCGCGGCGAAACAGGCCATCGCCGCGGCGCGGTAAAATATGCCCAGAAGCGGGCGATCCTGATAGCCGGTAAGTGACGCCATGGCCGGTGTATATCGCGGCACGATCGTGCTGCAAGCCGCCATACAGGGTGGGTGTCAGGTCTCGGGCCGGCCGGCGCACTGCAATCTTCAAGAAAACGTCTCTGGACTCGTGGCGACGTAGCGTTAACCTTTTTGCAGTCAGCGGGGCCGAACCGCGCGACACGATCTATATTGGAGGGAATACCATGAAGAAACTGACGGCTTTGACAGCCATTGCCGCGCTGGCTAGTGCGCCTGCTTTTGCTGCGATCATCACGATCGAATTTGCGCCGGAAGGCGCCGACAAAGTGGTCGTCGTGCTGAACGACGAGACCAATATGATGACAACGGATGAGGGCGAAACCGCCTACACATTTGATCCGGCGACAAACACGTTGTGTGACGCAGCAGGCGAGCGCTGCGCCACGTTTGACGGCGAAGCCGAGGCGCCTGTGGCCGGCGCCTCGACAACTTATTCGGCCACGAATGGCCATACCGGCGTGGCGACGATTTTGTCTGTCGAGTAATTTTCACAGATAAGATGCTCGATGGGCGGGGATAGCGCAGGCTGTCTCCGCCCTTTCGCATTTCGTGCTATAACAAATCGATCTTCGCAGCGGTGCGAACTTTAACCTTTCGGTAACCGGATAAACGGCGAATAGACCATGACCTGTTTTTCAAAGACTGATCTCAGCGAGCTTGATGCCCTTTGGCGCAGCCTTGAGGCCGATCATGTCTGGACAGGCTGGTCCGCCGCGGGCGAAGAGCCGGACGAGATCATTCTCTATCGCACGCGGGCACACTGGCGGAAATTCCCGCTGCGCAAAACCGATGAGGGCCTGACGGTCTTTGATGATCAGGACCGCCCAGTGGCCACAGCAAACAGCCTGTCCGAGCTCAAGGCCCAGATTGAAGCGATACCCGGCCTGAATGCGGGCGCCGGCGCCTAGTCCTTAAAATCGCCGAACACATCATCGGCCGACGGTGTATCGTCTGGTTTGGGTGCGGCCGGTTCCATGTCCAACGTTGCAGCCTGCTCGGCATCCTCGGCCGGCGCCAGGCCGGGGCCTTCTGTCTCCTTGGCGCGCTCGGCGTCCATTTTACGGCGCCGGTCGGAGGCTTTGGAGATGACCTCGTCAAGCTCAATCTGTGAGCAAAGCCCCAGCGTGACCGGGTCGACAGGTTTGATATTCTGCGCGTTCCAGTGGGTCTTGTCGCGCACATTGGTAATGGTCGATTTGGTGGTGCCAATCAGTTTGGAGATTTGCGGATCGGTGACTTCAGGGTGATTGCGGATAAACCAGGCAATCGCGTCCGGCTTGTCGCTGCGCCGCGCCACGGGGGTATATCGCGCGCCCTTGCGCTTGGGTTGTGGGATGTGCGCAATTTTGGAGGCGGCGACCTGCATACGATAAGCCGGGTCGTTTTCAGCTTTAAGGATCTCTTCGCGGGTCAGCTCCCCGCCGGAGATCGGGTCCACACCGCGCATGTTTTCGGCAACATCGCCGTCCGCGATGCCTTTGACCTCAAGATGATGGAGGCTGCAAAAATCAGCAATCTGATCAAATGTCAGCGTTGTATTGTCGATCAACCAGACAGCGGTCGCCTTGGGCATAAGAATGTCGGCCATCAAAGCCTCCTTGAAACTCAAACACCAGAAACAGCGCCGCCCGGCACGTGGCGTACCGGGCGGTCAGGGTCTGGCAAATTCACCTAACGGGCCTGTTATACGCATGTTTCTGTCTGGTGCAATTGCTCCGCGCACGTCAGATCACATGGTGTCTACCCATCACTGAGAAGTATTTTGCCGATATGACCGCCATCACCCATATGGGCTTGCGCCGCTTCGGCCTCCGCAAAGCGGTAGACGGTATCAATGACCGGTTTGATCTCGCCGCGCTCGACGGCGGGCCAGAAGTCACGCAGCACAGCGTCGCGGATCCGCTTCTTTTCGTCGTCAGGTCGTGCGCGCAGCGTTGTGGCAGTCAAAACAAGCCGCTTCAACATGAGCGGGAGAAGGCTAAGCTCCACTTTGTGTCCCTTCATATAGGCAATATTGCAGATCCGGCCGCCAACCTTGGCAACTGCAATATTCTTCTGCACGTATTCGCCGCCGACCATGTCCAGGATCACATCAATCCCGCCCTCAGCAGCTGCGACGGCTTCAAAATCCTCTTCGCGATAGTTGATCGCGATGTCGGCGCCAAAGCCTTTCGCGGCCGCACATTTTTCTGGGCTTCCGGCCGTTGTCAGGATTTTCCCTGCCCCGGCATGGCGCGCCATCTGCAGCGCCATGGAGCCGATGCCGCTGGTTCCACCATGCACAAGAAGCGTCTCGCCTGGCTGGAAAGCACATCGGTCGAAAATATTCGCCCAGACCGTCATCATCGCTTCTGGCAAAGCGGCGGCGCCGTGAAAACTCATCCGATCTGGAATCCGAAAGACAGAGCCTTCATCGGCCAATGCAAACTGCGCATAACCACCGCCCGCCATCAACGCGCAAACCCGATCACCAATTCTCCATTCGCTGACCTTATCGCCAATCGCGGTCACCATCCCGGAACATTCCAGGCCCATAATGTCGGATGCGCCGGGCGGCGGCGGGTAGAAGCCCATGCGCTGTACAAGGTCAGCGCGATTAAGGCCGGCCGCGGCGACCTCGATCAGAACATCCTTGGGGCCGCATGGCGGTTTATCGACCTCGCCGAGCTTCAATGATTGATCACCTGCGATCTCGACGGCCCACATCGTGTCTGCCAATCCTGGCTCCCCTTCTGATTGTCTTTGCGCATTTGTGGCGCTCGCGTATCATAAGGTCCACAAAAAAGATTTGAGGACGCGACATGTTCGAGGAAAACGAGCCAATTCCTGAAAAACCGATCGACCTTGAAAGATTGTCAGTTGAAGAACTTGAAGAGCGCATCGCCGCGCTGGGAGCTGAAATCGCTGCCTGCGAGGCCGAGCTTGACCGAAAGAAATCTCACAAGTCGGCGGCCGACGCCCTGTTTGGTGGCAAAGATTAAGGTCTCAGAAGGACAGAGCCGATATGCTGGGGTCCTCACACAGCCAACGGAACGACTAAATGGCCAAATCCACAGAGCTAGACCCCTTAAATGGTCCTGATCTTTCCTTCACCGAGGGCAAGGTGTTTGAGAAAGTCTTTGTGGACGGCATGGCCCTTGTTGAGGAAACGGCATCCTACCTTGATGGCCCTGGCCGGCAATTGTCACAGAGCTTGCCACGCGAGGCCGGCCTGACCTATGCGGCCTGGAGCATGGAGCTGACAACGCGCCTCATGCAAGCGGCAAGCTGGCTGGTTATGCAGAAAGCGGTGCGTGACGGCGACATGGATCGCGGTGATGCGACCCAGGACAAGTATCGTATCAGCCGCGAGGAACCGCCCCTTGATACAACCGCCCAGCGCGGCAAGGGCATGCCAGACGTGTTCCTGGACCTGGTTGATCGCTCAGAGAACCTCTTCGAGCGGATATGCCGGCTCGATGCCGCCATTTACAAGGGCGAGGCCGGTCAGGCCGAAAGCCCCGTGAATGCACAGCTGCAGGAACTTCAGCGCGCGGCTGAAACCGGCGCGTTTGATCCGCTGAAAGTGTGGGGCAAAACGCGCTAACGCTTGATCGCGATCCGAACATTGTCGGCGCCGACTGCACGTCCCGTTTCGTCGACAAAACCAAGCTCGACTGGCCCGCGACTTGTTTTCTGCGTCAGGTTCATCGGCGCTGGCCCATCGCCTAGCCAGGCATCGCCCCATTGCATGAGCGCCATCAAAATCGGCTGTAACGCCTCGCCCTGAGGTGTCAGAATGTATTCAGGCCGGGGCCGGCGCCCTTCAACCTTATAGGATTGCTTGTCCAGCAGACCTGCTTCCGTCAACGCTTTTAGCCGCCCGGATAGAACCGTTCGCGGGACACTGAGTTCACGCTGAAAGTCGTCAAACCGGCGCAGACCAAAAAGCGCTGACCGCAAGATCAGCAGGGTCCAGCGATCGCCGACAATATCGATTGCCTTGACCAGGTTGCAGCGATCAATCGGAACGGGCGAACGGTGCGTAAGAGGCGTCATGCGTACCGCTTGCCTGGGTTCGTCGAAGAAATCCAGCACTAAAAAGTCGGGCCACATTGCGCATGTCGTCTCGCTCGGCTAGGGGACTGCTCAAATCATCAAATTATGCAAGGAGATGCTGGATGGCTCGCAAGAAAATCGCTCTTATTGGATCGGGAATGATTGGCGGCACGCTCGCCCATGTGGCTGCGCGTGAAGAGCTTGGAGATGTCATCCTGTTCGACATCGCTGAAGGCATGCCGCAGGGCAAAGCGCTTGATCTGGCAGAGTCGACGCCGGTCTATAACAGTTCTGTCGACCTGAAAGGCGCCAATGACTATGCTGATATTGCTGGCGCCGATGTCTGTATCGTAACCGCCGGTGTTCCCCGCAAACCCGGCATGAGCCGCGACGACCTTCTTGGCATTAATTTGAATGTCATGAAAGCGGTCGGAGAGGGCATCAAGGCCAATTGCCCAAACGCTTTTGTTATTTGCATCACAAACCCGCTGGACGCCATGGTCTGGGCCCTTCAGCAATTCTCAGGTCTTCCAACCAATAAAGTGGTGGGCATGGCCGGCGTTCTCGACTCAAGCCGATTTGCCTATTTCCTTTCTGAGGCCACCGGCGTTTCGGTGGCCGATATTCACGCCTGGACACTGGCCGGTCATGGCGACAGCATGGTGCCGATGGTGCGCCACTCAACAGTTGGCGGCCTGCCCCTGCCACAGCTCGTCGACCAAGGCTGGATCACGCAGGAAAAACTCGACTCAATTGTCGATCGCACCCGCAAAGGCGGCGGTGAGATTGTCGCACTCCTGAAAACAGGCTCGGCCTATTATGCGCCGGCTGAGAGCGCCATTGCGATGGCCAAGTCATACCTGAAAGATCAAAAGCGCGTGCTTCCGTCCGCGGCCTGGTGCGAAAACGAGTATGGCCTCGGCGGCATGTATGTCGGTGTGCCAACACTGATCGGCGCAGGCGGTGCAGAGAAAATCGTCGAGTTTGACTTCAATGCTGAAGAAAAAGCCATGTTTGACGCCTCTGTCGACGCGGTAAAAGGCCTGGTGGAGACCTGTAAGGGCATCGAGCCGTCTCTCGCCTAAACAACTTTGGCGCGCAGCCGCCGCTCGCTGGGCGGCTGCGATCACGCCCCTTGCGCCCTTCGCGCCGGTCTTAGCCGGCTTCGCTGAACGAGCGCGCGCAGAGCGTTTCGCAGGGCAGGTCGGCGCCGCTCTGAAATCTCCGCAAAGGCGTAGGCAATGATACAGGGCAATGCGAGCAGAAGACCCTGGCGCCACGCCTCGTGAACATCGCCCGGCAAAAGGGCACCGGCAAAATGCATCACAGGGAAGTGGATAAGGTAGAGCGCGAAGGAGCCCCCGGCGAGCCATCGGATCGCCGGCTCAAACCGCGAGGCCTGCTCGCGAGCCGCCGTACCCGCAAACAGCGCGGCAGCGCCAAGAATATGGAGTGATGTGAGAAGACCAAGCACTGCCGACCAGGCGAACGTGTCGGACGGGCCGATCATTGCCATGCCATCTGCGCCAAGTATGGCCTGCGTTTCCGCTTTCAGGATCCAGTGAAGCGACCCTGTATGGGCGAAGAAATAGATCACCACGGGCGCAAAGGTCAGCGCCAACGCAGCCGGCCGAGACACGTCAGAAAGACGCCCTGAAGCCATGCAGCGCCAGACAAAGACGCCCATGATCCAGCTGGGCGCCAGCAGCCATATTTTGGGCCCGGCAATCAGCGCCAAGCCACCGGCCACCCAATATCGCCATTGGCGCGGCGCAAAGAAGAAACCTGCAAAGATCGCGTAATACCAGGCCTCGTAACCCAGTGACCAGTAGGGTCCGTTCGAGCCGGGCTGACTGCTGAAAAACCAGATCTGATTTGTAAAGGTCGCGCCAGCTGCGAGCTCCTGCACGGAGATACCACCCTCATAGCCCACCGGCGCATACAGTGCCGGCGAGGCAGCTTGGCCGATCATGTCGAGCACGAAGCAGAAGCCAAGCGCGGGCAAGGCAACGCTCCAGAGCCGCGACAGCCGATCAGCCGCAAACATGGCCGCGCCTTCAGACCGCCGGTTCTCCGCCGCATAGGTGATCAACATGCCCGAAAGGACAAAGAAAATCACAACGCCGTCGCCGCCAAGATCATGGTAGCGCATCCACAAATGATCCTCGCCGGTAAACCGGGGAAAGGCCCAATGGGCGAGCAGGACCATAACCGCCGCGCCAAGCCGCAGGACATCAAGATAAAGTGAGAAAGACCGAGACATCCGCTGACTATACCGCACAAGCCTTAAGCGTTCGGTTAAGCGCAGCGGCGCGCCTCACAATGATGTGAAACGCGCGATTGAGTGTAGCGCGCGGGCCCCGTTGCGATACTATTGTCCTCAAATGTTCAGGGAGACCTCCATGATCCGCTCACTTCTCGCATCTGCCGCACTTGTCTGGGCCGCCCCGGCGATTGCCGCTGCTGACACGGCAGAACAAGCCGCAGCCGATATCGGACCTGTGGTCGGCACGCAGGCGCCGGCGTTTCAGGCCGTAACAAGCGACAGTGTGGCGGTCGATCTCGCCGCGATCTCCGGGGAAGAAGGCGCTGCCCTTGTGTTCAGCCGGTCGCTCAATTGGTGTCCCTACTGTAAGAAGCAGGCGATTGAACTTGGCGCCATCGCCGCCGACCTTGCTGAAACGGGCTGGCAGCTAAATATCATCACTTATGATGAGCCGCATATTCTGGCGGACTTCAAATCTGACAAAAATCTAAGCTACGCGCTCTTGTCCGATACGGATTCAGCGATGATCGATGCCTTTGCCCTGCGCAATACGGGCGTGCCGCAAGGCAGCGAGTTTGATGGCATTCCGCACCCGGCAATCATCTTCGTTGGCAGTGAAGGCAAAGTTCGCGCCTATCTTCGCGAAGAGGGCTATGAGGACCGGCCCGCGCCAGACGTGGTCATGCAAACCGCAGTGCTGCTGAACGAAGCAGCAAGCGGTCAGTAGCCGGTCGAGATGGTCGTGACGGAGCCTGCAACGCAGCGCGCCGCGGCGCTGTCAAAAGAAGAAACCCTTGTGGAGACCGCCCGCTTCGCGGCTGTCCATGCGGGCCTTTATACAGACCAGCCCGCCAGCGCGCCCTGGCTGGTGACAGGTGCTGTTTTGATGGCGCAGCAAGCCGCCGCCCTGGCGCTTGTGTCGGCTGGCGACGGCGTGCCTGACCAGTCGGGCGCGACCGAGTTGATCCTTCGCGCGGCCTCAAGGGACCGGCTTGCCCCGCCCTATACCTTGCCCTTGCCGATGGCTGGGCGGCAGGCCTTTGATCGCCTGGTCGAGGCGCGCAACATGTTCATGCATCCGCGCGCCGTCGCCTGGCATGTCTCGCCTGACACGCTCAGCCGCGGCCTGGCGCAAAGTACGCGCATTGTTCGCCACCTTGTTCTAACCCAGCCGGTTGTGCCGGACCTTGTCGCGGCACATGAGCAGGCGCAGCTGCGCGAAAAACTCGAGCAGATCGACGCGCTTGCCGAATTCCTGAGCACATAAAAAAGCCCGGCCGGCGCCGGGCTTTTCAAACGGGTCGAAAGAAACGCTAGTCTTCCTTGGCCTCTTCGGACGCTGGCTCTTCAGCCGGCGCCTCGTCGGCGGGCGCTTCAGCTTCGGCAGCCGCGGCCTTTTCAGCTTCAGCGGCCGCTTTCGCTTCGGCCTTGGCAGCTTTCGCCGCTTCCTTGGCCTCTTTCTCAGCTTCCTTGCGCGCGGCTTCTTTTTCAGCCTTCTCTTCCAGGCGCTCTTTGGCTTTGGCGCCCGGCTCACCCTTGTTCGGATTATTGCCAGCTTTCCACGCATAGATCGGGGCTTTCTCGCCTTCCAGCGTCATCTGGCTGAGGAAGCGCGCGACCCGATCGGTCGGCTTGGCGCCTTTCTTAATCCATTCGGCAGCTTTCACGCCGTCAACCTTGACGCGGTTTTCACTGTCCTTTGGCTGGCGAGGATCATAAGTGCCGATTTTTTCAATAAAGCGGCCATCACGCGGCATACGGCTGTCGGCGACGACAACGCTGTAAAAAGGGCGCTTTTTGGACCCGCCGCGGGCGAGCCGGATTTTCAATGACATGAGGTTCTCCTGGTATCTTGATGTCTCTTAGAAATTTTGAATGTCATCCCGAACGCGAAGCGCTCCGGGACCCAGTGGAAAGAAGATCTGGGTCCCGGCTCTGCGCCCTCACCTTCGACAAGTTCAGGGTGAGGCCTTGGCCGGGATGACAGCTGAAGTTTGGAAGGCTCATCGCTGATCCTCCCTGATTTTTTCGTGGTGGCGGATCACTTCGGCCACGATGAAGTTGAGAAATTTTTCGGCAAAGGCCGGGTTCAGGCCGCTGGTTGTGGCGAGCGAGCGCAGGCGCGCAATCTGCTGGGCCTCGCGCTCTTTGTCTGCCGGCGGTAAATCGTGCTGGGCTTTCAGCTCACCCACGGCCTGAGTGACTTTGAATCTTTCGGCCAAAGTGTGCAGCAGAATGGCATCGAGATTGTCGATGCTGGCGCGCAGATTTTCTAGCTCGTCTTGTGGTCCCATCATTTCTTCGGTCCTCCCAGTCCAGGCAGGCCGCCAGCGCCACCCATCGGTGCGCCGCCAAGCCCCGGCAGGCCGCCGGGGGCCGCAGCGCCGCCGCCCATTTTGGCTATGTCTTGCGGCGAGACGCCCATCTGGCCCATGGCGCCCATCATGCCTTTCATGCCGCCCTTGGACATTTTCTTCATCATGCCGGCCATCTGTTTGTGCATTTTCAGAACGCGGTTCACATCCTGCACTTCAACGCCGGCCCCAGCGGCGATCCGCTTACGACGCGAGGCATTGAGGAGCGCGGGCTTGGCGCGTTCCTTCTTGGTCATGGAGGAAATAATAGCCGCCTGACGGGCGATCACCTTGTCATCCATGCCAGAGGCATCGAGTGCGGCTCTGGCTTTCTTGGCGCCCGGCAGCATGCCCATAATGCCGCCAAGGCCGCCCATTTTCTGCATTTGCTGAAGTTGCTGGGCGAGATCATCAAGGTCGAACTGACCCTTGGCCATTTTCTTGGCCATCTTCTCGGCCTTGTCGGCATCCATCTGGTCGCCGGCCTTTTCCACCAGCGAGACAATATCGCCCTGCCCGAGAATACGCCCCGCCAGACGCTTGGCATCAAACGCATCAAGCCCATCAAGCTTTTCACCCGTGCCGAGAAATTTGATCGGCAAGCCCGTGACCGCGCGCATGGAAAGGGCCGCACCACCGCGCCCATCACCATCCATCCGGGTCAGGATAAGCCCGGTCAGCGGCAAGCGTTCATGGAAGCGGGCCGCCGTTTCTACCGCGTCCTGGCCGGTCAGACTGTCGGCGACAAGCAAGGTTTCATTCGGCGAGGCGATGCTGGCAATTTCAGCCGCCTCGGCCATCATCTGCTCGTCAATAGAGGTGCGGCCTGCCGTATCGAGGAAGACCACATCATGGCCCTGGAGCTTGGCGGCCTGCAGCGCGCGGCGGGCAATCTCTGCCGGGCTTTGGCCTTCAATGATCGGCAGCGAGGAAACACCCTCTCCGCATTGATCAGCGAGAATGGCCAGCTGCTCCATTGCCGCCGGGCGGCGCGTATCAAGGCTCGCCAGAAGCACTTTCTTCTTGTCACGCTTGGCCAGGCGATCGGCGAGCTTGGCTGTTGTGGTTGTCTTACCGGAGCCCTGCAGGCCCGCCATCATGATCACGGCTGGGGGATTGTCGACGCGCAGACCTGTCTCCGCATTATCACCACCAAGCAGCTCAACCAGGCCATCATGGACAATCTTGATGACTTGCTGGCCCGGCTTGACCGAGCGGATGACATCCTCGCCAACCGCCTTGTCTTTGATCGAGGCAATAAAGTCCTTCACGACGGGCAGGGCGACATCCGCCTCGAGCAGGGCAACACGAATTTCGCGCAGCGCAGCCGTGACGTCTTTCTCGGTCAGCGCGCCGCGCCCGAGCAATCCGTCAAAAACACCGCCAAGGCGGTCGGTTAGCGCGTCAAACATCGCCTCACTCCTCATGCTTATCTCACATCAAGATAAGCGTTCATCTCATCCGCATAACGCGCGAGCGCCCCACTGAGCGAACCTCGCCGAGTGGGGGACATCGCTGAGGTCAGGCCTCAGTCAACGCGCGCTTTTCAATTTGCGCTGAATAAGCGGCGCTAAAAGCACGCCCAAGCAGAAAAATCAAGCAAGCTTCGCGGCGACGTCGCGGCTTAAAATCTCGACTGCTTTTTTGGCCTCGTCCCGCAACATCGACAGGATGGTAATGTCCATCCACTGACCATCGGCAAAACGCTCATAGCTGCGCAGCGTGCCCTCCTCGACCGCGCCGAGCCCGCGAATGGCGTTCAATCCACGCTCATTTTGCGATTCAATCGACCAGGATATCCGGCGCGCGCCCCATTCAATCGCGCGTTCCAGCATCAGGCGCTGAATAGATTTATAGACCCCGGCGCCGCGCAGCATGGGGTCCAGCCAGGTATAACCAATACTCACCCGGCGATGCGTCTTGTCCGGAGCGATAAAGGCCGTCACGCCGACAAAACGGTCATTGCCGCGCGGATCGACCAGGGCAAAAGGCGCCGTTTCACCCGTCGCGGCCTGTTTCAACATATGCGCAAAATAGACATCGAACCCGGCGCCGCGGCGGATGGCCGGCATGGAAGCCCACATGAACTCAACCGCGCCGCTCTCGCGCAGCGGCTCGCGGTGCGCCTCGTGAAGCGGCTCCAGTTTGATCATGCCGTCTTCGAGGCCGGGACTTGTTAACTCCACCATATCCCCAGAATGTCCGGCCGGCCGCAAAGGGCAAGTCAAAATTAGACGACGCGATCGTGACGTTGCGTCAGATCGAACGGCCGTCGACCCTGGGCTGATGTCGGCACAATTGATATTCAAGCCGATAGCGATAGATATAGCCTATGCATTTGCCGACACTGAGACAGCTGGAATTCCTCTGCGCGATTGATAGTGAGGGCTCGTTTTCCCGCGCCGCGGACGCCTGCCATGTCACGCAGCCAACCCTGTCTTCAGCCGTGAAAGAGATTGAGGCCTTGCTGGGCGTGCAGCTGGTCGAGCGCCAGTCACGCGGCGCGTCGCTGACACCGGCCGGGCATGCTGCTGTTGAGCGCGCACGCACCATCCTGTCTGACACCGCAGATCTTGTTGCGTCGGCGAGACAGGCTGGCACGCCCCTGTCCGGGCCATTCCGCCTCGGCGCCATTCCGACAATTGCACCCTTTCTGCTGCCCAAAGCGGTGGCGGCGCTGCGCGCTGCGCATGAGGATCTCAAGCTTTACCTGCGCGAAGATCAAACCGATCGCCTCCTGGAGGATTTGCGCGAACGCCGGATTGATGCGGCGCTCATCGCTCTGCCCTGGGACGCGCCCGGTATCAACACGATGACACTTGCAGAAGACGAGTTTCTTCTGGTTGCACCCTACGGACATCACCTGCTGGCCCGTAAAAGCCTTCGCGCCGATCATCTCTCGGACGAAGATGTGTTGCTGCTCGACGATGGCCACTGTCTGCGCGACCACGCCTTATCTGTCTGTCATCTGCCGACCGGGCGTGTCAGCGCGGATGTGACGGCAACCAGCCTGCCGACGCTTGTTCATATGGTGGCGGGCGGCCTTGGCGTCTCACTGTTGCCGCGCCTCGCCGCAGAGGGCGGGGTCACCGCCGGTGTCGAGGTGGAAACGCGGGCGTTTGAAGCGCCGCTCATCGGGCGCCAGATCGGCATTGCTTGGCGCGCCGGGTCACCCCGCGCGGAAGAGGCACGCATGATCGGGCGGATTGTCCAGAACGCTCTTTAAAACTCTGGACTTCCAGCGTGTTGCCAATAAACACCTATAGGTGGCTGATTAGGTTCGAAAGGTGGGTCTGGAACTCTTCATAACGTTTGTTGTCAAGGTGATGCTAATCGCATTCAAGCCAGGCCCAGGGGCACTTGTTCATGCCGCGGTGGCTTTGCGGGATGGGCAAAGACCTGCACTGATCATGGCCGCAGGCACCGAGACCGGCCACGCGATAATTTTCACCCTGATCTTTTTCTTCTACCAAGCCTATGCCACCGGTTTGAGCCAGATCCTGCACTGGGCCTCTATTTTGGCCGGGATCTGTTTCATCGCTCTGGCGGGGCGCGCTCTTTTCCGTGGCCAGCTGCTGAAACAGAGCGGGACAAACAAGGCGCTCGTTTCCAGCTCGCACTATCTTTCAGGTCTGGTCTGGGCTTTTATCAACCCGGTGAATATCGCATTCTATGTCGGCGTCATGGCACCCCATCTGGCGGCAGGTGAAACAGATTTCGCAACATATCTTTTGCTGGTCACATGTCTTGTTATTATTATGTTCCTTCAGCATATTTTATACATTTCCGTACCTGTTGCAATGCGTGACAATATTCAATCCGACAAAGGGCAACGCACTGTTCGTTATGCGAGTTTTGTCGTTTTCCTCGTCTTAGGTCTCTGGTTCCTTTTTGAAGGCACCTTCTCAAGCCGGGCAATGACCTGATGGTGATCTACTCCCATTGGTTTCGCCTGGCACTTTCGGCGGTCG
>JBCCMX010000049.1:0-13743 GCA_039026135.1 Pseudomonadota bacterium | reverse complement strand
CCTGACCACGATCGGGGCGGTCTATCTGGTCTTTGTATGTTTGATGCCGGAAGTCCTGCGGCGATACGTGCCCGGGATACCTTTCTATATTGGCGGCACCTCGCTGCTGATCGTGGTTTCGGTCACAATGGATACTGTGACACAGATTCAGTCGCACTTGATTGCGCACCAATATGAGGGTTTGATCAAGAAATCGCGTCTGGGAGGCAAGCGTAAAAAATGAACCTGATCCTGTTTGGACCGCCTGCGGCCGGTAAAGGCACGCAGGCCAAGCGTCTGGTTGAGGCGCATGGCTATGTTCAACTCTCCACAGGCGATATGCTGCGCGCAGCGCGTTCGTCTGGCTCAGAGCTTGGCGAGCGTGTCGCCAAGATCATGGACGAAGGCGGGCTGGTCTCTGACCAGATCGTGATCGATCTGATCAATGAACAACTGACGGTTCATGCTGGCGCGCCAGGTTTTATCTTTGATGGCTTTCCGCGCACGGTCGGCCAGGCCGAAGCGCTGGACAAGCTGCTTGAGGCGCGGGGAACATCGGTTGATCGTGTGATCCGCCTGGTGGTTGATGAGGCCCAGCTGCTGGCGCGTGTGACCAAGCGTTTTGAGGAGCAAGGCCGCAAGGATGACAATCCCGACGCGTTCTCGACCCGGCTGGGCAAATACAATGATGATACAGCCCCGCTGGTGCCGATTTATGCCGGCCAGGGCAAGCTGCGCGAGGTCGATGGAATGGCCTCAATTGACGAGGTCAGCGAGGCGATTGAAGGGGCGCTGAAAGAAGCCGTTTGAGCTGCTGATTCAGTGGTTGACGTCGCTTGAAGCATGTCTATAACGACGCACTTCGTTAAGAGGACGAGTTTGCAAGCGCGCGGTGCGTAAAAACGCTGGGCGAACTGCGGCTCTCTTTTGTGATAATTTAGGAGACAGGCCCGTGGCCCGTATTGCAGGCGTCAATATACCGACGAATAAGCGTGTTGAAATCGCGCTTCGATATATACATGGCATTGGCCCGGCCAAGGCGAGTGAAATCTGCGAAAAGATTGGCATTGGCGCCGAACGCCGCGTGGCAGATCTGTCTGACGCTGAAGTTATCCAAATTCGAGAGACGATCGACGCTGATTACATGGTCGAAGGTGACCTTCGCCGTGACACGTCGCTGAACATTAAACGGTTGATGGATCTGGGCTCATATCGCGGCCTGCGCCATCGCAAGCGCCTGCCGGTTCGCGGCCAGCGCACCCACACAAATGCCCGCACGCGTAAAGGCCCTGCCAAACCGATTGCTGGCAAGAAGAAATAGGATCTGCGTCTATGGCCCGTCAGCCCACACGAGTCGCCCGCCGCGCCAGGAAGAATATTTCTTCAGGTGTTGTGCACGTCAACTCGAGCTTCAACAATACCATGATCACCATCTCTGATGCGCAAGGCAACACGATCTCGTGGTCGTCTGCCGGCACAATGGGATTTAAAGGCTCGCGCAAGTCGACGCCTTATGCCGCGCAGGTCGCTGCTGAGGACGCTGCAAAGAAGGCCATGGAGCATGGTTTGCAGACGGTGGAAGTGAATGTGCGCGGACCGGGCTCTGGCCGCGAAAGCGCTCTGCGCGCTCTTCAGGCTGTCGGTCTGACTGTCACGGCGATCCGCGACACGACGCCGATCCCGCACAATGGCTGCCGCCCGCCAAAGCGTCGCCGCGTATAGTCTGTTTTAGAATTTTCCCACAGGAGGCCGTTTCGTATGGTCGAAGTCGCAAGTGTCGTAAACGACCGCAATTGGAAAGCTCTTATCCGGCCGAACCGCCCGCAGGTTGAGCCTGGCCGCGATCCGAACCGTGTTGCAAAATTGGTCATCGAGCCGCTGGAGCGTGGCTTCGGCACAACGCTCGGCAACGCGCTGCGCCGTATCTTGCTGTCATCGCTTCAGGGCGCTGCCATTACCGGGGTTCAGATTGATGGCGTGGTGCACGAGTTCTCCTCGATCGCCGGTGTGCGCGAGGATGTCACGACCATTGTCCTGAACCTGAAGCAGATTGCGGTTGATATGCAGTCTGATACGCCCAAGCGCATGATCCTGAAGGCGTCTGGCGCTGGTGAGGTCAAAGCTGGCCAGATTGAAACGCCGGGCGATGTAAAGATCCTGAACCCGGATCATGTGATCTGTACGCTGGATGATGGCGCCGATCTGCACATGGAATTCACGGTTGCGACAGGTAAGGGCTATGTGCCTGCCGTTGAGAACCGGCCTGAGGATGCGCCGATTGGCTTTATTCCGGTCGATGCGATCTATTCGCCTGTTCGCCGGGTTGGCTATGCGGTGGAAGACACCCGTGAAGGCACTGTTCTGGACTATGACAAGCTGACGCTGACGGTCGAGACAGATGGCTCGATCTCGCCAGAGGATGCGGTGGCTTACTCTGCCCGCATCATGCAGGACCAGCTGCAGCTCTTCATCACTTTTGAAGAGCCTGAAACCGAGACGGCGAGCCAGACAGAAGAGAGTGATCTTGGGTTCAACCCGGTTCTGCTGAAGAAAGTCGACGAGCTGGAACTGTCTGTGCGCTCTGCGAACTGTCTGAAGAACGATAATATTGTCTATATCGGGGATCTAATTCAGAAATCTGAAGCCGAAATGCTGCGTACGCCGAATTTCGGGCGCAAGTCGCTGAACGAGATCAAGGAAGTGCTTGCAGGCATGGGGCTGCATCTCGGAATGGATGTGCCAGACTGGCCGCCAGAAGATATTGAAGCCCTCGCAAAGAAATACGACGACCACCTTTAAGCGCGTAAGCCCGGGAGGGCTGACAAGGAGAGACCCATGCGCCACGGCATTGCACATCGGAAACTGAACCGGACGGCATCTCACCGTAAGGCCATGTTCGCCAATATGGCGGCCTCTTTGATCGAGCATGAGCAAATCGTGACGACGTTGCCAAAGGCCAAAGAGCTGAAGCCGATCATGGATAAGCTAGTCACGCTGGCCAAGAAAGGCGATCTCAACTCGCGTCGCCGCGCGATCGCGCAGATCCGCGACAAGGACGCTGTTCAGAAGCTGTTTGAGGTGTTTGGCGAGCGCTACAAGGATCGTCAGGGCGGCTATACACGCGTGCTCAAAGCCGGTTTTCGCTATGGTGACAATGCCCCGCGCGCGGTGATTGAGCTTGTTGATCGCGATGAAGAGGCCAAAGGCGCGAAAGACCGGGCGCGTCATGAGGCGGAAAACGAGTTGATCGAAGAATAGGGCTGTTTTGCCCTATCAGAACTGACAAGCCCGGCCCGATAGGCTGGGTTTTTTGATATTTATTCCGCTGCATAGAAGTCCAGTGGGGCAATATCGGCCGAGAATAGGCCTTGATTGATGGCCGGTTTTGACCGATTGCTCCTCCATTAAAGATGGAGGTTTCGCGCGATGAAGACAGCGATCACAGAAATGTTTGGAATTGAGCATCCGATTATTCAGGGTGGGATGCATTTTGTCGGGTTTGCCGAAATGGCGGCGGCGGTGTCGAACGCTGGCGGTTTGGGCATTATTACAGGCCTGACCCAGCGCAGCGCGGAAGACCTGGCCAATGAGATCGCCAAATGCCGCGACATGACCGATAAGCCGTTTGGCGTGAACCTGACCTTTCTGCCGATCTTGAACCCGCCAGACTATCCGGCCTATGCCAAGGCCATTATCGATGGCGGGGTCAAAGTGGTTGAAACTGCTGGTCGTAACCCCCAGGAAGTGCTGCCCATCCTCAAGGACGCTGGCGTCAAGGTGATCCACAAATGCACATCCGTGCGCCATTCACTGAAAGCCCAGTCGATCGGCTGTGATGCGGTTTCGGTTGATGGGTTCGAGTGCGGCGGCCACCCTGGCGAAGATGATGTGCCGAACATGATCCTGCTGCCGCGCGCGGCCGATGAGTTGGAAATCCCGTTTGTGTCGTCCGGCGGTCAGGCCGATGGCCGTTCGCTGGTCGCCTCGCTCGCCATGGGCGCCGCCGGCATGAATATGGGTACGCGCTTTATCGCAACCAAAGAGGCGCCCGTGCATGAGAACGTCAAGAAGGCGATTGTGGCCGCGTCCGAACTCGACACGCGTCTGGTCATGCGCCCGCTGCGCAATACGGAGCGAGTTTTGAACAATGAGGCGGTTGAGCGCCTGCTGGAGAAGGAAAAGGCGCTTGGCGCCGACCTGAAGTTCGAGGACATCATTGATGAAGTTGCCGGCGTGTATCCGCGCATCATGTTGGACGGCGACATGGATGCCGGTGCATGGTCTTGCGGTATGGTGGCCGGCCTGATCGATGATATTCCGACCTGTCAGGAGCTGATTGACCGGATCATGAACCAGGCCGAGGCGATCATCACAGAGCGCCTGATGGGGATGCATAAGGGCATGGTGTCGGCATAAGTCTCTTCAGGAGCCAATAGATATCATGACAGATATTTCGGGCCGCGTGGCCTTCATTACGGGGGCTGCGAGCGGCCTTGGCCTGTCTATGGCCACGGCGTTCGCAGCGCGCGGCGCCAAACTGATGCTGACAGACCGCGACGAGGCCGGTCTGGCTGCCGCCGCGGCCCTGATCAAGGCGCAGGGCGGCGAGGTGGCAACCGCCATCTGCGATGTGACCGATATTGAAGCGGTGCGCGCAGCCGCCGAGGCAACGCTGGCGGCTTTCGGCAAAGTGCATATCGTTGTGAACAATGCGGGCGTTGCCACGGGCGGCGCTCCGGGGGACACACCGATTGAGGATTGGCGCTGGATCATCGATATTAATCTGATGGGTGTGGTGCATGGCGTGGAAGTGTTCACGCCGATCCTGAAGCGTCAGGGTGAGGGCGGGCATTTCGTCAATACCGCATCGCTGGCCGGTCATGGTGCGGCGCCGGGTATGGGGCCGTATACGGCCACAAAGTTCGCCGTCGTTGGTTATTCAGAAGGCCTGAAGCTTGACCTCGCCGAAGAGGGGATCGGCGTCAGCATTCTCTGTCCGGCCTGGGTGCGCACCAAAATCCATACCACCGCGCTGGGCCGGCCATCGGCAGCGGAGGTGTCACAGAGTGACGCCGAAGAGAATGCGGCCTATCAGGGCATGGCGGCGGTTATCAATTCCGGGATTGATGCAGATACGGTTGGCGAGTGGACGGCTGACTGTGTTGAAGCCGACCGGCTCTATATCTTCACCCATCCTGAATTTATGGCTGCTATTGATCACCGCTATGCTGCGATCAAGGCCGACTATGAGGCGGCGGCAGCCGACGGGCGGCTGTCAGCGCTCTAGATAGGCGCGACTGAAGCTTCGATGGCTGCTGCGATGGCCGCTTCATCCATAGTCTTGTCGATCCGGGAAATGATGGTGCCGGCGGCCGCGTCAATCAGATACATCTTCCCGGTTTTGATTTTATCGCCGAACTCGCCGCGCAGGGTCTCGGCAACCCCAAGCGTTTCGGCCGCGGCATAAAAGGCCGCATCGTCGCGCGCGGTATAGTCGAGTGAGAAGATCTCAACACCGTCAAACGTATTGGCGTCCAGCACGGCGCTGATCTTGGGATCAAGTGCCTTGCAGCTGCCGCACCAGTCAGCATAGGAGAGGACCGCAATCACGCCGGTCTCTTCTGCGGGCGCGGTGATCTCAGTCGAGATCGCGCTGCCCGTGGGCGAGGCCGCTGTCTGGCCCTGGCCGCAGGCGGTTAGAAAAGCGAAGGCTGTCGCAGCAAAAAGGGTACGCATCTGAGGTCTCGTCTGTGGCTATTGGGTTATGATCTCAGGCCCCGCCTAGCACATGCGCGCCCGCGGTTTGAGTGCACCGCAATCACGTTGCCGTGAGCACTAGGCAGCCGCCTGGGCGGCGCCTTTTCGGGCGAGTGCGTCGGCCTTCTCATTTCCAGGGTCACCGGCATGGCCCTTGACCCAGATCCACGCAATATCATGACGCGCGCAGGCCGCATCGAGCGCCTGCCAGAGGTCCTGATTCTTCACTGGTTTTTTTGCCGCGGTTTTCCATCCATTGCGTTTCCAGCCATGGATCCATTTGGTCAGGCCATCTTTCACATAGGTGCTGTCGGTATGAAGGCGCACCTTGGTCGGTTTGGACAGCGCGTTGAGGGCTTCGATCGCGGCCATAAGTTCCATCCGGTTATTGGTCGTCGCGGCCTCACCGCCAAACAGCTCTTTTGTCTTGTCGCCAGCTTTAAGCAGGACACCCCAGCCGCCAGGGCCCGGATTGCCGCTGCACGCGCCATCTGTCCAAATATCTATAGTCATTTTAGCCATCGCGCTGAGGTGGTGAGATTTGTCGCGAGCGTCAATAGCCGCTCAAAAGACGCTGACTTCGATCCGCCGGACCTGTTCAGCCGGGCGCACAATCGCGATAAAAAGCCCGCCGCAAATGGCGCCGGCGAGACCGCCGATGAGCATACCGGTCAGGCCCGCGCCCAGTACGAAAGCCGGCTGACTTGCATCCGAGCTGACGGTGAAGCCTGACCCGAGCACGATGGAGAAAAACGTGGTCGTCGCGCCCACCAGAAGGGCGCCCCAAATCGCGCCCCAGCGATAGTAGGGCATCACGCGCGTAATCCCGCGATGCGGCATGCGGCCAATCGAGAAGCCGAGCGCGATCCAAGCGGCGGGGATTGTGAAATAGAAAAACCACCAATTCATGGCCGACATGCCAAGCGCAATGCTGATGCCGCCGGCAAGGCCGTTGCCGCCTTGAAAGATGCCATTGGTGACGCCGACAATCGCTTGCGCGGTCGACACAATGAAGATGGCTGCTGCACCAATCAGCGCCACGGTGATGCAGGCGGTGACACCGCACAGAAAGCTCGCCAGCGCGATGCGTTTCAGTTTGGCAGGGCCCTGGACGACATAGTCGGGGCCTGTCTCAGCCTTTGGCGCGATAACTTCGCCATTTGGGCCAAACGCCATTCTGGCCTCCTTGTTATGCTCATTCATCTTGCGACGCCCTCATGTTAATCAGAAAAATCAGGCCAAGTCAGGGCGCGTGCGCGGTGTGTTTAGGGCGCTTAGCGACAAGACTGGACGCTTATGGGGCTAGGCGCGCGCTGCAATAGGCCATACATCCGCGTCTATGACATCAAAGATCGAACCGACCGCCGCGATCTGTCTGATCGGCGATGAGCTCCTGTCGGGGCGAACACGGGATATTAATGCGCAGGCGATTGCGCGGTTTCTGGCTCCGTATGGGATCCCCGTGCGGGAAGTGCGCATTGTGCCCGACGAACAAGATCGGATCGTTGCAGCGGTGAACGCCTTGCGGGCGGCCTATACGTATGTGTTCACCACAGGCGGCATTGGCCCGACCCATGACGACATCACAGCCGATGCCATTGCGGCGGCCTTTGGTGTGGAGATTGGCGAGCATCCAGAGGCGGTGCGAATCCTGTCTGCGCGTTATGCCGAAATGGATACCGAGTTCACGCCGGCGCGGCGTCGTATGGCGCGAACACCCAAGGGCGCGGATCTGATTTCGAACCCGGTGTCCGGCGCGCCCGGGTTTCAGACCGGGAATGTCTTCACACTGGCCGGCGTGCCGCAAATTGTCGAGGGCATGCTGGGCGCGATCGGCCCGCGGCTTCAGGGCGGTGATGTCGTTAAATCGGTTACGGTTCGCGGCGCCGGGCTGCGCGAAGGGGATCTGGCGGAGGCTCTGGGCGAGTTGTCAAAGACCCATAGCGCTGTCAGCCTTGGCTCTTATCCGTGGTTTCGCACCACGACCGATCATGGCGTGGCCCTGGTGGTGCGCGGAACTGACCTCGATCAGCTCAATGCGATTGGCGACGCGCTGGAGGAGCTGGTGCGGGCCCAGGGCGTTACCCCGGAGCGGATGACGGGCGAACCGCGCAATGGCGAAGAAGGCCCCCGGCCGGGCGTCGACTAATGGTCGCCGGCGGCGGCGTTTGATCCCTGTTGAGAATGACTCTCACAGACGTGACGCCTCGCCGCATGGGTGCAGGGCAGAAATGCGATTGAAAATCGATAAACTATCGAAGACGTGCACTGCCGGGCATGTTGCACTTGCGATGAAAGCGTCCTATCCGACGCATAAGATCCGTCGCCTTTAACAGGAGAGCCGAACCGATGAGCGATATTGAGCGACTGGCCCTCGATTATATGCCTGTCATCCTGTTTCTGGCGCTTGGCGTCGGCTTGTCTTTACTGTTCCTGCTGGGCGCGGCCATTCTGGCACCAAGTAATCCGGACCCGGAGAAAAATTCGGCGTATGAATGCGGGTTCAATGCCTTTGATGATGCGCGTATGAAGTTCGACGTGCGCTTCTATCTGGTGGCGATCCTGTTCATTATTTTTGACCTGGAAGTGGCCTTCTTGTTTCCATGGGCGGTCAGCCTTGGTGCGATCGGCGTTTTCGGGTTCTGGTCAATGGTGATTTTCCTCGCAGTGCTCACGATTGGCTTTATTTACGAGTGGCGCCGCGGCGCGCTTGAATGGCACTAGGAGAAGGCGATGACGGAGACGATCAAGCCGTATGCGCTGGAGGCGGGGCGCGCTGGCGTTGAAGGCGGCGGCGAGGTGCTTGCCGACGATCCGTTCTATACGGGCCTATCCAATGAGCTGGCCGATAAGGGCTATTTTACCGCCGCTGCCGACGACCTGATTGCCTGGGCGCGCAATGGCTCGCTGATGTGGATGAGCTTCGGGCTTGCTTGCTGCGCTGTTGAGATGATGCATGCGGGTAATCCGCGTTATGATCTGGAGCGGTTTGGCATGGCCCCGCGCGGCAGCCCGCGCCAGTCAGATGTAATGATTGTGGCCGGTACGCTGACCAATAAAATGGCGCCAGCGCTGCGCAAGGTTTACGATCAGATGCCAGAGCCGCGCTATGTGATTTCTATGGGCAGCTGTGCCAATGGCGGCGGTTACTACCATTACAGTTACAGCGTTGTGCGCGGCTGTGACCGGATCGTGCCGGTCGACATTTATATTCCAGGTTGCCCGCCGACCGCCGAGGCGCTGGTTTACGGCTTTTTGCAGCTGCAGAAGAAAATTCGCCGCGAAAGCTCTCTTGAGCGTTAGGAGGGCTGGTCATGAGCGAACAGACAGACGCCCTGAACGAGCTTGGCGAGCATATTTCGACCGCTATGCCGGATGCGGTGCGCCGGTTCGAGGTTCGGTTCGGTGAGCTGACCCTGTTTGCCGAGCGCGATGCGATCACGACGCTGGCGGACTATTTGAAGCTCAACTCCATGTGCATGTTCGAGACCCTGATCGACATTTGCGGCGCCGACTATCCCGCGCGTGGACAGCGTTTTGAGGTGATCTATCATTTTCTGTCCATGCGCATGAACCAGCGCATCCGTGTGAAAATCTCGACCGATGAAGCGACACCGGTGCCGACCCTGACAGACGTACACAAGTCGGCTGACTGGTATGAGCGCGAGGTTTTCGACATGTATGGCGTGCGCTTTGCCGGCCATCCGGATATGCGCCGTATCCTGACCGATTATGGGTTTGAGGGCTTCCCGCTGCGCAAGGATTTTCCGCTGACGGGCTATACCGAGGTGCGCTATGACAATCTTGAGAAGCGGATTGTGCATGAGCCGGTTGAGCTGACACAGGAATACCGGAACTTTGACTTCCTGTCCCCATGGGAAGGGATGACCGCGCAGATCCCGGGCGATGAGAAAGCCGATGCCACCAGCGAAGGGGAGGGCGGATAATGGCGGATGACATGAAGCTGCTGCCCGAGCAGGACCGGGTTTTCACGCTGAATTTCGGGCCCCAGCATCCGGCAGCGCATGGCGTTTTGCGCATGGTGATGGATCTCGATGGTGAGCTGGTCACCCGTATCGACAGCCATATCGGGCTGCTGCACCGCGGCACCGAGAAACTGCTTGAGTACAAGACCTATCTTCAAGGCCTGCCTTATTTTGACCGGCTCGATTATGTCGCGCCGATGAACCAGGAACATGCCTGGTGTCTGGCGATCGAGAAAATGCTCGACCTTGAGGTGCCGCGCCGGGCCCAGTTTATCCGTGTCATGTTTGCCGAGATTGGCCGCATCCTGAACCACCTGCTGAATGTGGGCACACAGGTTATGGATTGCGGCGCGCTAACCCCGATTACCTGGGCCTTCGAACAGCGCGAGATCATGCTTGGCTTTTATGAGCGGGCCTGCGGCGCGCGCTTCCATGCGGCCTATTTCCGTCCTGGCGGTGTGCATCAGGACATTACCCAGGATCTGATCGACGATATTATGGCCTTCTGCGAGCAGTTCCCCGCCCGCATGGCAGAGATTGAGGGGCTGGTCTCAGAGAACCGCATTTTCAAACAGCGCAATGTCGATATTGGCGTTGTCGATGAGAAGACCATCATGGAGTATGGTTTCTCTGGCGTCATGGTGCGCGGTTCGGGTCTTGCCTGGGATTTGCGGCGCAGCCAGCCGTACGAGGTTTACAGTGAAATCCCCCAGGATGTGTTCCCGGTGATTGTTGGCAAAAATGGCGACAATTATGATCGCTATATCTGCCGCATGGACGAGATGCTGGTGTCGAATGAGATCATCAAATGGTGCATCGAGACGATGCCGAAAGGCCCTGTGCTGGCCGAGGGCACAAAGGTTAGCCCGCCGCGCCGCGCCGAGATGAAGCAGAGCATGGAAGCGCTGATCCATCACTTCAAGCTCTACACTGAAGGCTTTCATGTGCCCGAGGGCGAGGTCTATGCCGCCGTAGAGGCGCCGAAGGGCGAGTTTGGGGTCTATCTTGTGGCGGACGGCTCGAACCGGCCTTACCGTGTGAAATTGCGCGCGCCTGGCTTCCCGCATCTGGCGGCCATGGATCACTTGTGCAAGGGCCACCAGCTGGCCGACGTTTCGGCGATTTTGGGCTCGCTCGACATCGTGTTTGGGGAGATCGACCGCTAGTGAGCTATCTGTCGACCCTTCCGGCGCTTGGTTTGGTCGCGTGTAGCAATGCGGTACCGGCTGGGGCGATGCTCGATTGGAAAGATCAGGCAGTGAATGCCTCGCCGCTGGTCCGGCAGATTGCCGCGTCGAACACGTTTTATTTCTGTGACAGGCATCCAGAACCAGAACGTTATGACGCCATTTGTGAGGCTTGTGACGTCGATCTGTTTGTTGACAAGGATTTGCCTGTCACGGCTGATCCAGACCAGGCCGCCCCGATTGTCGGCCTGAAAGTGTTCGCAACGCATTTTTATCATGAGTACAAGCCGTGGGGCGATGATCCCAAGCCGCGGATTAGCGTGTCTGGCGAGCGCGCATCGCAGACATTCCGAACCAAAGAGGTCAGCGCGGCGGCTGCGCGCGATATTTTTGACCAGGGCAATGCCTGGTGTCGGGGGCGCCGGGACGGCGAATTTCTTGTTCTCAAGGACGAGATTGAAACCTACTTTTCTGGAGAGGGTAGCTGATGGCCCTGCGTAGATTTGATATTGAGGCCGGCGGCGACAGCTTTTCCTTTAAAGCCGAAACCGAGCCGACAATCGATTTCTGGCTCGCCAAATATCCCGGCGACAAGAAGCGCTCAGCCGTGATCCCGCTTTTATGGCTTGCCCAGAAGGATAATGCCGGCTGGCTGTCTGAGCCGGCGATGCGCGACGTCGCAGACCGCCTGGAAATGCCCTATATCCGCGTCTATGAAGTGGCGACTTTCTATACGATGTTCCGCCTGCAACCGGTGGGACAGCATCACATCCAGCTGTGTGGCACAACGCCGTGCATGTTGCGCGGCGCGAACGATCTGAAAGCGGTCTGCCAGTTGAAAATTGGCGACAAGATGCATGTCACCGATGATGGGCGCCTGTCCTGGGAAGAGGTGGAGTGTCTCGGCGCGTGCGTGAATGCGCCTATGGTGCAGATCAATGATTATTATTATGAGGATCTCACGCCTGAGACCTTCTCTGAGATTATCGACAAGCTGAGCCATGGCGCTGAGGTCAAACCCGGCCCGTTTGTTGATCGCCTGAACTCTGCGCCGATTGGCGGGGCCACAAGCCTGCAGGATGCCGGGCTATTTGACGGGTCTCGCAATGCCGATGTGAGCGTGCTGCCGCACTTGCCCGATACGACGCCGGAGATGCCCGCGACGGACAAGATTGTTGTGCCGAAGGAAAGTGCGCCCGAACCGGCCAAGACAACACTGATCGGCGACGACAAGCCAGCTGAGCCTGCCGGCGAACAGCCAGAGGCATTGCGCCTTGCGCCAGGCGAGGGCGATGATCTGAAGCGGATCAAGGGCATTGGTCCGGTCAACGAAGACGCGCTTAATGAGCTCGGTATCTTCAAGTTCGCGCAGATTGCCGCCTGGACGCCGGCCAATGTCGATTGGGTCGAGGACAGCCTGTCTTTCCCGGGGCGGATTGAACGCGAGGACTGGATCGGTCAGGCCACGGCGCTCGCGGCGGGCGACGAGACTGAATTTTCCAAGCGGGTCGATGCGGGCGATGTGCCCTCGTCAATCGATGAGGATGAGACATGAGCCTGATCAAGCGTGAAAACCCGGCCAAGGTGATCTTGATCGCCGCCATTGCCGAAGCGCCCATTCTGCTGGCGGGCATTATCATGTTCCTGCAGACCGATAATCCGGTCTGGATCATCGGGGCGGCGGCGATTGGTGCGGCGATCATGGTACCGGCTGTGCTAAAGGCGAAGAAGATTCAGGAGCAAAATGATGCTTCAAGATAAAGACCGGATTTTCACCAACCTCTACGGCGCGCACTCGCCGGGGCTGGAGGAGGCCAAAAAGCGCGGTGCCTGGCATCTGACGCGCGAAATGCTGGCCCAGGGCCCGGACTGGCTGTGCACACAGATCAAGGATTCCGGCCTGCGCGGGCGCGGCGGTGCGGGCTTCCCGACCGGACTGAAATGGACCTTCATGCCGAAAGAGGTGAAGGATCGCCCGCATTATCTGGTGGTCAATGCCGATGAGTCCGAGCCGGGCACATGTAAAGACCGCGAGATTATGCGCCATGACCCCCACCTCTTGATCGAGGGCTGTATGGTGGCGAGCCGGGCCATGCGCGCCCACAAATGTTATGTCTATCTGCGCGGGGAATATATTGCTGAGCGCGAGGCGCTGGAGAAGGCGGTCAAGGAGGCCTATGAGGCGAAGCTGATCGGCGAGAATAATGTGAATGGCTGGGACTTTGATCTGTATGTCCATCACGGCGCCGGGGCCTATATTTGCGGCGAGGAAACCGCACTTCTGGAAAGTCTGGAGGGCAAGAAGGGCCAGCCGCGCCTGAAGCCGCCTTTCCCGGCCAACATGGGCCTATACGGCGCACCGACGACGGTTAACAATGTGGAGACGATTGCAGTTATCCCGACCATCTTGCGGCGCGGCGGGAGCTGGTTCGCGAACCTCGGCCGGCCGAACAACACCGGCACGAAGCTCTTCTGCATCTCTGGCCACGTGGAGCAGCCCTGCACGGTGGAAGAGGAGATGGGCATCACGTTGCGTGAGCTGGTCGAAAAACACTGCGGCGGCATCCGCGGCGGTTGGGACAACCTGCTCGCGGTGATCCCCGGCGGATCCTCGGTCCCCTGCATCCGCGGGGAGTACATGCGCGAAGCCATCATGGATTTCGACTACCTGCGCGAACAGCGGTCCGGCCTCGGCACGGCCGCAGTCATCGTGATGGACAAATCCACCGACATCGTCAAAGCAATCTGGCGCTTATCCGCGTTCTACAAACACGAAAGCTGCGGCCAGTGCACCCCGTGCCGCGAGGGCACCGGCTGGATGATGCGCGTGATGG
>JBCCMX010000048.1:0-13886 GCA_039026135.1 Pseudomonadota bacterium | reverse complement strand
GTCCATGCTGATCAAGTCTGGCTCCACCGTTGAAGAGGCGATCGCGGCCATTGCCAACGAGCTTGAACATGCCAGCACGCGGCGAACGCTGCTCAGCGTGAGGAATGCGCTGCAGGAAGGGTCGTCGTTTTCGGAGGCCCTGTCTGGCATGCCAAAGGCATTCCCGCCTTACTACCGCTCTGTGGTTTCGGCCGGTCAGTCATCCGGGCGGCTTGGCGATGTGATGGAAAGCCTCGCTGAGCATCTCGAGAAATCCCAGAAGCTCACGCGCAAGCTGACCTCAGCGCTGATCTATCCCGTCGTGCTCAGCATTGTGGCGATTGTGATTGTCACCTTGATGATGATTTTTGTCGTGCCGGCTGTGGTCGAACAATTCGATACACTCGAGCAGGAACTGCCGGCGCTGACACAGGTTGTGATGGCCATCTCCAGCTTTGTTCGCAATTGGGGTTGGATTGCGCTTCCGGCGATGATTGGCGTAATTGTGCTCCTGCGCCAGATCATCAGCGCGCCGCCGATCAAGGCAAGCGTCGAGCGGTTTCAAATGCGTTTGCCGATCTTTGGCGGATTGATGAAGTCGGTCAACGCGGCGCGGTTTGCGCGAACATTTGCGACACTATCATCGTCGGGGGCGACGGTGCCGGATTCTTTGATTGCGGCGGAAGGGTCGGTTGGCAGTCAAGTGTTCAAACAGAACATCCGGCAGGTCCGTTCAAAGATCGAAGAAGGCCAGCCGCTGAACCTTGCCATGCGACAGAGCGGGATTTTCCCGGCCATGCTGGTGCATATGGTGGCCAGCGGCGAGCGCGGCGGAAACCTGCCCGACATGATGACCCGCGCGGCCGACTATATGGAAGAAGAGCTCGATAATAACGCAACCGTCGCGCTTGGCCTTGTCGAGCCGATGATGATTGTTGTTCTGGCTGGCGCCGTCGCTTTGATCGTTCTGGCCATTATGTTACCGATCCTTCAACTCAATACATTGGCGATTGGGCCTTAAACCAAGCTTGTCGTGTCTGGAGAGAAACAATGGAACACACTGTTCAAAGACCACCGCGTGATCGCCGGGAAGGCGGGTTCACCCTGACCGAGATCATGGTGGTCGTCTTCATTATTGGTCTGCTGTCATCGGTCGTCCTGTTCAATGTGTTGGGTGCGCGGGAAGACGCACAGGCCAAGACCGCAAAGGCCAACATTACACGCATTGCCAATGCGCTCGAGCAGTACAGTCTGGACATGTATGATTATCCAACCGAGCGGCAGGGTTTGCTGGCGCTGGTGGAAGAGCCAGATGATATTCCCTCCGGCGCCTTCTATCGTAATGGCGGCTATATCAACCGGCTACCAATTGATCCATGGGGCCGAGAGTTCGCCTATGAGCGGCCGGGCCGGCGCTCGGGCTCATCTTATGATCTGTTTTCCTATGGTGCAGATGGCGAAGAGGGCGGCGAAGAGCTGAACGCCGATATCGGTAACTGGGACTAGGTCGCACCTATGCCCGGCGCGCGTCCAACCCCATTGCCGCGACAGGCCGGTATGACACTGATCGAGGTGATGGCGGTGGTGATGATCATCGGCTTGACCAGCAGTCTGGTTCTGCTGACTGTGCCATCGCGCAAGAGTGCTGCGCAGGAAGCGGCTGAATCGATCAGCCAGGCCGTTATCAGCCTGCAGGAACAGGCAATTGTTCTCGGCCGCCCGCTTGGGATCGATATCTCGGAGAATGGCGCATTGACGCTCCACACGTTTGAGCGCGGTGTCTGGGCGGTGGACAGGGCCTATCCAGCGCCGCCGCGCGGCGACGTGTCAGTTCGGCGGGCAGACATTGCCATCGGTCTGCTGGATGACGATGATGACGAGACTGAGAGCCTTCGTGAGGCGACTGAGACAGTCCGCTCCGTCGACCCGCCGGATTTTATCAGCGACCCGACCGGGATGAGCATGACAGCGATCTACCTGATCGAAGACGCATCGCAGACATTTGAGGTTGAGGTGGCCGAAAATGGAGAGGTCCATGTCCGCGAGAGATAGCGTTCCACCTCGCATAGATGGCGGTTTCAGTCTGGTCGAAACGGTCGCGGCCATGGGCATTCTTGCGCTTGCGGCGATACCGCTTTTGCAGATTTCGACCGACGCCACGCGCAACAGCCAATATCTTGAAAAGCGACTGCTGGCCAGGACGGTGGCTGAGAATGTTATGGCGCGGGTCATTTCTGATCCTGTGGCCCCCTCACCGGGTGTTGAGCGCGGGATCGAGGTTCAGCTCGGTCGCAGCTTTGAGTGGACGCAGCTTGCAACGCCGGTCGCCAATAATGGTCTTCAATCGATCACGGTTGAGGTGATGCTCGCCGGTGAGACGCAGCCGCTGGCATCCTTCGAAGCGTTAAAGCTGAGCGCCAGCGAACCGCTCAGTATCGACCTTCGGGCCAACTCGGTGGAGGCGAGCAGCCAATGAACGGCGCACGTCCAGCTTGTCTGTCGCGCCGGCGCAGCGCGCGCCAGGGCGGCTTCACGCTGACCGAGACACTGGTTGCGCTCTTCATACTGGCGCTCTTGTCATCGGCCGGTTCAGGTTTGCTTCTGGGGGCGTCCACGTCGGGAAAACAGATCCGCGAGCAGGAAACCAGCGCCCGGCAAATCGATATCGCGCAGGCCTTCATTCGCGGCGACATTGGCGCCATGAGCACGCGTGCGGTGCGTCCTGAATGGGGGACGGGACGTCCGGGTAATCTGTTTGGTGAGCAGCCAAGCGGGCGCGCGCCCTTTCTGCAATTTGTGCGCAGCGGCTGGATTATCTCCGATCCGGAAGCGCGGCGCAGCAGCCTGCAATATGTGAGCTATTTTCTGGATCAGGACAGATTGGTCCGCCGCGCCCAGGCGCGTCCCGACGTGACGGATTCAACCGCGCAAGTCGAACGCGTGCTTTTCGAGAATGTTGCGGGCGTTCAGCTACGTTTTCGGGGCGGTATTGAGTGGTCCGAGGAGTGGGTCGGCGATGCGGGGCAGGATCTGACAATCCTGCCCGAACTGATCGAACTCGATATTCGCTTTGATGATGGCACGGCTTTGACTATTGCTGCGCTGACAGGAGGGCGGGCATGACGACGCCGCACAAAATACCCGATGCGGAGCGCGGGTCAGCACTCGTGACCGTGTTGATGATGGTGGCGGCCATGGCGCTTGTTGCCGTCGGCATCAGCCAGACTGTCAATGCCGCAACAAAACGGTCCGGTGCGCTCAGCCAGCAGATGCAGGCGCGCTATTATGCAGTGTCGGCCGAAGCGGTTGTGCGCTCGCGTGTGGCCGATCTTCTTCAGGAATATGATGGCCAGACAATTGGTTCGGTGCCCGGTTTTTCAGAGCCGGTCGTCTATCCGCTGAGCGCCGGCTCAATCACTGTGCACATTCGTGATCGCAGCAATTGCTTTAACGTCAACGGGCTTGTGATTGACGATGGCTCGGGTCAGTTCATAGCGCGCGACGCGGCCTATGCCGATTTTCTGAAACTCGCTGAGCTCACCGGCCTTGACCGCGCGCAGGCGTCGACGCTTGGCAATAGTCTTATCGACTGGATGGACAGCGATAACTCGCCGCGCGTCTCGGGCGCTGAAGACAGCTATTATTCGGGTGAGCGGCCGTCTTACCGTACCGCCGGGCAACCAATGACGAACCGGTCTGAAATCAATCTGGTGCGCGAGTTTGATCCGGCGATTCGTAATGGACTAATGCCATATCTCTGCGCTTTGCCGGACGATATCGGTACAGATTTTGGTCCGCTGAACGTTAATACGCTGACAGTCGAACAGGCCGGACTTCTGGCACTAGTCTTTCCCGATGGGCTGACGCGTGTGGATGCCGAAAACCTTATCGCGTCGCGTCCAGTGCTTGGCTGGCGAAGCGTCGAACAGTTTCTCGCCGAGCCGCGCGTGGCGAATTTTGCATCTGACACGGTGCGAAATGACCGACTGGCTGTGACGTCAACACACCTTTCCGCTCTGGCCGACATCGCCTATCGCGACCAGTCGATGACCATGGAATACTTGATGGCAATCGCAGATGGCCAACCACTGCGGCTTGTGCGTAGAGAAAGAGTGGGTTGATGGCGGACTTGTATGTCCTTTTTCGGGAAAACGACGACCCGCTTTTCGCCTGGCGCGATGGCCGCGGCTGGCGATGCGCCGACAGACTGTCCAAGGCCAAGGGCAGTCGCAGCGATGCCGTGGCGATTATTCCGGGCCAGCATGTTCTCTCCCTGGCTGCGCCTCTGAACGCCCGCTCCGAAGCCGAAGCACGCCGCATGGCGCCCTTTGCGGTCGAAGATGACATAGCTGAACCTGTCGAGGCGGTGCATGTCGCCGTCGGGCCTAAAGGCGAGCCGGGCCAGCCGCGTGCACTAGCTGTTATATCGAAGAGCATGATGCAGGAACTGGTCGGCGAACTCGAAACAATCGGTCTGCCGGACGCGGCGCTGGTCAGCGCGGACAGCTTGTTGCCGAATGGGCAGGTCGTGCTAGACGCCGGCCAGCAATTGCTGGTGCGTGTGAACGAGCGAACTTTCACGGTCGATTCTGACCTCGGCACAGACTTGATTGCCGGGCTTGTCAATGTCGATGAGCCTTTGACGGTTTATGGCGAGACAACGGCGCGAAGTCTCGGTGTCGCGGCGGCCGGCGCTGGCTGTGACAATGACGAAATGCTGCTGGCAAGGCTGGCAGAATGGGCAAATGCGCAACCGTCCCTTCAGAACCTTCGCCAGGGGCCTTATGGTGTCCGCCGGGATATGGATTTGTCCGGGCTTGGTCAGTGGCGCACAGCCGGACTGCTGGCGGCGGCGAGCGCGCTTGGCTATCTCGCCCTGATATTCGGTCAGGCCTATGCGTTCGAACGCCAGGCAGGCGAGTATCGCGATACAGCGCGAGACTATGTTGAACGTGGCTGGCCCCATCTTAATGGAAATGTTGATGCCGCGTTCCGGGAGATCAATTCGGGCACCATGCTCAGCGAAGGTCGGCTGGATGTGCTGGGTGCGGCGGCAACACTCTATCTTGGGCTTGAGGCGGCGCCGCAGATCAAGCTGACCAGTATCCGCTATGACGCGGCGCGCCAGCAATTTAGCGCGATTGTTGTCTTGCAGGAGTTTGGTGACGGCGACGCACTTGTCAGCAATATGCAGGGCCACGGTATCAAAGTTGAGATTGGCGACGCGCGTATGCTGAGCGGTCAGCTTATGGCTGAACTTGTTATGAGGCCGGACCGATGAGCACCGTTTCGGAGTGGTGGACGGGCCTGTCCGTCAGGGAGAAGTGGTTGATTGGCACGGCCGGCGCGCTGGTCGCCGTCCTGCTTTTTTGGCAGGCTATCCTGGTGCCAGGCTTGTCCTGGCGGGCGGATCAGAAAGCGCGCATGGAAACCGCGTTCCGCTCTATGGAGACATTGCAGCGCGCCTATTTTGAGGAGCGCGCAGCGGGTGAAATTATCGTTGTTGAAAGCGAGAAGCGTCAGGTTTTGACGGGTGAGCCGTTCAAAGCGGCGATTATTCAGGCGGCCACCGATGGCGGCCTATCGATTTCACGATTGCAGACCAGCGGCGCCGATACGGTCAGCATTACAGTTGACCGGGCGGACCCGCGCATCGTCTTTTACTGGTTGCAGAAAGTGGAGATCGAAGCAGGCGCCGTCATCACACGGATGGTAATGGAAACCTCTGTTGATGATCAGGTGCGCGTCAGTGTCGATTTCGAGTCGCTGGGGGCGTAACGATGCGATTTCTTGTGATCATTCTTGCACTTGCGGCCTTCCTGGCCATGCTGGTCGTAAAGGTACCGCTCGGCTTTGTTCTTGAGCGCGCGGGCTTGCCGAATGGCGACGTTAAATTCTCATCGGTTGAAGGCACCGTGTGGTCGGGCCGTTTGAACGGTGTGGAGGCGGCGGGCCAGCCGATCGGGGACATCGTTCTGAATGCCAGGCCGCAATTGCTGCTGACGGGGGCGTTCGGTTATTCGGTTCAATGGGGCGGGCCGGCCGGCCGCGGGACCGGGCAGATCAGTGTGGCGCCTGGGCGTGTTCATTTGAAAGACGTCAAACTGGAACAGAATCTCGGCGCGATGGAGGGACTGACCAACACTGTTCGCGCGTTTGGCGGTGTTTTGCGTTTGCGCGATGGTCAGATCAGATTGACAGAGTCAGAGTGCCTCTCGGCGGGCGGCACAATCACCAGCGATATCCTGACCAAGGCAGGCGCCTCCTATGGCCGGGCCTTTGGGCCGATTTCCGGGGATTTGCGATGTGAAAACGGCGCTATCGTGATTGCGCTGAAGAGCACTTCCGAAGTCGGTGACAAAGTCGATGCGATGACGGAGGTTTGGCTGAACGGGCGTTCTGAAGTCGAAGTCGATGTCACAACCAACGATGTTGAGCTTGGTGCGGCTCTTGCCGAATTGCAGTTTCGGCGCGAAGAGGGTGTTTGGCGGTATAGCCGCATTGATGGAGTAGGAGGTCAGCAATGATGCTTCGAATGGCGATAGTTCTTTTGGCGGCGATGCCCGCTATGGTCATGGGGTGTGCGTCCTCGCCGGCCGAGCCAGCCAGGGGCGAAAGCGGTCTGTCAAATGTTCCGAGCTCCGGTCTTGGACCGCAAAAGCTTGATCCAGGTGAATGCGGCCTGTTCCTCTGGAGTAAGACAGATACGTCGCGGTTTATTTTCTTCTCAAAAGCTCTGTCAGGCACCGCCTTGTTCAAGCAGGAGGACGAGCAGCTGACGCTTCGCCAGACCCGCGCAACCGGGCGGATATTTGGTCAGTTTAATACCGATATCACCTACCAGGATCAGAACGGTTCAAGCATTCACCTTGTCTATTCCAGCGGCGATATGCTGACCAATGGCCAGCGGATCAAAGATGGTTTGATCACGGTTACCGATACAACCGGCTGGCGCACGAAACTGCCCGTGCTCGGCGTTCGGGCCTGCCAGCCTGAATGAGCTCATCGCCGCTCGCAGAGATCCTGATTCACGATGCGCCAGGGGAGTATCGGGCCGTTGCCATAGACGACCAAGGGCAGGCCTGCCGTCTTTTTTTCAGGCGCTGGAATGATGATACCCGCCGTCATTTTCCTGGACAGGTGCTTGGTGCTCGTGTCCGTGCCTTCGCCGATGATCAGGGCGGTGCCTTCATCGAAACGGATATGGGCGAGGGCGCCTATCTCGCGCTCAAGACCCGGGATGGGCTGACCGAAGGCCAGCACCTGAACGTGCTCATCAAGGCATCGGCACGCCGCGAGAAGCTGGCCCGTGCAGTTGTCGCCAGCGACGGTCAGGTCGGTGCGACGAGCGCGCTTGAGGCTTGGGTCGCGTCGCTTCCATCTGGCGCGCAGCTGCCATGTCGTGACGACCCACAGACGGTCGCCGCGGCTTTTGATGAGGCGGGGTTGGACACCGTGACCCTGCCGCATGGCGGCTGGCTTCATCTTGAGCCGACACGCGCGCTTTTGGCCATTGATGTCGACACAGCCGGCCGGCAGGGGCGCGGCAGCGCCGGTGCACGGGCGAGATCGATTGGAATAGAGGCCGCATCGACCGCCGCGCGCCAGCTCGCGCTGCGGGATATCGGCGGCGCGATTGTACTTGATTGTATCGGTCCGCTCAACAAACAGTCCGGTGAGGCAGTCAGAGCCGCCTTTGTGACCACCTTTTCGGCATTGAGCGCGCGCAAGATAAAGGCGCTGGCTCCGTCAGCTTTCGGTTTGATGGAAGCTTCACTCGAATGGGGCGAGTGTCCAATAGTGGAGCGTCTGACCGACCGTGACGGCGCGCCAACCGCTGAGACCTTACTGCTGTCTTTATTCAGAGAGGTGGAGCACGAAGCCGCAGCGAACGGATCGGCACTTTTCGAACTCGCCCTTTCAAAACCAGTCTATGGCGCCTATCTCCATCGCCAATCGGAATGTGACAAAGTGCTCGCTGAGCGATTTGGCGGGCGCGTGAGCGTCAAGCCCAATGCAAATGGTCCTGATGAAGTGAGGCGTCGATGAGCGACAGAAAGTGCGCGGTGTGCGAGAAAAAGCCGGTGGATCCGAAGTTCAAACCTTTCTGTTCCAAACGCTGCGCTGATCTCGATTTGTCACGCTGGCTCAAGGGCAGCTATGCCATTCCCGGCGCGCCCGCCGATCAAGCCGATGAGGTTCCCAGCCACAGCGATCCAAACGACGCATAAGCTAAGTCGTTTGGGGGCTTCACAAGCGCCCACGGACCCCTTAACAGGCCAAAAAGGGAGCTCCCCACATGAAAATCCGGCAAGCGATAACATTTGACGACGTGCTCTTGCAGCCTGGCGCAAGCGAGGTCACACCGTCTGAAGTGAGCACAGCGACTTATCTGACAAAGTCTATTGAGCTCAACATCCCGCTTATTTCTGCAGCCATGGATACCGTCACAGAGGCGCGCCTGGCGATTGCGATGGCGCAGGCCGGCGGCATTGGCGTTGTTCACCGAAACCTCTCAATCGAAGAGCAGGCCGCCGAAGTCACGCAGGTGAAGAAGTTCGAGAGCGGCGTTGTGATGAACCCGGTCACAATTGCCCCCAATGCAAGCCTGGCGGAGTTGAAAGAGCTGAAGGATCGCACCGGCTTTTCGGGCATTCCTGTCGTCGACAAGAACAAGCTTGTCGGCATTATCAGCAATCGCGACATGCGATTTGTTGAAGATTTGAATCAACCCGTCGCGAGCTTGATGACGCATGAAGTGGTCTCCGTCACGATGGATGTCCCGATTGAAGAAGCCCGCCAGCTTCTGCACAAGCATCGTATCGAGCGCCTGGTCATTGTGGATAGCAAGGGGAAATGCGTCGGTCTGCTCACGGTCAAGGATATGGACAAGGCCGCCGTCAATCCGAATGCCGCCAAGGACGAGAGCGGACGCCTGCGTGTCGCGGCCGCGTCAACGGTCGGCGATGCCGGGTTTGAACGGACCGCTGCGCTGATCGAGGCTGGCGCGGATGCCGTCATCATCGACACGGCGCATGGGCACTCGAAAGCCGTGGGCGAAGCGGTCACGCGCGCCAAGAAAATATCGAACGCGGTGCAGATTATCGCCGGCAATGTTGCGACAGGCGATGCCACCAAAGCGCTGATTGATGCAGGCGCGGATGCAGTAAAGGTCGGGATCGGTCCAGGATCGATTTGTACCACGCGGGTTGTTGCCGGGGTCGGTGTGCCCCAACTCACAGCCATTGAGGATTGTGTGAAGGCCGCCGCATCAAGCGGCACACCCATCATTGCCGATGGTGGTATCAAGTTCTCGGGCGACTTTGCTAAGGCGTTGGCAGCCGGCGCGTCTTCAGCGATGATGGGCTCAGTTTTTGCCGGCACAGAAGAAGCGCCCGGCGAGGTCTTTCTATACCAGGGGCGATCTTACAAATCGTATCGCGGCATGGGCAGTCTCGGCGCGATGGCGCGTGGCTCAGCTGACAGGTATTTCCAGAAGGATGCCGCAAGCGACAAATTGGTGCCCGAGGGGATTGAGGGGCAAGTGCCGTTCAAGGGCCCGATGGGCCCGATTGTGCATCAGATGGTTGGCGGCTTGCGCGCTGCGATGGGATATGTCGGCGCCGCCACGATCAAGGCGTTGCACGACAAGGCGCAATTTGTCCAGATCACGGGCGCCGGCCTCAGCGAAAGCCATGTGCATGATGTGCAAATGACGCGAGAGGCACCGAATTACTCGCTCAGCCGCGGCTAGCGAGCCATTCCGCGCCCTCTCGTCTAGGCAATCATGCCGCCATCGAGCACAATCGTGTGTCCGTCGACCCAAGCACCTGCACGTGAACTCAGATAGATCGCCGCGCCGGCAATGTCTTCAGGTGTGCCGGGGCGCGCGCGGGGGATTTGTGCGATTGTTGCCTGGTACATGGCTTCATCGCCATCAATGCCCGCTGTCATATCGGTCGGGAAAAAGCCCGGCGCAATGCCGTTCACATTGATTTTCATATTGGCCAGATCGGTGGCCATGTGTTTGGTGAGATGGACAACAGCCGACTTGCTGGCCGAATAAGAATAGGTCGGCATGCCAGAATTGGTGATGCCATTGATCGACGCGATATTGATTACGCGCGAGGGGTCTTCAGCGGTAGCGTTTGCGCGCAACAGCGGCAAGAATTTTTGCGTCATGAAGAATACGGATTTGATATTCACGTTCATGACCTTGTCCCAGCCGTTTTCGGGGAAATCTTCGATCGGCGCTGACCAGACCGCGCCGGCATTGTTGACGAGAATATCGATATGGTCTTCGCGGGCCTTGACGTCTGACACCAGCCCTTCGATTCCTTCCAGCGTCGAGGCGTCGGATGCGATCGGGATACACTCGCCGATTTTTGAAAGTTCTGCGGCCATGTCATGCAGGCGTTCGGCTTTGCGCGCCGTGATGTAGGTGCGCACGCCATTTTCGAGGAAGCCGCGCGCCATTGCGGCGCCGAGACCGCTCGACCCACCGGTTACAACGGCGACTTTGCCTGAGAGGTCGAAGAGGTTTTTCATTGTTTTGTTCCTTGCAAGCTGCTTGGCCATATCCGTTTCATGAGATGGCCTGGTTGACCAGACCCCCACTTGCAAAATCACATGCCTCGACAATGAATTGGCGCCTTAACCGGTCAGACGGTAATGACGCGATACCAGCTCAATTATTCGACAACAAAGGCATAGGCGAACTCATCGCCATCCGTGATGACCACCATCTCGAAACCCCAAATTTTCAGGAGGTCGAAGATCGAAGCATAGGCCTCAACACCATATTGTGCAAACAGTGGATTGTTGCGCACCAGAGATGATAATTGATCGACCGCCGCGCGCGCGTGATAAACAGTGTCCAATTCCGTCTGTCCTGTATTCATCAGGACCAAAACTTCATGATTATCGCCCTCGCCCAAGGCAAAGAAAATAGGCGGGAAGGGCCGCGCCGCGTTAACGTTCACAATGTTGGTTACGACCTGGACGCGAATCTCAAACGGGGGTGGCTCCACATCTGTGACAATGGTCTCACGCACTTCGGCGCCGATCGGTTTGGGGTAGTGATAGCCTTCCTCGAGCAAGATATCTGCCTCGCCCTGGGCATCGGCGCGTGTCGCTCCGTCAAGGGTTTCGCATCCAGAAAGAAACATGGTTGAACTGATTGCCAATACAGAAAATAGACGCCTGATCATTATTTTCTCCCGTAAATGGATGATGTCCCGATGAACAACCTAGATCAACTGTGCAAGCATAGAATGACAATTGGGGTGAATTCTATGCTGTCTGCTACTTGCCTGGGCATATGGCGGCCATAGGTTATCGTGATGAACACCCCGACGCATGTCATTGCAGCGGCCGCGATCTTGGCCAAATCGGGCGACAATCGTTGTAACATGGTGGTTATGGCAGGGGCGTTGATACCCGACTTGTCAATCTATGCGCTCGTCATATGGGCGGCGTTGGCGGGCCGTTTGGATACGTCGCTGTGGAGCGAGACATATTGGAGTGAGCCGTGGCAGACACTGGGGGCCGTCTCAAATTCGGTCCCCCTCGCGCTGGTGCTTCTGGCGATCAGCGTATGGCGAGCCTGGCCCATTCTTGGCGTGTTTGCCGCCGCACTGCTTGTCCATGCTGTACTCGATCTGCCGGTCCATGCCGATGATGCGCATCGCCATTTTTGGCCAGTCACCGATTGGCGGTTTGTCTCTCCGATCTCCTATTGGGACAGTGATCATCATGGCGCATATGGACGCCTGCTGGATTGCGTCATTCTTTTGGCAGGTATTGCGGTGTTGTGGCGCCGATTTGAAACAAGCTGGGTGCGATGGCTCTTGGGGCTTCTGGCGGCGATGGCCGCTGGACTCGTTTGTCTCAATCTGTGGCTTGCTTTTGCCGGCTGATCGCGCTGCGGGCAGGCATAGCGGGCAAGCAGAGTTTAATCATCCCACTTCGGCTCGCGCCACATGGGTTCCATAACCGGGCCGTCAGTACCCGCTTCAAACAGGCCCATACGCTCAAAGCCGAGGCTACCATAGAACCCGGTATTGTCCGGGTTTGAGTTTTCCAGATACACCGGAATGCCTTCCCGGTCGCAATGAGCAAAAACCGGAGCTAGCAGAGCCTTGCCGACGCCTTTCCCGCGAGCAGATTGCCGCGCGGCGATGGTGAACAAATAGGCGTGTGGTGATTTGGGGTGGTGCTCTGCCATCCGCTTGCCGAGTTCTTGAGCGCGCGCCATCGCGCCTTTGGTCCCAAACCGGATCATGCCAGCAGCGAACGTAAGCATTGTCAGCGTGCCAAGTCGGGCTTCAATATGCGGCGGAAGCCACATGGTTGCGCCGCCCGCTGAATGGATATGGCTGAACCCCGACGGCAGATAAACCTCGCGAGCCATGATACGCATAACAGACAAGATTGCGCGCGGATTACCAAAGACCCAACGATTGACGGGATCATTGGCAAAGCCTTCGCCGGTAATGTCTGAGACCTCCCGCCAGTCATTCAGCGAAGCAAGACGCAGCGGGCTGCCGGAAAGATCGATCTTCATCTGTGTGTCAGTCATGGATTGCATTAGAAGGTGCTCACCCTAGAGAAGCAATTTGTTTTCAGATGAAGGCCAGAAAGAATGCGCGACGGCGGACGCATAGCAGCAGCGATTGAGGTGCTTTCAGATGTTCTCAGTCGGCATCAACCGGTCAAATCAGCGGCGCGTGATTGGGGCAAGCGCGCGCGTTATGCCGGCGCAAAAGACCGCGCGTGGGTCTCCGGCCTTGTTCTCGATGCCTTGCGCAAGCGCAATTCGATTGGCCATGCTATGAGTGATGACAGCCCCCGGGCCCTTATCCTTGGCGCGCTCAGCTTTGCCTGGGGCTGGGACATTCGCCGCATTGATGACGCCATGGATGAAGACCATGCCCCGTCTGCGTTGACGCTGAAAGAGCGAGAGCATCTGGTCATGGCCCCAGATGTTACCGCGGCGGCGCATATTGCCGGTGACTTTCCAGAATGGATGACCCCACATATGCAGCGGGCTTTCGGCGAAAACGCAGCTATTGAGGCGCAGGCCATGGCGGTGCGCGCAGATGTCGATTTGCGCGTCAATACGCTGAAAGTCGACATGGACAAGGTCGCGGGACCCCTGCGCAGCGCAAAGGCTGAACCCTCCGGCCTGCTGAAACAGGCCTATCATATTCCCGCGCCGGACCCATCTCAACGAGAAGCCTCGTTGCAGAGCATTCCGGCCTATTCGAAAGGCTGGGTCGAGGTCCAGGATGCCGGCTCTCAAATCGCTGCGGCGACGGCCAATGTGAAACCCGGCGAGCAAGTGCTGGACTATTGCGCTGGCGGCGGGGGCAAGACGTTGGCGCTGGCCGCCGCGATGGAAGGCAAGGGCCAGGTCTTTGCCTATGATATTGATGGCCGTCGCCTCTCAGCGCTGATCCCGCGCCTCAAACGCTCCGGCGCGCACAATGTTCAGCTCGTCCACCCGCGCGAGCCGGAACAGCTCGACGCCCTCAAAGCGCAGATGGACTGCGTCTTTGTCGATGCGCCCTGCACAGGAACCGGCACCTGGCGCCGCCGGCCAGACACCAAATGGCGGGTCAAACCCGGCTCGCTCGCCAATCGCATCGCCCAGCAAAATGACGTCCTCGCCAAGGCCGCAGCCTATGTTAAGCCGGGCGGGCGGCTGGTTTACGCGACATGCTCCTTTCTGGTCGAAGAGGATGAAGACCGGGTCGCCGCCTTCCTGGCCGATCACCCGGGCTGGACGCAGGACAACGCCGCCGATGCCGCGATCGAAAGCGGCCTGCTGACCGATGAGGGCGCCGCAATCGTGCGCGCCGGACAGGGGCCAGCCGGCAGCGTGCGCCTGACCCCGAAATCGGCCG
>JBCCMX010000047.1:0-13914 GCA_039026135.1 Pseudomonadota bacterium | reverse complement strand
AGACGCGCTACAACCTTGCAGCAGTGCTCGCCCGGCCGGAAAGGGCGGGTATTTAGTTATATCCTTCATATAATCACGTAGGTCTCCGGGGTTTGTCTTCAACATGGGTTTTTTCGCCCGCCAGCATGGGCGGCTTAAAGCGGCCGCCGGTAGTATCGGACTTAGATCCCGGGGATTCGGCAACGTAAGATCCGAGGCTGACATGTTGAGACTCAGTTACTTGGTCAGCAATTCTGCAAAACGATCGAAGTCTGTATCGGACAGATTAGGTTCAACTCCGTTAGTCGAGAGAATTCGACCGATGACTGCCCAATATAGGATTTGCGACCGCGAACGGACATCAACAGGGTCAGCACCCAGGTTCAAGAGAAGTTGCTCGACATATGCTACTCGCCGCGCGTCCACGGCGTGAACGTGTCGCGCGACGGTAGTGTTCGAGACGGCCCATGACCTAATCGATCGTTCCAATTTGGAGTCGCCTAACATCGATTGTTTGATGAGCGAGGCCAGGCGCTGCTTAGGTGATCCGACGGCCCTGAGATCGTCGATCACTTTCTCTGTTGTTAGGTCCGCCCACATTTTGAGAAGCATTTCATGAAAATCATCCAGGCTCTGAAAGTGCCAGTAGAAGCTCCCGCGCGATACACCAAGCTTCGCGGCCAAGGCATTTGCAGAAAGCTTGGTATGTCCGCTTCTTGATAACTCAATCAATGCGAAGCGAAGCCAATCTTCCCGAGTGAGGCGTTTTGTCATTCCACAACCATACATAACTGTATTGACATGTGCTAGCGCTATCGAGCATACAGGTATGTATGGAAGATTCGCTCGGCTTATTTTCGTGGATGCTCGTTGTCGCCGGATTTATCGGCGCGGGCGTCGCAATCGTACATGGCATCCTAATGCAGCGCTTGATGATCAAGCCGATCTTAGATCAGGTAGATGTCACTCCAGCCACAATGCGACTGCTACCGATCCTATTGCAGTTCAGCACATTCTGTTGGTTCTTTGGGGGCGTAGTTCTGATCGCTACACCGATAATGCCGAATTCAGAATCGATTATCACAGCCGCTGTTTTCGTTGGTGGGTTTTACTTATTCGGTTCGATCGGCAATTTCATTGGTACAAAAGGTCGTCACCCCGGCTGGGTTCTGCTTGCAATTTCGAGCGCGCTCATAGCGATCAGTTTGTTCGGCATAAGTGCTGGATGAAGCTTGAGCGGTGCGAGCCATAAGTTATGAATCATTTTTTGCATTGCTAACGTCGCCGATCTTGTCAGCTCCAGCACTGTTGAATTGGCTTTCTCTGCGTTCCAATCGGCCACTCCTATCTTTTGCTTCGTGAGGAAAGAAGATATTAGATATGCAGCTTAAAATCGCCCCATCTAAGGCGCTTGGCCTTACTCGATTGATCTTCAGCAAGGAGATTGCTGCTCTTCCGAACTTCGAGGGCTCACCAGATCAACATGACTGACTCCGAGCGCTGAAGACAACTCATACAAAGTGACTATGGTCGGATTTCTCCGCCCTTTTTCACCCCGCCTACAGGGTCAAACGCCTTATGTCTTTTGCGGCAGGCTACTCAGCCGGTGAGACCCTTGCCTGCAATGGCGCTTTGACGCTGTCTTTGGCGGACACCTTGGTCCGGCGCTCTGCGGGCGCGAGATATCCAGCAAGAATGGTCAATAGGCCGCCAATAAGCATCGTTAGGTCGACCCAGGCGACGACGCGAAAGTCAGATGCAAGGCCGGTTGTGAACCAGTCACCGGTGGCCAGTCCATTCAACAATGGAATGCCCATGGCCAGCGCGCCGGTCAGCGCGAGTAACTCACGCGTTGTGGCATAGTCATTTCGCCGACCAAAGGCATAGGCCAGGCCCAATGCCCAGACGCCGAAATATGTCCAACCGGTTGCAAAAATGCGTGACGCTTCTGCGCCCACATAGAGCTTATCCAAATAGAAGATGGCGAGCGTGGCTACGGGCAGGCCCATAATCACACCGGTATTGAGATGTCCAAGTCGGTTATAGAACGCTCGCGACTTGGTTCCTTCATTGCCGTTCTTGCGCCGCTCAATCCACATCATTGACCCAAGCGCTGTTACAACAGCCAGGGACATGCCAAGCACGAAATACAGGAATTTCAGCCAGATCCCACCATATGTTCCATAATGTAGCGGGACCGTTGCATTGGCGACCCGCAATGCGCCTGTTTCCTCACGGTATGGATTTGGAGGGCTCGGTTGGCCAGTCGCGCCATTTAGATAGACGGCCTCAGAGAATGCCAGGCGGTCGGTGGCTTTGTAAAAGACATCGAACTCGGCGGCGGCATCGCCGTAATTGCGCATGATCACCATGTAAGGGTCTTCCCCGGAATCGGGATGCTGAAGCTGGCGAAGCTCGTCCAGGCTGATCATCTGAACTTGCTCTCCGGTTCGTTCCACCTCCGGCCCGAGTACAGCAGCAACAAGCGCCTCCACATCTCCCTTATAGGCAATTGCTGCAACCAGTTGGGCAACCAGCGCAATAATGCCGAGGTACGCGCCGGTGAATGCAATCATTATGTAGAAAGGCAGTCCCCACAGCCCCACAACTTTGTGGCTGTCCTGCCATTTCAGCCGTTGAGATCGTTTCAGCCGCATTGCATAGGCTTCCTGGCGGATTTTTGTATGCGCCACGATGCCCGTGAGGATCGCCAACATCAAAACAATACCAACAATCCCGACAAGTGATCGCCCGACTGTTCGCCCACCCATAAAGTCGGGCCACATAAAGTCGCGATGGAAGTCGAGCAGCCATTCACTTAGGCCGCCGCCGCGTATCGCGATCGGCTCGCCGGTCAGGGCATCCCAGCGCCGCGCTTCATCGATGTGGTTATCGTCCTCATCGTGAAAATGAACTGTGCCATAATAGTAGGGCGCGTAAACCGTCGGAAAATCCAGCCGCATGAACTCGGTTTCCGCGCCGCGCGTCTTTTCAGCGACCCACGCAGTGTAGGTCTTATCGATATCAACCGGCGTTTCACTCACACTGTGGCGAAGCGCTGGGTCTTCCCAGGCCTTGATCTCGTTGTCGAAAAGCGCAAACGCCCCGGTAAAACAGACAACAAAAACGATAAGACCAAGACTTATGCCGGCCCAGGAGTGGAGGTCGTAATTGCGAAGATGGCGTGCGCGATCCATGGCAGGCATTCCCTATGCTGGCGGCGGTGTCGTAAAAACGATGTATCCACTGGTCAAAGATACGAGAACAAGCCCTGATGCAACACGCCAGCCACGTTTGTCCCAGTAGCACCAGAACTGAAATCCCACCCAGATGAGCGAAACGGCGAGCGCCATCCAAATAGCTAGCGCTCTGAACGGGACGGGGAGTGTCAACATCAGAGCAGCGCTGAGGAGCATTGATGCCAGCAGAGACCACAAAATGACGCTGGTCAGACGCGGCGCATGGATCGTCCACGCCGTCGGCGCCGTGACCAGGCCAAACACGAAGAACGCGCGGCCAAGATCGCTGTTCGGAAAGCCAAGAATGACGCCGGCAACGATCCCGACCAGCATAATGGCGAATGCCGCAAGCCCCATCCAGCGCGGCCGGTCTGCCATCAGCCTGGTCAGCCCGATGCCGACGCCGACCGCCAACAGACTTGCCACAACGAGCGAGAGTAGACCTGTCATGCGGCCAGCGCCCCTATTGCTGCGATAATTCCCAAACCACCAATAATGCCGCCAATCTGTGGATGCAATTCCGGCCTCTGCGCACTCAAAAACAGACCCGCTACAAAGGTAAAGCTGAAAAGGCCAAACCACACGGGAATGCCAAGTTCCCAGCCCTGCAATGGCGCAATCATTGTCAAAGTGACCGCGAAAATAGCAACCGCCACTGCGCGCATGCCTAAGCGGACTCTTGGCGATCGGCGGACACGTTCATAGACCGCACGCCGCTCATCAGCTTGATAGAGCAGCGCGCAGGCCGCATACAAAAGACAGGTCGCTGAAACAATCGTCAGCATGTTTTGTCGGCACAGGAAGCTGGAACAAGGCCCAACCTCCGCGTGCAGCCCCCCTTTAAAACGTTGCGCCCGTAGACCGAAACCTCAAATCTGTCGAATTCGTAGCCAGCGCTCAAATCGACCAGCGTTGCGCTATCATTTTTGGATTCGAGGTCGAGCAATGTGAGTTGTGTGATCTGAAGGTCGGATAGGACCGCGACACTTTCCTTTGTATCCTGAAGTGTGCGTTCAATCTTCTGGCCGGTCACGACAATTGTATCCTGACGCGCTTCGCTGTCGGTCCCTTGAGCCATGGCTGATGATGAAAGCAGGGCGCCAACAGACGCGGCAAGCATGTAACGAGACATAATTCAGAGCCCATATGAGAATAATTCGCGTTAGCGGTTACCGCCAATGCAAATCATTCGCAACATTAGATGCTGTGCTGCGTCAATTTGTGTTCAGATGTGTCGCCAAAACGGCTCAGCGACCGCGAGCCAACCTATCGAATATGCGAAAGCTCACCTAGATATCCAGCATCTGGATGTTGGCGTTTCGACGGCTTGTAGGAAATAACGGCCATAACCTATACTGGGTAGCGGTCATCGAGAGACTCGTTAAGTGCGCTTCGGGGGCAACAAAGGGGCCCATACATCACCATACGGGCTGTTTGTGATTTAATTCTGGAGATAACTATACCCCCGGCCGTTTCCGGCGGGGTTCTTTGTGCTCGATTGCACGCGATGATCACGCAACGGCATGCGTCATTGCCTGTTTCTTGGCCTGATAATTGAATATATCCAAGATAATCCGCCTTGCGCTTGCGTATTTGGGGCGAAACCGATTTAGCCATGGCGAAGACTGGCCGTGTTTGGATGGCGCCGCATGCGAGAGTAGACGAAAACTGCCAATCGTTGCGCCTGCGCACTAAAATGGTTAAGAATCAATACCGGGTGCAAGGGAGGCAAGAAATGCCGCTTTCAGACCAAGTCGACTACAAGCTGAATACCAACGCAAATCCAGTGAATGTCAGTCTGATGCAGACATCCTATCCGGTTGCAGGGCCGCCGCCACGAGCGGTTGGCGGCGGCGATGGATCTGCGCCTGGCGCCGCTATCGAGGATGAGAGTTGGCTTGTCACACTCGCTTTTCTGCTCGGACTGGTTCTGTTTGGCATTGTTACCGGTTACCTGATGCGCGGCGGAAATGCCAATAGTGCGCAGATGGCTGTGGCCATGCCCTCGCCTCTTGCAAGTATCTCAGTCGAGGATGCGCGCCTTGCCACCTCCACGGATGCACCCGAAACCATGTCTTTCGGATCGGATGCACCAGATGAATTGTTGAGCTTTGAAGTTTCCGACGACGGCGATAGTTTTATCGGTTTGATCCAGACTCACAACCCGCGCGCCAATGGTGCGGACCGGTTGAGCTTCATACGCGTGGCCTATGGCGGCGCGGTAGAAGAAACGGAACTAGTTGTTGGCGAGAGCTTGGCCGGTGGTGCGATTTCCGCTGGTTTTGATAGTGCGCCCGTTGCGGCGGTGATCCGCGCAGAAGATGTGCAGGTTCAGGCGATCAATCCATCAGGCCGGTTCAAATGGCGCCGGAATTTTCCAATTCTTCCCGGACATGCTGCGAGCGTCGGGATCGCTACCATTCCAGGCGGATCAGTGACCATCGGACCTGGCGAGAGCCGCGACAGGATTGGGTTGATCCACCTCGGCTCCGATGGCGAGTTGATGTGGCAGCGCTCTTTTGCGTCGCACTCTGTTCACCCCGATGCGCATATTCAGGCTAGCCCAGACGGAGCGATCTTTGTCACTTTGCGCAACATACCCGAAGACGCGGCGGCGAGCAGTCATTCGATCATGCGTATCGAGGCCGACGGGCAGATGGCGTGGAAACGTCCGCTGGACATTGGTATATCGAGTGTGATCACCGGTTTTGATGTGTCAGAGGATGGCGGTCTTTTCATCCTGACGTCCGGGGGCGTTCCAAGCCTGTCCAAATATGATGCAGATGGCGGATTGGCATGGGTGTCGCCCGTGCCGAATGTGAGCCAGCAGGACACGCTCTACTTGCTGCCAGGACGTCATGGTGAAGCGGTTGTCGCGTCTCCTTACTCGCTCTTGGGGCAGCGTCTCTATGTGTCCCTGCAGAAATGGGATTCAGCCGGTTTGATCATTGCGGACAAAGAGCTGACTTTGCCGGCTGACAGTTCATTGGACGTTCTGACCTATACGCCTGCTGGCGATTATGTTCTGGCCGGCAGCGTCCTGCCGCATCGTTATGACGATGCCGACATTTACTTTACGCGCGCAAGCCCGGCAGTGGACAGCTGGAACAAGCGATCTGCCGCCACCGACTCGATGGTGTTGAGTTTGGCGACGACCGCAGGCGAAGCCGTGACCGTTGCGGCATCGACTGTTCCGACCGAACCTGTTGAAAGCGTTGCCGCCCTTCAGGATGCACCCAAGCTGCCGCGCACTGATGTGATCGAGGCGATTGAGTCTGAAGAACAGAACATTCCCGAACAGACGGTCCTTGCACCGGCGGCGCTCGCGCTGCCTGTGGAAACAAACACGGCAGCAGCGCTGTCGGCCTTTGTCGACACGGGCACGGTTCAGCGCGGTCAGTGCCGGTTCACCTGTCTGGAACAGCGCGGCGGCGGGACATTTCCCATGTGGGCCTCGGTCGAGGCGCCTGTCTCAGGCTTTGACCGGGGCCTGTCGGACATTCACGCGCAGGTTTGCTCGGCGGCGCGGGGACGTATCTACAGTGAAGTCGCGCCCGACTGCCGTATTTTAGAGTAGGTCTGTCAGCACCGACGGCAAAGTTGGTCTACATCAGGTTGGCAGCCTTCAACGTGCCCCGGAGTTCGCGAAGCGATCGAATATACTCATTAGCCAGCTTGCCGATTTTCGCTTTGGAGTCTGGATCGTCAGTCCACACGACCGGGATTTCGAGGACATTCAATCCGAGTTTTTCGCCGACGATGAGGATTTCTGTGGCATAGATCCAGCCATCACTGGTCGCACCCGCCGCGGTCAGCGTGTCGAAATGGCTGCGCTTGAGAAACTTGAAGCCGCACATACCGTCCGAGAAACGGTTATTGAACATGACTTTGACGATGGCGTTGAAAACACGCGACGTGGTCGCCCGCACCACCGAGCGCCCGATGACTTTCGCGCCCCTGGTCAGGCGTGATCCGGTCACGATGTCGGCCTCACTCGTCTGGAGCAGAGGCAGGGCATCTGAGAGATGCTTAAGATCGGTCGCCAGATCGAGATCAAAATAACCAACAATATCCGCCGTTGAACCGCCCCAGGAGGCCTTGAGCGCCCGTCCGACGCCGCGTTCCTCAAGTCTGAGGTGGCGCACCTTGCCGGGAAACTCAGCCTGCAGCGCCGAGGCAATCTCCGGCGTTTTGTCGGTTGAGCCATTGTCTGCGATGACAAGCTGCAAATCGGGAAACGGGCCCGCAGTGAAAGCCAGAACTTTCCGGATATTCTCGTCCAGCGAGCTTTCTTCATCGAGAACCGGAATGGTGATTTCGATCATGCTGCATCCTTCCACCTTGGCCTGCGGCGCGTCTCTATCACACTCCCTGCGCGCAGGGATAGGCCAAAGCCGGAAACGCGAAAGGCCCGGCGCTTTGCACCGGGCCTTGCCTGTCGGGGAACAGGTGTTTTAAGCGGCGACCGCGTCCTTGCGGGGTTTGGGATCGCGAAGCACATAGCCGCGCCCCCAGACCGTTTCGATATAATGGTCGCCGCCGGTCGCATTTGCGAGCTTCTTGCGGAGCTTACAGATGAACACGTCGATGATTTTAAGTTCCGGCTCGTCCATACCGCCATAGAGGTGGTTGAGGAACATTTCCTTGGTCAGTGTTGTTCCCTTGCGCAGAGATAACAGCTCGAACATCTGGTATTCCTTGCCGGTCAGATGCACGCGCTCGTCGTCGACCTCAACGGTCTTGGCGTCGAGATTGACCAGGATGTCGCCGGTGCGAATAACGCTCTCAGCATGGCCTTTGGAGCGGCGAACGATGGCGGTGATCCGAGCAATCAGCTCGTCCTTGTTGAACGGCTTGGTCAGATAATCGTCTGCGCCATAGCCCAGTGTTTTGACTTTGGCTTCGATATCGGGGTTGCCGGACAGGATCAGAACCGGCGTATTGACCCGCGCCATGCGCAGTTGCTTGAGCACATCATACCCGGAAATGTCAGGCAGAGAGAGGTCGAGAATGATGATGTCATACTCATAGACCTTGCCGAGATCGACACCTTCTTCACCTAGATCGGTGGTGTAGATGTTGAAGCCTGCGGCTTTCAACATCAGTTCAATACTGCGGGCGACAGCGGTGTCGTCCTCGATCAATAAGACTCTCATTTTCAGCTCCCCGAATCAGTCTAGTAATCAGGCTACTCGTTCCGTTAACTAATGTGAATCTAGGTAACGTTGATTACCAAGGATTTAATATTCGGATTCGAAACGACTTTTTTATTCATCTTTCTTAAGATTAATATTCAAGGTCCTGGCCGCCGCGTCCAAGCAGCGAGTGGGCGATGGCAATCGTATCCATAATTGGCTGCGCATTTGGATCGGTGGAGATCAGTGTGCGCTGGCTGCGAATGGCTTCGCGGACTTTTTCATCGCGCATAACCGTGCCTGCCAGTGTCGGACGAAAGCCGAGAAAGGTTTTACACGCCCGCGCGATCGCTTCGTAGGTTCTTTGACCCGCTGCGCGTGTATCGGCCTGGTTGATTGCAACGACCTGTTCAACGCTGGGCGCATAGCCTTTGAGGACTTTGATAAAGGCATAAGCGTCCGTCATTGATGTTGGCTCGTCGGTCACGATCATGATCACTTTGTCGGCCGCCCGCGCCAGGCGCATACAATTGGCTTCGATACCGGCGCCAAGATCAACCACGACCTGATCGTATTGAAGGGCAAGGGCTGACAGCCCAGCGGCCAGTCTGGCCACTTCTTCAGATGAGAGCTCGGCCAGTGCGCCAGAGCCTGATCGACCGGGCAGGACGTCAAAACCGCCATCGCCCGATCCGCCATCGACAGGTGTAACGGCATCCTCAAGCTCGACCCAGCCGGCAATGACCGCCGCGAGGTCGGTTTCCGGTGCGATGCCAAGCTGAACATCGACATTGGCAAGGCCAAGGTCGCCATCAACGAGCAGTGTTCGTTTTCCCGCCTGGGCAAAGGCACTGGCGAGTGTGATGGCCATAAATGTCTTGCCAACTCCGCCTTTTCCGGAACCGACAGCGATGATGGAAGCGGGTTCAACACGTCTTGGGGGCATCTTCTGAGATGGCCTCTCCATTGATTTTGGCAATAGGAAGCTCATTTAAGCAGCTCCTTTCAGGGCGACATCGGCGGGTGCGTCCTCGGTGAGGAGTTGCGCCAGTCTGGACGGGGTTGCCGGGACCAGGCCACCGCCGATAAACGGGGTAACGGCCAGGTGGGCAAAAGAGATTTTGGCTGCCGACAGTGCGGCGACAATGCCGCCGCGCCGTCGGGTGACATCGAGTTTGGTGACAATGGCTCGCTTTATACCGGCCTTGGCAAAGGCGGATGCGGCTTCGGCCTGGTCTTCGGGATGCCCCTCGGCGCTGATGACCAGAACCGGTTCGGCATCCATGACAGAGATCAGATCCTGCAAGCTGGCCATGTCATCCTGGTCAAAAGGCACGATTGCGGGTAGATCAATGATGCAACGCCTGTTTTCACTGCGCATGTCCTTGTGCAGACTGAACAAGGCGTCAGGCGTGGCAGCGGCGCGAATTTGATCCTGCTCGCGGCGCAGATAAGCGGCAAGCTGTGCGTCGCCTGCCGTTGCATCAAGGTCGGCGGCAACCGGCATAATTTCGTAGTTGGCGACCGCAGCGCGGCGCGTCAGTTTGGCGGCTGTCGCGGTGCGTCCATGGCCGGGCGCGCCAACCAGGATAATATCGCGTTCAGGCAAAGCGGCGATGGGCGCGCATGTCAGAACACTTTCAAGTCCGGCGGCAATTGCAACGGCTGGGTCAGCCCCTTCAATGCCGCCAGCGACGCCAAGGTCGGCTGTGCGTTCGGCAAAGCGTTGCGGGGCGCCATGCCACAGCAAGGCATCGCGCACGCGGTTGCGAATGGGGCTTTCGCTTGTACGCGGTGATGGCGCGGCGCCAAGACGCGTTAAAATACGCGATTCACTTGGCACCATACCGCCGCCAAGCTTGTCGGTTGCCGCGCGTACTTCTACACCACCGGGGATTTCGCGTTCGGACAAGATGATCGCATCTTCGCCCATCTCCGCGAAGATCATCGCCTTAGCAGCCTCGAAAGACTCAGCGGCAAACATCTTCATTCGCATACGGCAACTCCACTTTCTGATTCGTAGTGTCGCCGGCAAAGGTTAATAGAGTCTGTTAAATTGTTAGGATATCGCAGTGTTAATGTATTTCGGGGCCCCGATCGCTAGGCGACCTGCCTCTCGTCAACAATTTCGCTCAACGTCACGCCCAGTTCGCCATCGGCGATGAACAGGCGTCCGCGTGCCATAAGCCGGTCGGACACATAGATATCCACCAGATCTGACGTCTTCTTCTCAAGCGCCAGGATTTCACCTTCCGACAAGGCGACAAGTTCTTCAACGGGCATGCGGGCTTCGCCCAGAACCACATCGACCTGAACAGGCACATCCATCAAAGAGGCTTGAAGGGCTTTATTTGTTGTCATCGTCCAACCATCGTTCTTTTCGCCAAACTATGAGCGTCCACCAGAATCGTTGACGACAGGTGAACGGGAGAGGTCTTCTGTGAAAAGCTCGCCCTGACCGGCGATCAGTGTCTGGGCGAGTTTGCGCACGTTTGCGAGTGCATTTTGTCGGTCGTGCTCGTCAATGGCGGCTGATTCCAGGTGCGCCGCCAGATTGACGATCAAGGCGAGGCATTCGCGCAACTGGCCGGATATTTTCTGCAAGTGCTCTGTTTGCGCGCTCAGCGTTTCGTCACGCACCAGCGCGGCTGTCGCTTCGCGTGTTTCAGCCAACAGGGCGGCGAGATCAGCTGTGCTCATCTTCAGCCATTCAGGATCATTTTTCGGCGCGGGCTGAAAGCTTGTCTCAAAGGCGAAGGGGCGAAAGGTGTCGATGCGGCGCTTCATGCAACAAGCTCGTCATCAGCCACGTCTTGGGTCAGGATGTCGCCGCGACCTGCCAGGGTACGCGCCAGGGCTGTAATATTCTGGCGCGCGGCTGAAACATCGCTGCGTTGCATTGGGTCAGCGGCGTCGATTTCGCTGACCAGCAGCTCACGCGCACGTGCCGTCATGTTGCTGAAGAACGCGTTTGCCGTTTCCGGGCGGGCGCCTTTCAGAGCAGCGATCAGTGTGCTGCGATCAATGTGGGACAAGAGTGTTTGCAGGCTGGCCGGGCCGAGGGTGGCAAGATCATCAAAGGTAAACATCAAGGCGCGAATGCGCTTGCCGGCGCCGGGCTCTGCGCGATCAAGCTCGGCCAGCAAGCCAGCATCAATCTGGTCGGACAAATTGTCGAAGATACGTGCCACTCTTTGGTGGCCGGCGCTCGCGCCAATATCAGACCCGGCCTGGATGGCGAGCTCCAGCTTGTGCTCAATCGCACTCATCGCGGCCGGTTGGACCGTCCCGAGACTAAGCAGACGCCGCAGGGCTTCGGTCGCCAGGGGTTTGGGCAATGTCCGCACGGCAGCGGCGGCGGTCTCGGCTGGCAACCGCGAGAGAATGACCGCCATGATTTGCGGGCTTTCATCAGCGAGCAGCGCGGCGAGATGCGCGCCGTCCATCCGGCCAAGCGTGTCCCAGGCCCGGTTGTCGGTGGTGGCGGCCGGCGTGGATGCCATGTCGGCGACGAAGGCGCGGGCGATATCGCGGCCGGCTGCGTCTGTATGCGGCAGGGTTTCCATCGCCGCGCTCAGCCGGCTTGCCTCCTGCGGCGACAGGGCGGCCCAGATCGCACTGCCACGCGCGCCGAGCGCCTGCATCAGGGCAGCGCTGCGGGCCAGACCGTCGGGTGTGTGGTTCATATGATCTGTCACGCCGCCGACCCCGGTTCTGTTTTCATCCATTTGCGGATCACCGTGACTGTTCTGTCAGGGTCCTGAGCGGCGAGACGCGCGGCTTGAGACATAGCATCGTCCACATCGCGTGCCGGGATGATCTGTGGCGCGTCAGCTTTTGGGGCAGGTTCATCGTCGCGGCGCGGCGCGGCGCGAGAGGGCGCGCCAGTCATCTGGGCAAGTAATGCGGCGAGGATGAAAAGTGCCAGTGATCCAAGCCCGATCAGCTCGAACAGCTGACTGCGTGTCAGCATGCCGGGCGCGGCTGCAAATGGAACAGACAGATAGGTGACGGTGTCCTGGCCCGGGACCAGGCCCGCACCATTGATCAGGACCTGATCGATTGTTTTCTGCAGCGTTTCGATTTCTGTTGGTGCTGCGGCGCCGCGATTGAAAATGATCAGAAACGAATTTGGGCCTTCACCCGCCTGATGAATGGACACGCGCACCTGTCCTGCCCCCACAATCGGTTCGAGCAGGTGCGCGATTTTCTGTTCTGCCGCGGTGCCGATTGCCGGGCTAGCCTGCGGCGCGGTAAAGACCGCCGTCGCGCGCACAGAAAAAAGCCCTGCCGCCAGGACAAGGGCGGCAAGGGCTAGGATTCGCGTGGTGGGCGACATGGGGGTAGCCATTCCGAAATCCTTCAACCCGTTATTGAGCTTCCAGATCGGATTCTAGCTGTTGCGGTGTAAACGCCGCTTTAACAACGGCGCGCATTCAATTTAACGATACTGCTGCAGACGCGTGGCACGCAGACCTTTGCGGCCATGCTTGCTGTAAAGCTTCTGCCATCCGGCAAATTCTTCCTCACTGAGGTCATAGCGCTCGCACGCGTCACGTTGTGAAAGAAGGCCACCTGTTACGGCGGCGACGACTTCGGCTTTGCGGCGCGTGACCCAGCGTGTCACGCCAGGAGGTGGAAGATCGTCGAGAGTCAAAGTCTCACCGTTTGGGCCTTTGACACTGATTTGGTGTGCATTCTGCGTCATTTGAGTTCACCGTGTTTGTTTTGGGCCGCTTCTGCGACCATGCCCCCCTTGTACACGCTTCGACTTAAGGCCCGTTTCAGCGGGGCCTGTGAATTTTCATGAAAATTAAAAGCGTTCTCGGAAACCTGATTAGGACTATATTTGCGAACGTGTCCCGATCTGACGCAGATCTTGCCAACTGTAGCAAAAACTACGGTTGCGGCGATCAGGCGCGCAGACGTTCGTCCGTAGATACCGTTTGTGCGATAAAGCCGCCGCCGAGAACACGGCCTTCGCCCTTCGGGTCATAGAGAACGCAAGCCTGGCCCCGGGCCACGCCTTCCTCTGACGTGTCGAACCATACAGCCGGACGGTCGTCAAAATAGCCAAGCCGGGCCGGCAAGGGCTCGCGGGTCGAGCGCACCCGTGCCAGCACAGCCTCGCCGCGCGTGCAGGCCGCCTCCAGCGCATCATCGCCGAGCCAGTTGATTTCTTCCAGTGTCAGCGCGGCAGTAAGCAGGGCCTCACGCGGGCCAACAATGACCTGGCGCGCGCGCGCGTCGATTTTTACGACATAAAGCGGATCACCGACCGCGACTTTCAGGCCGCGGCGCTGGCCGATCGTGTAGTGGATCACGCCCTCATGGGTGCCGAGCACGCGCCCATCAAGATGAATAATCTCGCCGCCCCGTCCTGATCCTGGCCGCAGTTTTTCAACGACTGTCGCATAAGATCCCTCCGGCACGAAACAAATGTCCTGGCTATCGGGTTTGGCGGCGACGGGCAGATCAAAATGATCGGCGAGCCGTCGCACGTCCGTTTTTGGCAAATCTCCCAGCGGAAAGCGGACATAGTCCAGCTGCTCCCGGGTTGT
>JBCCMX010000046.1:0-13948 GCA_039026135.1 Pseudomonadota bacterium | reverse complement strand
GCGAGACCAGTGCGGTTCGACACCCGGAAGATATGTGTGTCGACCGCAATTGTCGGTTGGCCAAAGGCTTCATTCAGCACGACATTGGCTGTCTTGCGCCCGACACCGGGCAGTTTGACAAGCGCGTCGCGCGATTGGGGCACCTCGCTGTCAAAATCGTCGATCAGCATCTGGCTGAGCGCGATGACATTTTTCGCTTTATTGCGCCAAAGACCGATTGTCTTGATGTGCTGTTCGACGCCGCCAAGCCCCAGGGCGAGCATTTTCTCCGGCGTATCAGCGATCTCGAAAAGCGCTTTTGTGGCCTTGTTGACGCCAACATCGGTTGCCTGCGCTGAGAGGGCCACCGCCACGACCAGCGTGTAGGGATTGGTGAAATTCAGCTCGGTGCGCGGATCAGGCCTGTCCTTGGCAAGGCGGGCGAACAGCACGCCGGCCTTGTCCTGTCCGAAGGTGCGCGGGGCGCGCTTGCGGGGCTTCTTCGCGGACGTCTTGGCGTTGGTCATCGGCCTGCTTTAGGGTAGCTGTGATGCGGCGCAAGGGCGCCTTGTCGCCTGGCCGGGCGTCTGGTCTATGTTATCGGCATGCCCCCGACCGATCAGATCATCTATTTTGACGCGACCTTGAGCCCAAACCGGTCGCTGAGCCCACGCGCTTTCGTGATCGTCATGACGATTGTCGGCTGTGTGAGTTTTGTCGCCGGCCTGCTCTTTGTTTCTCAGGGTGCGTTTCCGGTGATCGGCTTTTTCGGTCTTGATGCGCTCGCCATCTGGTATGCGCTGCGCTGGAACGCGCGCCAGCTGAAGCAGGAGACGCGTATTCGGGTCACCGCCGAGACCGTCGATATGGAGCATCTGGTGCCGGGCAAACCGGCGAAACGCGCCAGCGTGCCGACCCCCTTCGCGCGCGTCGGTCTGGCCTATCCGGAACGCTCACCAAGCGTTTTGTCGATCAGTCATGGCGCGGCATCCTGGGCGATTGGCGCCTATTTGACGGGCGATGAAAGACGCAGCCTTGCCGCCGCTCTGGAGGCCGCCATTCAGCGAGCGCGCGCGGAAAGATACGCATAATCATAAAAATGACGCTTGCGTCATTGTTTGTTTTGTGTCGTTGTAGGGAGACAATATAAAGCTTGTAGAATGCGGCAACAGATCGCCAATTGGAGGCTTCACGTGGCAGACACAGCACAAAAGATCGATCATGGACTTGAGCGCCCGGAAACCAAGCGGCGCGAGCCGATGTATCCGAGATATATGACAGTTGGGTCGGAGATTCCGCCTGCCAGCGAGATCGATCTCGACACGCTTGATATGATTGATCCGGAGCTGTGGCGCCAGGGCAAAATGTGGGACCGGTTTGAGCGTCTGCGCAATGAGGCGCCGATCCATCGCTGTCCTGAAAGTGCGTTTGGCCATTACTGGTCGATCACGCGCTATGAAGACATTTTGAAGGTCGACACGGACCATAAGCGTTTCTCTTCGTCCTGGGAGCATGGCGGCATCACGCTTGGCGATGTCGAGACTGACATTGAACTACCCATGTTTATTGCGATGGATGAGCCGCGCCACGCTGAACAACGCAAAACCGTTCAGCCGGCCGTCGCGCCGGACATGTTGAAGATTTATGAGCCGCTGATCCGACAGCGCACCAAACAATGCCTGGACGCGGCGCCGGTCGGTGAGCCGTTTGACTGGGTTGATACGGTATCGATTGAGCTGACCACGATGATGCTGGCGACATTGTTTGACTTCCCGTTCGAAGAGCGCCGCCGCCTGACACGCTGGTCTGACGTGACCACGGGCCCCCATGATCCGGACATCTGCCCCGGCGGCGAGGAGCAATGGCTCGCCGAACTGATGGAATGCTATAATGCCTTCAACGATATCTTTCAGGAACGGCGCAACCAGCCACGCAAGAATGATCTGATCAGCCTTCTGGCGCATGGCGAGAAGACGCGGGACATGGGCCCGCAAGAGCTGCTAGGTAACATGCTGCTGCTGATTGTTGGCGGCAATGACACAACCCGCAGCACGATGACCGCCTCGGTCTATGGGTTGAACAAGTTCCCGGAAGAGTATGCGAAACTGAAAGCGGATCCGGGCTTGATCCCGAATATGGTGTCAGAGACGATCCGCTGGCAGACCCCGCTTGCCCATATGCGCCGCACCGCGCTGGAAGATGTCGAGATGCATGGTCAGTTGATCAAGGCGGGCGACCCGGTCGCCATGTGGTATATTTCCGGCAATCGCGACGAGCGGTTCTGGCAGGAAGACCCCAACCGGCTGATCATTGACCGGGCCCAGGCGCGCAATCACCTGTCTTTCGGTTTTGGTATTCACCGCTGTGTCGGCAATCGTCTGGCCGAGCTGCAATTGCGCATTCTCTGGGAAGAGATCATGGAGCGTTTCTCCCACATCGAAGTGCTGGAAGAACCTGTTTCAGGCTCTGGCATGTTTGTGAATGGCTATCGCTGGATGCCGGTGATCTGCCACCCAAAGACCTAGTCTTCGCCATCCCGGACCATCAGGCCGGACAGGTGCTGGCGCCCGCCATCAAGGTAGAGCGCCTCGCCGGTGACAATCGCGCTGCCTGAACCGGCAAGATAATAGGCTGCTTCTGCAATTTCTTCCGGAAGCGCAGCGCGGCCCACAGGTGTGCGGTCTTTCAGCCACGGCTCGCGGCCTTCGGCGCGGGGGCGAAGCGCGACAATCGTGTTGACCCGAATGGCATGTTCGGCGAGTTCCATGGCGGCGCTTTTGACCACACCCAGAACGGCATTTTGAACGACGCTCTCGCTGAACCAGCCAGGCTGTGGGCGCGCCGCCGCCAAAGATAGAACAAAGGTAAAGCTGCCGGCCTGCCCGAACCGGTCGGCTGTATTTTCAAGCTCCCCGCGCGCGCTGATCATTTCTTTAACAAAGACACGCAGCGTTTTGACCGCGCCGCTAAGCGATTCGAGCACAGTGTCTTCAAACGTGTCGATCTCCAGCCCCATCAGCGAATCGGCAGGCGGTAGCGCCGGAGTGCAGATGATATTGTTGATATGGCCATAGGCCTCAAGGCCGGCGGCCATGGCATTTCGCAGGCCGAGATGGGTGTGAATGGGACCATGGTGGCGGGCGACCTGATCGCCCACCGTTTTGCCGAGATCGTCGAGCAGAGCCTGGTCTGGCCCGACAGCCAGAACATTGTGCCCGCCCTCGTCAAACCGTTTGGCAATGGCCTCGCCGACAGTCTGGCCGAGGCCGATAATCAGGGTGACGGGCTTTTCCATGAAAGCGCTCCTGCTCAGGCAATGTGTTTAAGCCGTTTGCAGGGCGGTCCTACGGGCGGGCTAACTCGCCCGCAACATACTCATCTCTTCTTTAATTCGGAGTTTCTGCCGTTTGAGGTCTTTTACCGTGGTCGTATCTACAGCGGGGCGTTTCTGCTCGCTATCAATCTGCTCGTCGAGTTGGCGATGGCGCCGTGACAACTCTTCGATTCGACCTTGCAAAGACATGGACAGTCTCCTTCTCTCTTGGTTGCAATCGTATGTGTCTTTATAGTCACACTAGATCATAAGGCCGAACGCGAGTCACGATCCCGGACCAATAATTTTGGATAAGAAATGATCTGTGTGCGCCGCTATTGGCGCGGGTTTTTACGGCGCGCCTTGATTCTAAACATAGTTTCGTCGGCTTCGGCGATGAGGCGCTCAGCGGAGATATTTTTCTGCCATGCAACGACGCCGCAGGATGCACCGAGCTGGACCGGTTCCAGCCCAGAATCGGCCTGATCGCGAATCGTCAGACCATCAATCAGCGAGGTGAGATAGTCGGCCTTGGCCTGGCTGTCGGCGAGATCAGCATGGGTCAGGGCAATGCCAAACTCATCGCCGCCGAGGCGCCCGACAATATCGGTCTGCCGGATGGCGCCGAGGATCAGATTTGTGACTTCCCTTAATACAGTGTCGCCGGTGGCATGGCCAAAGCGATCATTGACCAGTTTGAACCGGTCGAGATCGACAAAAATCAGGCAAAGCGGTGATCCATAGCGCGCGGCGAGCGCGATTTCCCGGCTGAGCTCACGCTCAAATGCGCGGCGATTGAAGACCGGGCAGAGCGTGTCGCGGTCGGCAAGCTGTTCTGCGCGGCCAAGTTCGTCGAGCATCGCGGCGCGTTCGTTGCGCAGCGACAGGACCTCGCCGGCCAACGCCTCAAGGGCGGCGCGCGCTTCAACCGGCAGGGCGGAGACATCAAGGCCGAGCGCGTCGATCAGGCGCCGGCGGTCATGCCTGGCCTGGGACGGTTCGGCGCCTGCTTCCGGCGCGGCAGCGGATTTTTCCACGTTGAGCTCCATGTGCTAAGCCTAGAAGATCGGGGCTGTATTGGCCAGCCGTGCACCGCTTGACGCATCGGCGCGGATTCCTATTGTGCGCGCTTTGCGCGAGAGGGCCGATGACCCAAACCGACCAAAAACCCAGCCCCATTGTCGGCATCATCATGGGCAGCCAGTCCGATTGGCCGGTCATGCAGGCCGCGGCGGGCATGCTGGATGGGCTCGCCATCCCCTACGAGGCTTGCATTGTGTCGGCCCATCGCACGCCGGACCGGCTGTCGGCATACACGGCGTCAGCCAAGGATCGCGGTCTGCAGGTGATTATTGCCGGTGCGGGCGGTGCGGCGCACCTGCCGGGCATGACGGCGGCGATGACCCCGCTTCCGGTGCTTGGTGTGCCGGTGCAGTCGCGGGCGCTCAATGGCGTCGATAGTCTGCTGTCGATTGTGCAGATGCCAAAGGGGATCCCTGTCGGGACGCTGGCCATTGGTGAGGCGGGCGCGGCGAATGCTGCCTTGCTGGCTGCCGCCATTCTTGCGCTGAACGATGCGCAGCTGGCGAGCCGATTGGCGGCGTTTCGCGAGGCCCAAACCGAAGCGGTGGGTGAGGTGCCGACTTCATGACAGCGCTGCAGATTGGCGCAACGATTGGCATACTAGGTGGTGGTCAGCTGGGCCGTATGCTGTCACAGGCGGCCGCGCGTCTCGGTTTTGACGTGCATATCTATTGCCCGGAAGCTGATTGCCCGGCTGCGCGCGTCTCGGCGCGCCATATGGCCGCTGACTATGATGATGCCGGCGCCTTGGCCCGGTTTGCCGAGGCTTGCGATGTCATCACTTACGAGTTCGAGAACGTGCCGGTCGCCACGATTGAGGTCTTGCAAGCACAGGGCGCGCTGGTGCGGCCGGGCGCGACGTCGCTGAACGTGTCGCAGGACCGGGTGGATGAGAAGTCCTTTCTGAATGCGTGCGGGATTGAAACCGCGAAGTTTGCGGCGATTGGTGAGACGGGCGACATTGCCCCTGCGCTCGACACGCTGGGCGGGGCCGGCATTCTGAAAACGCGCCGCGATGGCTATGACGGCAAGGGCCAGGTCCGCGTCGTGACAGGCGATGATTTCAAAGCCGCGCACAGGGCGCTCGCCAATGCACCGACAATTCTGGAACAATTGGTGGCGTTCGAACGAGAAATTTCCGTCGTTGTCGCCCGTGATGCAGGCGGAGAAACGCTTTGCTTTGATATTCCGAAAAACACCCATGTGAACGGGATCCTGCGTCGCTCTGAGGTACCGTCAGGCGTGTCTGGCGAGGTTGAAGCGCGCGCCTGCGCGGCCGGGGTGACGCTGATTGATGCGCTCGATCATGTTGGGGTTCTGGCACTTGAGTTTTTTGTCCTGGCGGACGGGCAGTTGCTGGCCAATGAGTTTGCCCCGCGAGTACACAATTCAGGGCATTGGACGCCCGAGGCGTGTCAGTCATGTCAGTTCGAGCAGCATATTCGCGCGATTGCCGGCTGGCCGCTGGCGCCGGTGACGCGCTTTTTTGATGTGGAGATGATCAATCTGCTGGGTGAAGAGGCCTTGCCGCCGGCGCTTGATCTGTCCGGCCGCGATCAGCTCACGCTTTATGGCAAGCGCAGCGCGCTTCCCGGCCGAAAGATGGGGCATGTGGTTCGCCGACTGGGCCCGGCGCAGGACGGCGCAGAATGAGGCGGGGTTCAGCCTAGCTCCACTGGCGGGCGGGATAGCTAAGGAAAACAGAGCGTTTCGCTTCGATCCGGGCGCGCGCGAGACTGTCGAGGATAAGCCCGCAAACGGCGCTGATCGCGCTGATAACAACCAGGCCGAGCGACAGGAAAGCGGTTGGGAAACGCGCCACCTCGCCGGTGTTGAGATAGTCAAGGCCGACTGGCGCAAACAGGGCCAGTGCGGCGAGCATCATCGTGATGCCGATCGCGCCGAAAAAGGCGGCAGGCCGCGTTTCCTTGGCCAGCATGGCAAACATGCCGAGAATGCGGAAGCCATCCCGGAAGGTGCGCAGTTTTGACGTGGAGTCTTCTGGTCGCACACCATAAGGCGTCGGGCGCTCAAGCGTTGGAATGCCAAGCTGGCTGCAATGGACCGACATTTCGGTTTCAATCTCAAACCCTGACGATACGGCCGGGAATGATTTCACGAACCGGCGGGTGAACACGCGGTAGCCAGAGAAGATGTCAGAGAACTGGTCGCCGAACAGGGCGGCATAGATGCGGTTGAACAGCTGATTGCCGAAGGCATGGCCGCCGCGTCCGGCATCTTCCGTCACGCCCGCGCGCGTGCCGACCACCATGTCGACATGGTTCTTCTTGGCAAGTTCCAGCAGTGTTGGCGCCATGCTGGCATCATACGTGCCGTCGCCATCGGCCATGATATAGAAGTCTGCTTCAATGTCGGCAAAGATACGGCGCACCACATGGCCTTTGCCCTGGCGCGGTTCGTGGCGAACGATGGCGCCCGCGCGCCGCGCGATATCCGCGGTGCCGTCAGTTGAGTTATTATCGAAGACATAGATCTCGGCAGCGGGCAGCGCCTTTTTGAAACTCGCGACCACATCGGCAATCGTCACCGCTTCATTATAGCAGGGCAGCGTGACGGCGATGCGCGGGGTGTCCGGCGCGGTGGCTGGCGCGGCGGTGTGATCGTCAAAAAGGAATGCACTCATGGCAGCAGCCTTTCGGTAACTTCCCTGTGGCATAGCCCGATTATGCTTAAAGACCCGTAAGCAAAGGTAGACAAAACGTATGGCTGTTTCGCGCGCCGCAATTGATCAGACCGCAAAGGGGCCAAGCTGGCCCGTCTGGGGCATCGGTCTTTTTCTTGTCCTGATGTTGGGATCGAAAGCCGCTGACATCTTTGGTGGGCGGCTGCCTGACAATGACGACTTGCTGCGCATGCAACAGGTGCGCGATCTCATCGCCGGGCAGAACTGGTTCAATGTCGACCAGGCCCGGTTGCTGACGCCAGAGGGTGGAAACATGCACTGGTCGCGGCTGCCTGACATCGCGATCGGCGCCTTGATTATGGTGTTTCGGCCCTTTGTGGGACAGGCCAATGCCGAGGCCTTTGCCGCTATTGTCTGGCCGCTTATCCTGCTTGTGTCCGCGCTCGGTGCCATGACTGTCAGCCTGCGCCGGCTTGGCGTTGGCCCCTTTGGCCAGGCGCTCGGCCTGCTCTTTTTCGGCGTCTCGGGCGCCATCTACAATTTCTGGCTCGGCCGGATTGATCATCACGGCCTGGTCGTTGTGCTGGTTCTTATCGGTTTTGCGTCTCTACTCTCGCCGCAGCGCAGTCAGGGCTCTGCCATCATGGCTGCAGGTTGTGTCACCGCAATGATTTCGGTTGCCATTGAGAGCTTGCCCTATGGCGCGGCGCTGATCGGCATTCTGGGGCTGTTGTGGATTATCCGGGGGCATGAGGAATCGGCGCGGCTGGCTGTTTTCGGTGCGGCGCTGTGCGCATTTGCGGCCATATTCTTTGTGCTGGATGCGCCGGGGATCAGCGCCCGGCGCGCAGTGTGCGACGCGTATGGCCAGTCACATCTGGCCGGGCTTGTTGGCGGCGGGGTGATGCTTGGCCTGATCGGCGTGTTTGGCAGCGGGCTTTCCGGCTGGACGACGCGTCTCGCCGTCGGCGCTGTGGCCGGCGCGCTGACGCTGGGGCTTGTTGTTCTGGTTCAGCCCGATTGCCTCGGCGATCCCTACGCTGAGGTGTCTGATCAGGTGAAGCTCGCCTGGCTGAGCGCGGTCGGCGAGGCGCGCAGCCTGCAGACCCTGTTTGGCGCAGACCTTCAAAAGGCGGTCTGGCAGACCGGCTTTATGCTGGCCGGCCTGATCGCGTCTGGCGTGCTGGTCTGGCAAGCTGAACCTGGCCAACGTGCTGGGCGCGCGGCGCTCTTGCTTTTGATGACGCTCTCGCTTGCCGCAACGGTCTGGCAGGTGCGCGGGGTCACATTCAGCCATCTCTTTGCGGCCATGGCGTGCGGCGGCGTGGTTGGTCTTCTGGCGCAGCACTGGTGGGACAAGCGCGGCGCTGGCCCGGCTCTGGCCCTCTGCCTGGCGGCATTCCTCGGCTCGCCGATCGGCTGGAAACAGATGACCGCGCCCTTGCCGACCACCACGTCGGCGACAGCCGGAGACAAGGCCTATAAGGTGCTTTGCACCGAACCAGCGGCCTATCAGGGGCTTGACCAATTTGAGGGCCTGAATGTGTTTACGCCCATCGATCTTGGTATGCCGGTCCTGTCGCGCAGCGAGCACAATGTGTTTGCCGGCCCATATCATCGCAATGTCCAGGGGATTGACCGGGTGACCGATGTCTTCATGGGCCCGCCAGACACGGCCCGCGCCAAGATGCTGGCCATTGGCGCTGATCATGTCCTGTATTGTCAGGGCCTGAATGAGACGGCCCGTTATGCCCGCCTGCGCCCGGACGGATTTGCGGCGCAAATGGAAAGCGGCGCGGTGCCCAATTGGCTGGCACCGATTGATGGCCTGGCTGAAACAGATGGCGTTGTGCGGCTATATGAGATCAAACCTTGATGACAGCGGCCGGTTCTCGTTGACGTTTTGATATGATTGGGTCACAGGAGGTCATGTCAAATGACCTTTCTCCCAATGAAATTGTCGACGCGCTTCAGGCGATTTATGCTGATGCTGTCGACGCGCTGACGGGCGCGCTGCAAGCCTATCTGAGTGATGGCAAAACCCCCACGCAGGCCGAGCGCGATGCCGGCTTGTTCTGCTATCCCGAACTGATCATTACCTATCAGCCGGACGGACCGCCGCCGCCCATTTCGCGTGCTTTCGGCAAAATGTCCGAGGCCGGCAGCTACAAAACAACCGTGACGCAGCCCGATTTCTTTCGCCGCTACCTCGTCGAACAATTAGAGCCTCTGCTGGCTGACTATGACGTCTCTGTGGAGGTGCGCAAATCAAGGTCCGAGATCCCCTATGGCTATGTCTGGGATCAGGGCCAGGCCGATGGGCTGGACGAGATCAATCCGGCTGAGCTGGCCAAGTGGTTTCCATCGCCTGATCTTGCTGATATTGGTGACGAGATTGCCGATGGCGAACTGTTTGACCCGCATACCGAGCGCCCGCTGGCCCTGTTCGATGCACCACGGACAGACCTGTCATTGAAGCGTCTGCAACACTATAGCGGCACACCGGCAGAAGATTTTCAGCGCTATCTGCTGTTCACCAATTATCACCGCTATGTCGATGCGTTCTGCGACTGGGGCATTGAGCAAATCCGGTCTGGCTCGCGCTATTCGAAACTCTCGGTCGCTGGCGATCTGGTCGTTGACGGCGAGACCGAAGACGCGCGCGCGGCGATCGATGCGGCGCCTTGGCGCAAATATCAGATGCCATCCTATCACCTGATGGCTGAGAATGGCAGCGGCATCACGTTGGTGAATATTGGCGTCGGCCCGTCCAATGCCAAGACAATTACCGACCATCTGGCGGTCTTGCGCCCCGAGTGCTGGATCATGGTGGGCCATTGCGGCGGCCTGCGCCATTCCCAGACGATTGGCGACTATGTACTCGCGCACGCCTATCTGCGCGATGATCACGTGCTGGACGCGGTGCTGCCGCCTGACATTCCGATCCCGCCGATTGCCGAGATTCAGGTCGCGCTGCAGCAGGCCGCCGCCGATGTGACGGGCGAAAGCGGCGAGGCGTTGAAAAAACGGCTGCGCACCGGCACGGTGGTGACCACAGACGACCGCAATTGGGAACTGAGGTTCAGCGAAACGGCGCTTCGGTTCAACAAGTCGCGTGCGATTGCCATGGATATGGAGAGCGCCACGATTGCGGCGAACGGGTTTCGCCTGCGCGTGCCTTACGGGGTGTTGCTGTGCGTGTCCGACAAGCCGCTGCATGGTGAGATCAAGCTGCCGGGCGCGGCGAACCGGTTCTATGAGCGCGCGATTGGCGAACATATCCGCATTGGCATTGCGACCCTGGAAAAGCTTGCCAGCGAGGGCGCGGCCCTACACTCGCGCAAGCTGCGCGCCTTTGATGAGCCGCCTTTCCGTTAGGCTGTTTGGCCCGGCATTAAGGACCGTATTGTGAAAGCCTTTGATCCCCGGCGTGTATTTTTGGGCTGGCAGTGGATGCTGCGGCGCGATGCCAGGCATTTGGTGCCCCTTGGCGGACTGTGGGCAGGGCTCAGCGCGGTTATTCTTCTGGCGCAGACGCAGACTGAGATGGGCCTTGGTCTGTTAATCTGGGCGCTGAACGTGCCGTTCTATGCGGTGGCCATGGCGCTGGCGCTCGATGGTGACCAGCGCAGCCTGGCGCGGTCCTCTGATCTCTTGCGCCGGCGACTGGGCGACATTTTTGTCGTGATGGCGGTGGCCGATCTTGCCGCCAGCATCGGCTTTGTCTTTCTGGTCATTCCAGGCTTTTTCGTGATGGCCTGGCTTTGTCTCGCCCTGCCCATTCTGTTGATGGAGAGCCAGCAGCCGGTTGAGGCGCTGCAGACAAGCGCCGCGCGCACCCGCCGGACATATCCGCCGATCCTGGGCCTGGTCTTTATTGGTCAAGTGGCGGTTTGGATTGTGCGCGGGTCCCTCAATGCGATTGCCGAGGGCGTCAGTGGGCTGATCGTTCAGACGATTGTGGCTGCTGGGGTTGGCGCGGCGACAGGGCTTGCTTTCATCTATTTGATCGCTGCGATTTACAGCGAGCAGCGCCATATCTCAGCACCGAACGCAAACACGCATCACTAGCGGCTGGACCTTGCCATCCGTTCAGCATAAGTGACCGGCAAACAGCAGGAGCGGCCAATATGGACCAACGTATTATCGAGTTTGACAAGGTGCTCAATTTTCGCGACTTCGGCGGTTATGACGGGGCAGGCGGGCGCAAGATCGTCCCCGGCACGTTTTATCGCTCCGCCCAGTTTGGTGAGGCGAGCCCGGCCGATATGGACAAGCTCGACAGTCTCAACATCAATGTGCAGGCCGATTTGCGCCGCCCCGATGAGCGTGAACGTCATGGCCATCGCTGGCCGCAAGACGGCGTCCATGTGGTTCTGAGCGATAAGGGCAAGCCGAGCGAGGCCCCGCATGTGCACTTCATGTCCGAGGTGAGCGTGAATGCCGAGCAGGCGGAAAACTGGATGGTGGAATATTATATCGGCGCGCCGTATCGCGAGGCACTGGTCGATGCCTATACCGGCTGGTTCGATGCGCTATTGGCGCTGAATGAGGGCGCCGCCGGCGTGGTCAATTGTGCGGCGGGCAAGGATCGCACCGGTATCCTTTGCGCCCTGACCCATATGGCGCTCGGCGTCGACCGCGAGGCGGTTTTTGCAGACTATGAACTGACCAATACAGCCGCGAATGTGGAGGCCCGCCTGCCGGCAATGGCGAAACTGTTCAATGAAAATAGCGGCCTCGACTATGATGCCGACGTCTATCGCCCCTTTATCGGCGTGCGGCCGATCTATCTCGACGCGGCGCTGACAAGTATCGAGGCCCGTTCGGGCAGCGTCGAGGCCTATCTTGCCGACACGCTGGGCGTCAGCGCGGCCAAAGTTGACCAGTTGCGTGGGCGCTATCTCGCCTAGTTTTCGAGCGCTTCGGCCAGCCGGGTTGCAAACCGGCGGGATGTCCGCTCGGCATCTGTCCAGGTGGCCGCCGCAATCGTGTTGCGGATATCGGACTGAAACCAGTCATAGCTTTCTGTGCCAAGCGCATTGCCATCGGCGTCATAGGCTGTGCCCACAAGGTCCATCCCGCCGATTGACCGGGACCTGGTCGCGCTGAGGCTTGGCCGGTCTGTCAGCTGTTCGAATGTCGGCCGATTGGGCTTGGCGTCGATAATGGTGACGTCGACACGGGCTGGTGAGAGACCCGCTTCGGTGAGCGCGTCCTCGATATCTTCGGTGATCTCTCTGGAAAGATACTCACCTTCTTTTTCGCCATAGTCGTCGGCCAGTTTTTCGGAGAAATCCTCGCTGAAGCTGACATTGACCTCAACGGCGCTGGCAAAGGGGGCCAGGGCAAGCGCAGAGGCGGCGGCAATCCAAAGTTTCATGACGAACTCCCTGATAGTCTGTTTGCGTTATAGCATGCCAGACTATCAGGGCTAATCACAACCTGGTGTGAACGGTGGTTCAGACCGTATCGACAAAGACGATTTCTGCGTCCTGGCGGGCGGTTATCGTCAGGGCCTGCGGCCCGGTGATCGCGGCACCATCGCGCGCGTCCAGCGTCTGCCCGTCAATCTCGACCTGACCGGCGGTCAGAACAAGGTAGCCATAACGGCCGGCTGTGACCTCATAGGCGAGCGTTTCGCCCGCGTTCAGCGTTGCGCCGAGAACATGGGCGTCCTGATGAATGCTCAGGGCCTTGCTTGATGCATCACCGCTGGCCAGAACAGCCCATTTGCCGGACCGGCCGGCCTTCGGGAATTTGGCCGCGCCCCAGCCGGGCGCCACGCCTGTCTTGGCCGGTTCGATCCAGATCTGGAACAGGGTGGTGTCTTCGCCCTCATGGTTCCATTCTGAATGCTGCACGCCGGTACCGGCGCTCATGACCTGGACATCGCCGGCTTCCGTGCGGCCGGTATTGCCCATGGAATCCTTATGGGTGATGGCGCCGGTGCGCACATAGGTGATGATCTCCATGTCCCGGTGTCCATGGGTAGGAAAACCGGTCTTTGGTTTGATGATATCATCATTCCATACACGCAGCTTGCCGTGTCCCATATGGGCTGGATCATAATAGCCGCCGAAGGAAAAGTGATGCTTGGCATTCAGCCAATCGGTCTGAAAGTGGCCAAGGTCGGAAAATCTGCGAATCTCAATCATGGTCGCGCTCCTTTCTGTTCAACTTGACCTCAAGATGAGGGCTGAAACGCCCGCCAGTAGGCAGGCGCGGCGAAACTTAGTTATGCGCAGTTTGAATAGATGCGCTGGCTGGCGCGGGGGCGGCTGAACTTTTTGTTATTCATGCATTGATCGGCGAAATTGGATCGACTAGTGGTCCTGTAAAGGCTCCTGACCGGGCGCGTAACACCTCATTGATGATTGCTGTGCCGGGGACAAATGACGGCTGGCATCGCCGAGAAGGAGCTTTGACATGTCCCTTGCCGGGTATGAACTGTTTGCGATTGTGGGTTTCATGCTCGCGGCCTACTCGATTGTGGCGAATGACGCGATCCAGACGCTCGGGACATTTCTGTCGTCCAATAGCCAACGCTCATGGATCACGCTTTGGTTCTATGCCTGCTCGATCATCGTTGCGGTTATGCTATATGGCTGGTTCGTCTATGATGGCGACATCGCCTTTGGGCGCCTTAACTCGATCCCGTATCCGGAAGGCGGCGTGCAATGGTGGCACGCGCTGCCGCCGCTGGTGCTGCTCTTCCTGACCCGGTACGGCATTCCGGTTTCAACCACTTTCCTTGTCCTGACCATTTTCGCGATGACAGGCGGGGCGGCGACCGAGGGTGTTCTTGGCAAGATGCTGACCAAGTCTGCACTTGGCTATCTCGTTGCGCTGGGGGCTGGCGGCCTTGTTTATATTGCTGTTTCGCGGGTCTGGGAGCGGTGGATTTCCAATACGAAAGGCGAAAAGCT
>JBCCMX010000045.1:0-14263 GCA_039026135.1 Pseudomonadota bacterium | reverse complement strand
GATATCGCAACCATTGTTCCGGCCGGCGACACAAGAGACAGCGACGCGATTGCCAGCAATGTCAGCGGGTTCAATCAGCTGATACAAGCAAACCTGCTGGAAAGCGTCCCCGAGGCCGCAGATGACCGCCTGGTTCGCCGCGATCTCTATGGCCTAGTGACCCGTCTGGCGGTCTTGCCCGTGGCACACAGCGTGGCACAGAACCCGGAATATCTCGGCACCAGGCAGCCGTTTTCACTGGCGCTGTCTGATGATCTCGATCTCTACCTGAAAGGCGCCATTACCAAACGCCGCTGGATTGATGCAGGCGCGCCCGGCCGGCTTGGATTGAGCGAGACGGGCCAATACGTGCTCAGCGATGCAGGAACGGCGGAGTTTCCGATTTTACGCGCGCTCTGGGAGGTGCCGGAGGACAATCGGCCAGGACTCATCATTCGGCTGGGGGAGACCTGGTTTTCGCTGGACGAACTCTCGGGCGCCTCGGTGATCATGACCTATCTGACCGGACCGATCCAGACCGGCGAGCAGGCCGGCACACCCTTTAGGGCGATGGTGCTGAGCGCACCGGAAAGCAAACGGGTGATTTCCGACCGCCAGATTGCCTGGATCACGCGCCTTGAGGAAGACGGGCGCATCTCGCGCGGCTGGAACACCACATTGCTGACCAATGCCGACAGCACCTATCCCGAGCTTGCCGGCGCAGCCGCGGCGATCCTCGGCTCCTTTTTCACCATGCTGATTACGGCCTTTTTTGCGATCCCGATTGGTATTCTGGCGGCGATATATCTTGAAGAGTTTGCGCCCAAGAACCGGCTGACCGACATGATTGAGGTCAATATCAACAACCTTGCGGCGGTGCCGTCGATTGTATTTGGATTGTTGGGCGCGGTAGTGTTTCTCAACGCGTTTGGCATGCCCCGATCTGTGCCCTTTGTCGGCGGGCTGGTACTTGGCCTTCTGGTGCTGCCGACCGTCATCATTGCCTCGCGCGCGGCCCTGAAATCAGTACCACAATCGATCCGCACAGCTGCGCTCGGCCTTGGCGCCTCCAAGACCCAGTCGATTTTTCACCATGTACTGCCGCTGGCCGCGCCGGGCATCATGACAGGATCGATTATCGGCATGGCGCGCGCACTGGGCGAGACCGCGCCGCTTTTGCTGATCGGAATGGTGGCGTTTGTCGCCGATGTGCCGAGCGGACCGGGAGATGAGTCGACCGTCCTGCCCGTGCTGATCTTTAAATGGTCGACAGGGGCAGAACGCGCGTGGGAGCCGATGACGGCGGCGGCGATCGTGATCCTGCTGATCTTTCTGGTTCTGATGAACCTCGCAGCGGTGTTCCTGCGCCGCCAATTCGAGCGGAGATGGTAATTATGGCAGATACAAGTTCGACCGAAACGGTGACCAATTCGCTCTCTGCCGATATGGGCGATATCAAGATCGATTGCCGGAACGTCAACGTTTATTACGGTGACAAGCAGGCGATTTTCGATGTCACCATGACCATTCCCGACAAGGCGGTCAGCGCGCTGATCGGGCCGTCGGGTTGCGGTAAGTCGACCTTCCTGCGGTGCATGAACCGGATGAATGACACGATTGATATCGCCCGGGTCGATGGGCAGATTTTCATGGAGGGCGCCGATATCAATGACCCGTCCATTGATCCGGTGCTTCTGCGCTCCCGCGTTGGCATGGTGTTCCAGAAACCGAACCCGTTTCCAAAATCGATCTATGACAATATCGCCTATGGCGCGCGGATCCACGGACTGGCCGCCGACAGCAGCGAGCTTGACGAGATTGTCGAAACATCGCTGCGACGCGCCGGACTGTGGGACGAGGTCAAAGATCGTCTGTCCTCGCCGGGCACCGGCCTGTCGGGCGGTCAACAGCAGCGGCTATGTATTGCCCGCGCAATCGCTGTCAGCCCTGAAGTGATCCTGATGGATGAGCCCTGCTCGGCGCTGGATCCGATCGCCACATCCAGGATTGAAGAATTGATCGACGAGTTGCGCGAGCGATTTTGCATTGTCATCGTCAACCAATCGATGCAACAGGCTGCCAGGGTCTCGCAAAGAACGGCTTTTTTTCACCTCGGCAATTTGATCGAATTAGGGGATACTGAAACCATATTCACCAATCCGGCGGACAAACGCACGCAGGATTATATTACCGGCAGATTTGGGTAGGGTCCGTAGACGGAGACTTTATGGAACAACACATCGTCAGTGCCTTTACCGATGAACTCGAACAGTTGTCGGCCGATCTGCTGGGCATGGGCGGCCTGGCAGAAGCGATGATTCGCGACGCCTGCCGCGCCGTTGTGACACGTGATACGGCGCTTGCGCAGACGGTGATCGACCGGGACGCTGAACTCGATGCCCAGGAGACCGAGTGCGAACGCGAGGTCATCCGTCTGTTGGCGCTGCGCCAGCCACTGGCGGCCGACCTGCGTCAGGTCATCGGCGCCATCAAGCTTGCCAATGCGATTGAGCGCGTTGGTGATCTTGCAAAGAATATCGCCAAGCGGAGCTTCGCCATCACGCAGGAGGATAATCGCGCCGCCCTGCACGGGGTCGAGCGGATGGGACAGGCGGTTTCACGCCAGCTGCGTATCGCGCTGGATGCCTATGCGCGCGGGGATGCGGCCACCGCGATGAGCGTGGTCGAACAGGACGATGATATTGACAGCCACTATAATGCGCTGCTGCGATCCATGCTGGTCTATATGATCGAAGATCCTGAACAGCTTGATGCGCGATCGAACTTCTTGTTCATCGTGAAAAATCTTGAACGCATTGGCGACCATTGCAGCAATATTGCGAAGGTCGTCTACTTCATTGCAACGGGAGAACCGGTTCTTTCAAAGGCAGAACGCCGTGCGATCGACGCCGCACAGAGTAAGGAAATTACATCATGAAACCTTTTGTCGTCATTGCCGAGGATGAGACATCTGTCTCGGAACTGCTGCGCTACAACCTTGAGTCGGAAGGCTATGAGACGGCGACTGCGAATGATGGCGATGAGGCCATGTTGCTGCTGAACGAGCGTGTGCCCGATCTCATGCTGCTTGACTGGATGTTGCCGAAAGTGTCGGGGATTGAAATCTGTCGCCGCGTACGCTCGCGCCATGATACAGCCAACCTGCCCATTATCATGCTGACGGCGAAAACCGAGGAAGCAGACCGCGTGCGAGGGCTCGAAACCGGCGCTGATGATTATGTCACCAAGCCATTCTCGACGAATGAGTTGATGGCCCGTGTGCGCGCGGTGCTGCGCCGCATTCGCCCGGCCCTGATGGAAGACACGATTTCCATTGGCGACATAGCGATTGATCGCACGACCCATAGCGTAACCCGCGCCGACAAGGATATCCATCTTGGCCCGACAGAGTTCCGACTGCTGGAATATTTCGCCCAGCATCCCGGCCGTGTCTTCTCTCGCGAGCAATTGCTCGACGGGGTGTGGGGCTCTGACGTCTATGTCGAAGCGCGCACCGTTGATGTTCACATTGGCCGCCTGCGCAAGGCGCTGATGAGCCAGGGCGGCGACAACCCCATTCGCACCGTTCGCTCGGCCGGTTACTCGCTGCGCAACGATTGAGCGGCGCCATGCAGATCGGTGTTCCTGCGGAGATCAAGAAACAGGAATTCCGCGTCGGGTTGACCCCGGAAAGCGTTGGCGAGCTGGCGCGCGCGGGCCATCAGATCCGTATCGAGGCCGGCGCTGGGCTTGGCTCGGGCTTTCATGACGCTGATTATGAGCGTGTCGGCGCACAGATTCTGCCAGATGCCGACGCGGTGTTTGACGCCAGCGAACTGATTGTCAAAGTCAAGGAGCCCCAGCCCAGCGAGACCGCCAGGCTGACGCCGGATCACACGCTATTCACCTATCTGCATCTTGCCGCAGACCCGGTGCAGGCAGACGGTCTGATGGGTTCGGGATGTCTTGCCATCGCCTATGAGACCGTGACCGATGACAACGGGCGCCTGCCGCTTTTGACACCGATGAGCCAGGTGGCCGGACGCATGTCGATGCAGGTCGCGGCCTGGACATTGATGAAGACCCGCCGCGGGCGCGGGATCCTGCTGGGCGGGGTTCCGGGCGTTATGCCGGCCAAAGTGGTGATCATTGGCGGCGGGGTTTCGGGCACCAATGCCGCCGAGATCGCCGTTGGCATGCGCGCCGATGTCACCGTCTTTGATCGCAACCAGCAGCGCCTTGCTGAACTTGATGCGCAATTTAATGGCGCTGTGAAGACCATGTATTCGACGCGGGCGAGCCTTGATGCCGCCGTCAGCGAGGCCGACCTGGTCATCGGTGCGGTGCTGATTCCTGGCGCTGCGGCGCCGAAACTGGTCAGCCGCGCGCAGCTTTCGCAAATGCAGCCCGGCGCGGTTCTGGTCGATATCGCCATTGATCAGGGCGGCTGTTTTGAAACCTCGCGGCCGACCACCCACGATGATCCGATTTTCGAGGTTGATGGCATTCTGCACTATTGCGTGGCGAATATGCCTGGCGCGGTGCCGCGTACGTCAACCTATGCGCTGAACAATGCCACGCTGCCCTTCGTGATGGATATTGCCAATAAGGGCGTGCGCGAGGCAATCTTGTCGGACCCGCATCTTGCCAGAGGCCTCACGGTTGCAGACGGCCATATCGCCCATGAGCAGGTGGCCAGCGATCTTGGCTTCGCGTTCACACCACCCGACTGGATGACAGATTAGCTGATTGACTGGCTCTCGTGGCAGGCTTTGACGCCCGGCTCGACACGGTTGACCTTAAAGTCGGCTGTGCCGGTCAGCAGATATGTGTCGCCATTCTTGAACACATCAAAGCAGCTTGGCCCCGAATCATAGATGAAACAGGCCCGCGAATCGTCGGTAATCAGCAGTTTTCCGGCCTTCTTTTCCCCCTCGAAAGCATACTGCGTATCGCCATTTTGCGCGATGCATTCGCGCCAGGGAAGACCGGAACGCGCCGTTTCGCCAAACAGGGTCACACCATAGAATTGCGATTTGAGCTCAGCGGCGCTGAGCTTCTGATACGCCTGCGAAGCCGCCCCGATGGGCAGAGACACGCAAAATAAGACAGCAAAAACAACTCTAAGCATTGCGGAGACCTTGCAGCATCTGTGGCCGGTTTCAAGAACCCGCACGCATATGCACAAGTATCAGGCACAGCTTGATAAGATTTCGTTAGCTTTGCGCAGGCAGAGGCAGATGACCTAAGCTTGTGAATAGATTGTGCTTTTTTTCAGTGATCTGACGCAGACTTATGGTATGTGCTACTGCGCCGACGCTGGCGTTCGAAAAGGGGAGTAACTCCATGACTAAGATTAAACTATTCGTTGCAGCCGCTGCCATTGGTGGTTTGGCCGCTTGTAATCAGGCAGAAGAAGCACCTGCTGACGTGGTCGAAACTGTCGAAGAGGCCGTTGAAGAAACTGTGGACGCGGCTGAAGAAGCTGCTGACGTGACCACAGAAGCTGCAGAAGAGACCGTTGAAGAAGCCGCTGACGTGGTGGATGGCGCTGTCGATGCAGCCACAGATGCGGCAGATGATGTTGCTGAAGATGCCTCTGATCTGGTCGATGGATTGGTTGAGGATGCAGCTGAGGCGGTTGAAGAAGAAACCGTTCAATAAGCTCCGCCAACAAGAATCAAGAGGGCTGCCCGGCGGATGTCAGGCAGCCCTTTTTGCTAGAAACACCTTGAGCGCAAGCCCACGACGCGTGGATAGCCCGTCAGCTTGGGGCTTGCCTCGCCCGGGCGAAGCGGGCGGACAAAATTGACCGTGCCCTTCGCTCTGTCGATCTGTATCCGGAAATTCTTCAACATATCGCGCCCCATGACCATCACTGGCTGATCGCCAAGGCCAACCTCCTCAAAAAAGGAGGACGGCGTTGAAATAATGAGAAAATCTTCAAACTGGTGGCGGCCAACAAACATTTTGCGCGCGCGCCGTACACTTGCCAGCCCGGGTTGCAGATCGGCCCCGAACAATCGCCGGGTGACCCCTTCGACGAGACGCGTGCGCGCTGCTCTTGCAAGCGCTGGATTGATCAGGCTGACCTCCGCGCCCGTATCGATCAGCGCCTTTGCCCGCCGGCCATTCATCGAGATGTCGACAAAGGGCAGGCCTGCAATCTCTTCATAGGGCATGCGGCAGGTAAAAGCGCGCCGCACGCGCGCCGGATCGGTATCATAGGTCTTTAGCGCGCCGGACCGAAAATCGATGTCGACCGTCCGGCCGGCAAAAGCGCGCGTCGGGATAACCGTTTTCGGCCCCGGAAACCGCTTTGATGTATTCAGCGCAGCGCGCAGCGGTCCAATCTCGATGCCGCCGACAACCAGGCTGGGAAGATCGACCATCTTATAGTCCCGGCGCCCACCAATGCCGATGACCGAGACTGATTGATCGATCCCATCGGGATCAATATGCGGCACCAGCGCTGCATCGACCACAGCCAGCGTCGCGCCGGTATCAATTGTCGCCTCACCGGATTGGCCGGCGACCTTCACTTCAAGCACCATGCTTTGTCGCGAGAGCGTTTCAGACGCCAGATAGGCAGGCGCTGGCGGGGTATCGGCCATGCTTTCAATGGCCGTGCCCGAACCCAGCGTAACAAGGGCGGAGAGGGTCAAGGCTTTGATCATGGGTCTCTTTTCTTAACTGCGGACCTTGGCTGAGGGCTATCCTAGCACACTTTTGACCGGTATCGGTGCGAGCGCACGAAGATGTGTTGTCACCGGTTTGCCGCACTCTTGCCAAATCAATTGACGAAGCTGGTGTGTCGCCGCAGATATTTGTAAGCGCTATGGAAACCTAAACCCATGACAGCACGTCATTTTGCAACAATTACCTGCGCCGTGGCGCTGGCGGGCATGCTGGCGGCCTTTTCAGGCCGCGCGCACGCCCAGAGCATGATCCGCGATCAGGACTATATGCGCGATGTGATTGCGCTGGCCGATACGCTTGGACGGGCGCATGGCATTCGCGTGCTGTGCAATGGCAATGCGGATCAATACTGGCGCCGGCATATGGTTCGCCTGCTCGACATGGAGGCGCCTGGCCCGGGGGGCCTGCGCCAATCAATGATTGATGGGTTCAATTCCGGCTTTGCCTATGCTGGCCGATTGCACCGTCAGTGTAATAGCGCCGCAACCCGCGCCGAGCAGGACTATGCCGCGACAGGACAAGCCATCACCAACCGGCTCGCCACCGCCAACATTCCCGGCGCCCGGCTTGGCGCGCCAGACCCTTAGGGCTTTCGCTGAATGCGCGCATGACCGCGCCCCAGCGCCAGGGCTTTGATGGCGCCGCGAAACGTGCGCACTTCCTGCTCTGTCCATTCACCGCGCACAAAGGCATTGCGCAGATTTGTTTTCATCAAGGGCGTTTTGTCTGGCGGGTAGAAATAACCGGCGCGGTCCAGCTCATCTTCAAAATGCTCAAACATACGCATCAGGTCGGCCTTGTCGGCAAGCGCGCCAACGCCCTGCTTCTCGCCTTGCCACCGACCGATTGCGCCGCGTTGCTCGCCCCATGCGCCGCAAAAGACCGCAACAGCCTGTGCCAGGTTCAGCGAGGCAAAATCCGGATTGACGGGATAGGTCAGGATGACATCGCAAATCGCCACGACATCGCTCGGCAAGCCGTGATTTTCCGCCCCGAACACAATGCCGGCCCGGCGATCAGCTTGGGCTAGATGCTGCGCCGCCTCCGCTGCGCCCATCACCGGCTTTTCCATGCCCCGCGGCCGGGCTGTGGCGGCAAACAGATAGGTCAGATCCCCAAAGGCCGCCTTAAGCGTCTCAAACACCGAAACGGTGACCCCGCCATCGAGCGCGCCAGCCGACAGCGGATCGGCCGCCGGGTTCGGCCAGCCATCGCGGGGGCTGATCAGCCGCAGGTCCGTCAGTCCGAAATTCAGCATGACACGGGCGGCCGCGCCGATATTTTCACCGAGCTGTGGGGTATGAAGAATGATGGCGGGCGGGCGATTCAGCATCGCTGGCACCTGCCTGATCTCACCGCCCTGGTCAATTCTCAGCTATGCCGGTGAGATCCTCGGTATGGGGCTCCTCGACCATATCGGGTATCTCTTCGCCGGGTCTCAGACGTAAAATCTCGCCGCCGACAAAATGCGCCACAAGTATAGATGTCGCCCCAGCCATGGTCTTCACACCAAGCTTATCGAAGATCCGGCGCTTGAACGACCCGACCGTATGCGGACTAATCCCCATAATCTCTGCGACTTGCGGACCGGAATTGCCAAGTGCGAAACAGTGCACGACCTGCGCTTCGCGCGGCGATAATCCAAGGTTTTCAAGCGAATCCAGCCTGTCGCAGATAACTTCGACGCGGTAGTCGCCGACCTTATACCAGGCTTTCTGAGCAAGCTCATGTGTCAAATGCATCCCCTTCCCACACGCCTGGTTAAGCTCAAGGCCCGCGGCCTCGTCAAGCCGGGTAAAGCAGAGCACATGGCCATTGCGGCCTGCGCTTTTGGGGGTGCAGCGCAAATACAAGGCAGCCCAAATAGAAAAACCTCGGGAAGTTTTTTTATTTCATAAATGTAATTTTTTACTTTGCCGTCACGCTTCAGGCACGTGAATCTTAACTCGAATACTTTGCTGGTAAACACTGACAGCTGCGCGCGCGCCGGCGTGATTGCCACCGTCCCTGATTTGCATACCAGATGTCTTTTGACGGCAGAGCTGGGACTGCTATAGGGCAGCGAAAAGCACAATCGGCAAAGGAAACTCAGCATGGCAAAGATCAAGGTCAAAAACCCGATCGTGGAGATGGACGGGGATGAAATGACGCGGATCATCTGGCAGATGATCAAAGACCGGCTGATCTTGCCCTATCTTGATGTCGATCTGAAATATTTCGACCTGTCGATCCAGAAGCGTGACGAGACCGACGACCAGATCACGATTGATTCAGCTGAAGCGACAAAGAAATACGGCGTGGCCGTCAAGTGCGCCACGATTACCCCCGACGAAGCGCGCGTCGAAGAGTTTGGCCTGAAAAAAATGTGGCGCAGCCCGAACGGCACAATCCGCAACATTCTTGGCGGCGTTGTCTTCCGCGAGCCGATTGTGATCGACAATATTCCGCGCCTGGTGCCTGGCTGGACCCAACCGGTCGTCGTAGGCCGCCACGCCTTTGGCGATCAGTATAAAGCGACTGACTTTCTTGTGCCCGGCAAGGGCAAGCTGACCATGAAATGGGAAGGTGAAAACGGCGATACAATTGAGGAAGAAGTGTTCGACTTCCCTGAGGCCGGCATCGCCATGGGCATGTACAATCTGGACCAGTCGATCAGGGACTTTGCCCGCGCCTGTATGAATTACGGTCTTCAGCGCAAATGGCCGGTCTATCTCTCGACCAAGAATACCATTCTGAAAAAATATGATGGCCGCTTCAAAGACATCTTCCAGGAGGTGTTTGAAACCGAATTCAAGCAGGCGTTTGATGAGTTTGGCGGCGAGTATCAGCACCGCCTGATCGATGACATGGTCGCGGCGGCGATGAAATGGTCTGGCGGTTATGTCTGGGCCTGTAAGAATTACGATGGCGATGTCCAGTCAGATACTGTCGCGCAGGGCTATGGCTCGCTCGGCCTGATGACATCGGTCCTGATGACCCCGGATGGCAATACGGTGGAAGCCGAGGCGGCCCATGGCACGGTCACCCGCCATTACCGCAATCATCAGAAAGGTGAGGCAACCTCCACCAACTCCATCGCGTCGATCTATGCCTGGACGCAGGGTCTTTATCATCGCGGCCGGATGGACGAGACGCCTGAAGTGATCCAGTTTGCCAAACTGCTCGAGGACACCATCGTCAATACGGTGGAGAACGGCCAGATGACGAAAGACCTCGCCCTGCTCGTCGGCCCGGTTCAGGAATGGCTGACGACAGAAGGCTTCCTGAATGCGGTGGCCGAGAATTTCGAAAAGGCGATGGCCGAAGCCTAAAGCCAGAGCAAATCAGACAAAAGTGGCGGTGCCTTGTGTCGTCGGCGCCGCCATTTTCTTGTGTTGAGCGCGTGCAACTAGCGGCGGCGATCCCAGCGGTTTTCGCGGCGATCAATGACATTTTCAGCCCGGTCCAGGCGATCTTCAAGCAGATCGCGCGGGCCGTGGGTGACCTGGCGGTCGCGATAGTCCTCGCGCCGGTCAATCTTGTCTTCGATCCGATCAAAACGGTTTTCTGCAAAATCAGCGCGGCTGCCAGGCGCGATCTTGCCCTGGCGTTCCAATCGGTCGAGGCGATGGTCGATACGGCCAATCTTTTCGGCCGGGCCAGCCAAGGCGACGGGGGCGCAAAGCGCAACAATAGCGGTCAGTGCAATCAGTTTCATGATACGATCCTCCATGTGTTCGTATGCAGCTTGAACGTGGAGGCCGCACCAATCCGTCGAAAAAAGTTCAATAAAAACAATCATGAACAGCTGTTCAGATTGATCCACCTCTAATACAGGGTGACGCGCGGCGCAAAAAGCTACGTCTCGTCCAGGATAATATGCTGCTCATTGAACCAGAGCGGGGAGCGCGAAAAGTCGATAAATTTTTGCTCGTCTTCAATCAGTATCGCACTGGCGGCGGCCGCTTCTTTTGTGCTCGAGAGTTCAAAAAAGCTCTCCCAGCTTTCAAAGTACGCCTCGGCAATGCCGTCATACATCTCGTTGAGACCGCCACGGGTTGCCTGCATGGCAGTGTTCACTTTGCTGGTGTGGGCATGGTTCTGAACATAGCGAATGATGCCCAGGGCCCCGGCATGTTTGGCGACCAACGGTCCATGCTCCTCAAGCCAGTATTTATGAAACTCTTCACGCGTCAGATGTGGCTGACGGTGCAAACAAAATGTCATTTTCAGCATTGGGCACCTCCCTTGTTTCGGGGAGTTTATCAAGCGCGGCGCTTTAGTCGACCAGTTCGACCCGATAGCTTTCAATCACCGTATTGGCGAGCAGCGTCTCACACATTTCGGTGACACGCGCCTTTGCTTCAGCCTCCGACAGTCCCACCAGATCCAGCTCGATCACTTTGCCGATCCGGGCGCCTTCAACCTCGGCAAAGCCCATACGCCCGAGCGTGTCAGCGACAGCCTTGCCTTGCGGGTCCAGCACGCCGGGTTTCAAACCGACATGGACAATGGCCTTCATTTGACACCTCCATTGATGTCGACAATCTCGGCACCTGCTTTTGATTCCTTGATGATGCCAAGCCGGCGCGCGACCTCGGAATAGGCTTCGGTGACCCCACCAAGATCACGGCGAAACCGGTCTTTGTCGAGCTTGTCGCCGGTCTCAATGTCCCACAGCCGGCAGCTGTCGGGGCTGATTTCGTCGGCCAGGATTGTGCGTTGAATGTCGCCATCAAAGTGACGTCCAAATTCCAGCTTGAAATCGATCAGGCGAATACCGACGCCCGCGAACAGGCCCGACATGAAATCATTCACCCGCAAAGACAGGGCGATCAGCTCGTCCATTTCCTGGGGTGTAGCCCAGTTGAAGGCCGCAATATGCTCTTCTGAAACAAGCGGGTCACCAAGCTCATCATTTTTCAGACAAAACTCGACAATCGCTCTGGGCAGCGCTGTGCCTTCATCCAGTCCGAGGCGTTTGGCCATGGTGCCAGCGGCAACATTACGGACAATCACCTCAAGCGGAATGATCTCCACTTTCTTGATCAGCTGCTCACGCATATTCAGGCGTTTGATAAAGTGATTGGGAATACCCACCGCGCTCAGCCGGGTCATGATAAACTCACTGATCCGGTTGTTCAGCACGCCCTTTCCGTCGAGCACAGCGCGTTTTTCCGCGTTGAAAGCGGTCGCATCATCCTTGAAATACTGAATCAGCGTGCCGGGCTCAGGCCCTTCATAAAGGATCTTTGCCTTGCCCTCGTAAATCATACGCTTGCGCGTCATGTCTCGGCCTCCGGTGCATCTGGCGCGCGCCAAATCGGGCGCCAGCGAGGAATCAAGCGCTTCCCATACGCCAAGCCGCGAGCGGACGCAAAAGAGAAGTACGCTCGCACTGCCAAATATTCCGCCATTACAGGCTTGCGCGGCTTTGCGGACAAACCCTATATCCCTAGAGGAACAGAATATTCTCGACAGATAAAGGCTGGTGCTATGTCCTCATTTGATGATCGCGAACGCGCAGAAGAAGCAAAATACGCCCTCGATCAAGCCACAGAATTCAAAGTGATGGCGCGGCGCAACAAGATGCTGGGACTGTGGGCTGCAGAACTGATGGGCTTAAGCGGCGCCGATGCCGAAGCCTATGCGAAAACGGTTGTTCTGTCTGACCTTGAAGAGCCGGGCGACGATGATGTTTTCCGCAAAGTGCAGGCGGACCTCGAAAAAGCCGGCATCGACCGCACGGACACGCGTATCCGCGACCATATGGCCGAGTTACTGCCCGTAGCTCGCGAGCAGGTGCTTAAAGAGGCTGAATAACCGGACTTGATTGGACCGGCATGCGCCCCATTTGCGGTGTAAGACAGAATGCAAACTGAGAGAATGCCAATGTCAGACGATATCCAAGCCTCTATCGGTCAAGCCGTCAAAGGCAATGACGTACTGCTATTTATGAAAGGCACGCCGACTTTCCCGCAGTGTGGCTTCTCGTCGGTTGTCGTGCAGGTGCTCGATTATCTTGGCATCGCGTATCAGGCCGTGAACGTTCTGGACGATCAGGATGTGCGCGAAGGCATCAAGGCTTATTCTGACTGGCCGACCATTCCGCAGCTTTATGTCAAAGGCGAGTTTGTCGGCGGCTGCGACATTATCAAGGAAATGTTCGAAAGCGGCGAGCTGCGCGATTTCATGTCTGAAAAAGGCATTGAAATGGAAGCCGCCTAGGGCCTCGCGCACTTTGCAGTTTATCCTTGGTCCGCGCCACGGGAAAAAATCGGTTCAGACCATTCAGGCACAAGGTGTGACAGACATTGTCACGCTTTTGTCCGCGCGTGAGCAACCGTTTAGTCTTCAAGGTCTCGCCAAATCCATTGGCGCACACTGGCACCATTTTCCGATTGATGGCGGCCATATCGACACGCTCAAAAGCGTCGACCTTGGCAGCCTGTTCGCGCTGATCGACGAGATTGAGGGGCGCGATGAGAACGCCGTGATCTACCTGCATTGCTCGGCCGGTCTGCACCGCACAGGCTTTGCCGCTTATGCGATCCTGCGCCGGTCGGGCCTGGCGCCAGATGCGGCGCTGGCTGCGCTGCGTGCCCTGCGGCCTGTCACCGCAGATGAGGTCGGCAAGGACCGGCTGGACCTCGCCGAGCATCAGTTTCAAACCTGGCTTTCCACATAGGCGAAGGCCGCGTCGTCAGAGTATCCAGAACAGGTAAATGCAGGCCAGTAGCGGCAGGATGCCCATGGCGAGCATGGTGCGCGCAAAGACATAGTGTTTGACCCACATATCGGTCTGCCTGTCCTGGCTGATGCGCGTTTCAGTCTCGACATCAATCCACTTGTTCTTTTTCTTGAACGTGTCTGAGACAATGAATTGTTCGAGCGTGTTTTCGAATGCACGCACCCCGACAAAGAAACTGATACCGTAGATGATCATCGTCAGCGTCGCGATAATCAGCCAGCCGACCCAGCCCATGCCGCCGCCCGCCTCGATCTGAAGCCAGAAGGCGAGCCCACCAAGCAAGGCTGTAAAAGCGGCGGACAGGGCGACCATCCGCAGGCGCTTCACATTCGGCGCACGCTGGCCTTCATCCATGATGGCGGCTCCTTTTCAAACCATGCGCCACGGTATAACAGCGCGGACATGACGACCACCCTTGCCCGCCCTGCCCCCGTCCGGCCAAAGGCGCCGCCGAAAGTCGGCCTTGTGTCGCTGGGCTGTCCTAAAGCGCTGGTCGATAGCGAGCGGATCGTGACGCGGCTGCGCGCCGAGGGCTATCAGATCAGCCCGGACTATGCCGGCGCCGATCTCGTCCTGGTCAATACGTGCGGGTTTCTGGACAGTGCGCGCGATGAGAGCCTCGAAGCGATTGGCGAGGCGATTGAAGAGAATGGCAAAGTGATCGTGACCGGCTGTCTTGGCGCCCAGCCAGACGTCATCCAAAAGGTGCACCCCAACGTGCTCGCCGTCACCGGGCCGCACCAATATGAGCAGGTGATGGACGCGGTGCACACGCACCTGACCCCGCCGCATGACCCGCATCTTGATCTTGTGCCGGAAAGTGGCCTGCGCCTGACGCCGCGCCACTATGCCTAT
>JBCCMX010000044.1:0-14462 GCA_039026135.1 Pseudomonadota bacterium | reverse complement strand
CGAATCATTCCAGCTTGGCGCGCCGACGATGAAGCAGGCCACATAAACCAGGGCCAGCGCCATCAACAAAGCCGCGAAAGCGCCCCGGCTCACCCGCGAAACCCAAGGGCCACGACAAAGATCTCTGGTGAGCCTGCGCGGCTGGCGGGCGGCTTGATATGTTTGACGGCTTTAAACTGGTCGCGCAGCCGCGCCATCATATCTGGCGTGGCGCCGCCCTGAAACACTTTGCTGCAAAACGTCCCGCCGCTGACAAGATGTGACTCGGCAAAGTGCAGCGCCATGTCCGCGAGCGTAGCTGTACGCAAATGATCAGTCTGTCGATGTCCCGTCGTATTTGCCGCCATATCAGACAAGACCAGATCCGGCGGGCCGGACAGTCCTTCCATCATGGCCGCCACGTCGGTGTCATTGTTCACATCACCCTGGACGATATGCGCGCCGACCACCGGCTCGACCTCCAGCAAGTCAATGCCGACAAGTTCCTTCACGCCGCGGCGCAGACAAACTTGCAGCCAACCGCCCGGCGCGCATCCAAGATCCACCACCCGTTGGCCTGGCTGTAGGAGCCCTGCCCGCTCATCGATCTCAAGCAGCTTGTAGGCTGCCCGAGCGCGATAGCCATCTGACTTGGCTTTCTGAACATAAGGGTCGGAGAGCTGGCGCTCGATCCACTTTTTCGAACTCTCCGACTTGGCATTGTAAGCGGTCACCTTGCGCTCACCCATTCGCCGGCCAGAGCCCGGTTTATTGGCCTGACTGTCAGCGGGCCCTTTCCAGCGGCGCTTTTCGTCATCCGTCATGGCGCGCCTCCACAGGCGAACCGTTGCTCCGTCCGCCTGATCCACGCCTGCGCCGCTTGCTACGCCGACGCGGCTTTTTCTTGGGCCCCTTCATCATTGAAAGCAGCAGCCCTTCTCGCAAGCCGCGATCAGCGACACGCATTCGCCCGTTCGGCGCCAGCGTCCAAGCCGCCTCTATAATGGCGCAGCCGGCCAACATAAGTCCCGCGCGATCTTCGCCAATGGTCGGGAATTTCCCTCGCCCGTCCAAACCGGCATCAACGAGCTTCTTAATTGTCTTGGTTGTTTGTTTCTCCGTCATCCACTGGCCATCGACCTTGTCACGGCGGTATTTGGACAGGCCGAGATGAACCCCGGTCAGACATGTAATTGTCCCTGACGTGCCAATCATATGCGCCTGGCCCGCACGAAAGAAATTGCGAATATCCTCGGCCCGATCCCACTCATTGATCAACTGTTTGGCGTGGGCGAGCATCGCCGGATAGGCGTCTGCCTCCGGCAGATGGCTAAACGCCTCCGTCAGGGTCACAACGCCAATCGGAAGACTTTTCCAGCATTCGATGGGCGGGTTTTCAAGCAGGGCCTGCAAGCCGCCAGCGTGAACCGGGTCAGCGCGCGCCAGCGACAGCTCCGTGGACCCGCCGCCAATATCCAGCACAAGGACATGGCTAGCTTCTTCGGCGATCAGATTGTGACATCCCACCAGCGCGAGAAAGGCCTCTTCCTCGGCGTCGATAATCTTGAAGGTCAGGCCCGTTTCTTCACGCACCCGGGCGATAAAGTCTCGCCCGTTGCTGGCACGGCGGCAGGCCTCTGTCGCGATACAGCGGACGTAAGCAACTTTCTTGGCTTTCAGCTTCGCGGCGATTTTGCCGAGCGCATCCATCGCCCGTTCGATCGCTTCATCAGACAGGCGCCCGGTCGCCGCCAGACCTTCGCCCAGTCTCGCAATCTGCGAATGGGAGTCGACCACGGCAAAGCGATCACGCTGCGGCGCGGCGATGAGAAGCCGGCAATTATTGGTTCCCAGATCGACCGCCGCATAGAGCGGGGCACGTCTGCGTGCGCCGGAACGGCCGGCCGACTCGCCCGCCCCGCGCTTTTTTTTGTCAGCCATGTGCGGCCCAAATCTTGTTTGCTGGCAAAATATGTAGCACATGGTTTGTCCATGGGCCAACGACGGAACTTCTTTAGTCGCCTTTTTCGCCGCAAGCGAAAAGCTGCCGACGCGCCCGTATCGAGCGATGTGCGATCCGGCGACGTCCTGCACAATGCCATCCCGACACGCACAGCCAAGTACCAGATTGGCCAAGTTGTCCGCCATCGCATGTTCGATTTTCGCGGTGTTGTCTTCGATGTGGACCCGGTTTTTGCCAATACGGATGAGTGGTACGACGCCATTCCGGAAGAGGTGCGCCCGTCAAAGGACCAACCTTACTATCATCTGTTCGCCGAAAATGAGCGCACACATTATGTCGCTTATGTATCGGAGCAAAACTTGGTGGCCGAAGAGGCGCTCGTTCAAGTGGCCCACCCGGACATCTCAAAGATGTTTGACGTGACCGCGAGCGGCTATGTCCTGAAAGCCGGACAGCAGAACTAATCAGGGCAGGATCAGGCAAGCATCGCCATAAGAGTAAAACCGGTAGCCTTCATCAATGGCATGACGATAGGCGGCCTGCATGATGTCGGTCCCGGCCAGCGCACAAACCAGCATGAACAGGCTGGAGCGCGGCAAATGGAAATTTGTAACCAGTGCGTCGGTTGCCGTAAGCGTATCGCCCGGCCTAAGGAAAATGTCGGTCGGCCCAGTCACCGGCTCGATCACACCCGCGCTCGTACAGGCACTTTCTAGACAACGCAGCGCCGTGGTCCCAACAGGGACACATCGCCTGCCGGATGCGCGAACATGGTTGAGGCGATTTGCCGTTTCAGCAGACACACGCCGCCATTCCTCGTGCAACCTGCCCGCGTCAAGCTGGCTCTGTTCGAGCGGCGAAAAGGTGCCGAGGCCGACATGCAAACGCACTGTTTCTCTGATGAGACCTGCGGCCTCGACGCGCGCAAGCAGCCGCTGCGTGAAATGCAAGCCCGCCGTGGGCGCGGCAACTGATTTGGCATCATCACTCGCATATCCGGTCTGGTAGGTTGTCTTGTCCCGCTCGTCAGCCGGTCGGCGACGCGCAATGTATGGTGGCAAGGGCATCGCCCCATGCCGGGACAAGGCCGTTTCAAGACTTTCTTCGGCAAGATGAAATGTGAGCTCGATCTCGCCGCCAGGGCGTTTGCCGACAATCTCGGCGGAAAACCCCTCGCCGACCAGCAGCGTATCGCCTGTTTTAAGACGCTTGCCCGGGCGTGCCAAAGCTGCCCAGCTCACCGCTGAAATCTGTTCCACCAAGTTGACATCACACGCAACATCCTGGCCGAGCGCGTCACGTGCGGGACGACGACCTTTCAGCGCCGCGGGCAGAACGCGTGTATCGTTAAAGACAAGCGCATCACCGGCCGACAGAAAGTCAGGCAAATCAAGCACCTGCGCGTCGACCAGCCGGCCATCCCCGTAAATCACCAGCAGCCGCGCGTCATCCTGTGGCTGTACAGGTCGCAATGCGATCCTGTCTTCGGGAAGATCAAAATCGAAAGGGGCTAGCGCGTCCAGGGAACCGGCCTATTCAACCACGGCCGGAACACGCGGGACGTCACAAATGTCGGTCTCGTCTTCGTATGCCGCTTCCAGAACGGCCTGCCATTCAGGCGTATCGGTGCGCTGAACGAAAGCCTGACGACGCAAGTCAGCCGGCATATCGGCGACGATATAGGCGCGTTGCAGAATATCCGGGTTCGCGATCGGGAAGCCGTCATTTGGCGGACCAAGCTTGATCGACTGCACCACGTCCAGCCCTTTGAGAACCCGGCCTTTTGCGGTGTAATTGCGATCAAGATGCCGTCCGCGGCCAGAGATCAGGAAGAATTGCGCATTCGCCGAATTTTCCGCTTCGAGCCGCGATAATCCGGGCTGCTCGCCGAGCCGCGCGCTCGATAGAACGCCGACACAATGCGGTATCCAGGAATCGATCTTACCATCTGCCGACCATAAAGGATCTGCCAAAAACTGTTGCTCGGTTTGAATTGGGAACCCTTTGTAGAGCCCCGCAATCGCGCCTTCGGCGCGCCCGACCGGGGTCAGGGGCAGTTCATCCGCGGCACGGCGCAGCGTGAACTCGGCCGGCGTCGGCTCAAGCATAACGTCCGGGCCATACTTGGCTTCAACATCGCCGCCCTGCGCCATGAATCCCTTGATCACGCGGTGAAAAGCCGTCTCAGTATAGAGACCTTCGCGAACATAATATCTGAAATGAACAGCGTGTTTTGGGGCGACTTCCGGAAGCAGTTCCAGAACAATCTCGCCCTTGGTCGTCTCGAAAACGATGAGATTTTCTGGATCGACCGCTCGCCAGACTGCCGGCGACGCCGTGACATCCTCCATCGTGTAGCCAGTCTCGGCTGCACCAATATCTGTATCTGCCCCCGCAGTTGCCACCATGCCCAAGCTCAACAAACCACTCAGCAGGGTACGTGTGATCATTTGGCGAATTTCTCCAATAGTTTCCTCTTCACGCGCGACGTCACAAAAGGCGTGATGTCGCCGTCAAACTTCGCAATCTCTTTTACAAGCCGAGATGCGACAGCTTGATGGCGAACATCGGCCATTAAGAAGACAGTTTCAATCTCGCGATTCAGTTGTTCATTCATCGCGGTCATCTGAAACTCGTACTCAAAGTCGGAAACCGCCCGCAAGCCGCGAATGATCACATTGACCTTCTGTTCGATCGCAAAGTGCATCAGCAAGGTGTCAAAGGGCTTGACCTCAACAGTCGCGCGGCCGTTACCGGCGAGGTCCTCACACTCCCGCTCCATCATTTCGATACGTTCCTGAAGCGAAAAAAGCGGTTTCTTCGCCTCACTCACTGCCACGCCGATAACCAGCCGGTCGACCAGTTTCATCGCCCGTCCGATAATGTCGATATGCCCCATCGTCACCGGATCAAATGTTCCCGGATAAAGCCCTACACGCTCCATGCGTTCCTCCGCGCGCCCCGGTTGCAATAGAATGCGGGCGCTTCTTACGCCTCTTCTGTATCGTCTTCTCCGTCATCGACAAGACGCGCGACAGAAACCACGCGTTCATCGTCCTGGGTCCGCAGCACCCAGACGCCTGACGTGGCGCGGCCTGCGACCCGAATTTGATCAACCCGCGTGCGAATAAGCTGGCCCTTATCGGTCACCAGCATGACTTCATCCTCATCCTCGATGGTAAAAGACTGCGCGATGGCCTTTATCGGACCGGCTTTCTTATTCGACCCCCAGATATTATGGGCCACAAGGCCTTTTCCGCCTCGGCCGGTCACACGGTAATCATAAGCCGATGATCGTTTGCCCATGCCGTCATCCGCAATGGTCAGAATGAACTGCTCAGCAGCGCCGAGCTCAGCGATCCGCTCCGCAGAGAGGGCCGCTTCCTCTTCTGCCTCTTCGGCATCGTCATCGATGGCATCGACAATGTCGTCCTCACCGGTCGCGGCCCGGCGCATGGCGGCCGCATGCTTAAGGTAGGCGCGTGCTTCGGCGCTGGTAATCTCGGTATGGCGCAAAATGCCCATTGAGATCACCCGGTCGTCTTCGCCAAGCCTGATCCCGCGCACACCAACCGAGTTGCGGCCAGTGAAGACACGAACATCCTCAGCGCGGAACCGGATACACTGACCGAGCGCCGTTGTGAGCAGAACATCGTCCCGCTCGGAACAGATTTTCACCGAAACGATGCCGTCGCCCTCATCCAGCTTCATCGCAATCTTGCCATTGCGATTCACCCGAACAAAATCTGACAGCTTGTTGCGCCGAACCGTGCCGGAACGGGTGGCAAACATCACATCGAGTTCTGCACGCGCGTCTTCATCGGCGGGTAAAGGCATTACGCTTTCTATCCGCTCGTCCTTTGCCAGCGGGAACAGGTTAACCAGCGCCTTGCCCCGAGACTGCGGCGAGCCAATCGGCAAACGCCAGACTTTTTCCTTATAAACCATGCCCTCAGAACTGAAGAACAGGATTTCAGTATGCGTGTCGGCCGTGAAAAGGCGGGTGACGAAATCCTCATCTTTCATCGAAATACCGGAGCGTCCTTTGCCGCCGCGATGCTGGGTGCGATAAGTGGACAAAGGCGTGCGCTTCACATAGCCGCCATGCGTTACCGTCACGACCATATCTTCGCGCTCGATCAGGTCCTCGTCATCCATATCGGCGCCGCCAAAGGTAAACTCCGACCGGCGCGGCACAGCGAACTTCTCTTTGACCTCACCCAGTTCGCCGCGAATGATATCCAGCACCCGCACGCGCGAGCGCAGAATATCGAGATAATCGGCAATCTTCTCGGCAAGCCCCTTGGCCTCATTGCCAATCTCATCACGGCCAAGCGCGGTGAGCCGAGACAGCTGTAGCGCCAGAATGGCCCGTGCCTGCTCGTCCGACAGATAGATCGTGTCGCCTTCGCCTTTGCGCGTCCGGCGATCTGCGATCAGCTCGATCATCGGGCCCATATCCATAATCGGCCAGGCTTTTTCGAGTAATTGTTCGCGCGCCGCATTCGGATCCGGCGCATGGCGGATGATCCGGATAATCTCGTCAATATTAGCGACAGCAACGGCCAAGCCGACCAACACGTGCGCACGGTCACGAGCTTTGTTCAGCTCAAACTTGGTGCGACGGGCGACAACATCCTCGCGGAACTGGATAAAGGCCTGCAGGATCTGGCGCAGATTAAGCTGTTCCGGGCGCCCGCCATTCAATGCGAGCATGTTCGCCGGAAATGATGTGCGCAGCTGCGAGAACCGGTAGAGCTGATTGAGCACAACCTCCGCGCTTGCATCCTTCTTGATCTCGATCACGACCCGAATGCCGTGCCGGTCAGACTCGTCGCGCAGATCGGCAATGCCCTCGATGCGTTTCTCGCGCACCATTAGGGCAATCTTTTCGACCAGCGCGGCCTTGTTCACCTGATAAGGAATCTCGGATACCACAATAGCCTGGCGACCATTGCGCATCTCTTCGAACTCGGTGCGGGCCTGCATGACGATCGAGCCGCGCCCTTCAAGCATTGCCTTTCGCGCGCCCGCCTGGCCGAGGATCAGACCGCCCGTCGGGAAATCCGGCCCGGGAACAATGTCCAGCAGTTCTTCATCATCAATTGCCGGATTGTCGATCATGGCGAGCGTTGCATCGACAACCTCGCCAAGATTATGCGGCGGAATATTCGTCGCCATACCCACGGCAATGCCGCCCGCGCCATTGACAAGCAGGTTGGGAAACTGCGCGGGCAAGACCATTGGCTCCTGCTGGGAGCCATCATACGTGTCCTGAAAATCAACCGTGTCCTTGTCGATATCGGCCAACAAATAGTTGGCCGCCCGGGTCATTCGGCTTTCAGTATAGCGCATCGCAGCGGGTGGATCATTGTCGATCGAGCCGAAATTGCCCTGCCCATCAACTAGGGTCAGCCCCATCGAGAAAGGCTGCGCCATCCGCACCAGCGCATCGTAAATCGCGCTATCTCCATGCGGGTGATAGTTCCCCATCACCGCGCCGACAATGTTGGCCGATTTCTTGTAGGGCTTATCCGGCGTGTTGCCATTGACCTGCATGGCATACAGGATCCGGCGATGCACAGGCTTCAGCCCATCGCGGACATCCGGTAAAGCGCGCGAGACAATCACGCTCATCGCATAATCGAGATAAGAGCGCTTCAGCTCTGTCTCGATACTAACCGGATCTATGCCGTCAACCGGCTCGGATCCGGGCCTGCCTGGATCATCCGGCGGGGTCGTCTCATCGCTCACAGGAACACTGCCTTCTGCTCAGCCTGGCCGGTTCGAATCGCCCGCCACAATTGCAGTTCAACCTAGCACCCTGTCTTAAAAGGTTCAAACCTTTAGACCAGCGACACACGGGCCGCGTCCAGTGTCAAAACCGGTATCGCTAAAACGGGATCTCGTCGTCAAATTCCTGGCTGAAATCCTGCGCCGGGCCATCCATCTGGCGGGGTCCGCCCTGCCCTTGCTGGCTGTAACTCATAGACCGGCCGCCGCCCTCGCCGCGGCTATCAAGCATGGTCAGATTGCCGCCATATCCGCGCAAGACAACTTCAGTCGAATAACGATCAGCGCCGTTTTGATCTTGCCATTTGCGGGTCTCCAACTGGCCTTCAATATACAGTTTTGAGCCCTTTTTGACATAGCTCTGGATTACCCGGATCAAGCCTTCATTGAACACCGAAATCCGATGCCACTCGGTCTTTTCCCGGCGCTCGCCGGTATTCTTGTCTTTCCAGTTTTCCGAGGTCGCAAGCGAAAAGGAACACACCTGGCCGCCATTCTGAAACTGCCTTACTTCCGGATCCTGACCAACATTGCCGACCAAAATCACTTTATTCACTGAACCTGCCATCTTCCGTTCTCCGTTCCTGGCTTTCCGAATCTGATTGCTCTGCTTACAGCCCCTGACGGGCGCTGTCGTGCAGACAGGTTCATGTATCCACAGCGGATCACGGCGTCAAGCTTTTGTTCTGTTTTTGTTCAGACCGCCTAGGCGGCGCTATTCTTCCCCAGCGCGCGCAGCATGCGGGCCCATTCGCGGAACGGAAAGACAAGCAGGTACAGGAAGTTTTCGCCCGGACTGCCAGCAAAACCCAGCGGTGCATCGCAGCGGCCGGGGCAGTAGTAAGTGCCGAACAGGCGATCCCATAGCGGCATAATATTGGAGAAATTCTTGTCCCAGGCTTCTGGATGATCGGCATGGTGCCACCGATGGAACCGCGGCGAGGCGAGAACCAGATCGAGCGGCCCATGCGTCCAATCGACATTCATGTGCACATATTGCTGATGGAAGGCGCGCAGGATGATGACGCCGGCCACAGCGCCCGGCGAGGCTCCCAGCCAGGTTGCCAGGATCAGGTAACCACCCTGAATGACGACAAGCTCAATGATATGGGCGCGGTACCAGGACAGGTAGTGCATCTGCGTGTCCGAATGGTGCACGGCATGCATTGGCCACAGAAATGATGTGTGGCGGATACGGTGGCTCCAATAGTCGGCGAAATCTGCAACGATGACGGCAATAATGGCCGGGACAATGGCAGGCGCAAACTGCCAGAAGTCCGGCGAAACCGTTGGGATCCCCGTCGCAAGAAACGCACTGTTCAGGCCTGTCACGCCGAAATATGCGACCGGCGCCAACAGGCCATTGAACACGATGAAGGCCCAGTTCACCCGCACACTTTTCAGAAATTCAGGGCTCCAGCGCAGCGCTTCTCCGCGGCGCGCAATAAATGCCAGGACGGTAAAAAGCGTAAACTGCAAAACGTAGACGGTGCCAAGGGCCTTGGCGGCCTCGATATCGATATGCAGGCCGAATAGGTTCATCAAACTGCCCCTTTGGAGTGTTGCGCAACCGCTATGTCCTAGCGCCAAATGCTTAAGTTTCGCTTGAACCCACAATGTTCACATTATGTTCTTGTGGTCATTCTGGACTCGCAACACAGATACCGCTTGAAGGAATGCACAAATATAAAGGCAAGCGATGGCCTCCCTTGAATCTCCGTATATCCGCGTGCGCGGTGCCAAAGAACACAATCTGAAAGATGTGGATGTCGATATTCCGCGCAATCAGCTTGTTGTTGTGACCGGTCTGTCCGGTTCGGGAAAATCCTCTCTGGCGTTCGATACAATCTATGCTGAGGGCCAGCGCCGCTATGTTGAAAGCCTCAGCGCCTATGCCCGCCAGTTCCTGGAACTGATGCAGAAGCCGGATGTTGAGAGCATTGAAGGCCTCTCCCCAGCGATTTCGATCGAGCAGAAAACCACCAGCCGCAATCCGCGTTCGACCGTCGGCACGGTTACAGAAATCTATGACTATATGCGGCTGCTATGGGCACGAGTTGGCATTCCCTACTCGCCGGCCACGGGCCTGCCGATTGAAAGCCAAACCATCAGCCAGATGGTTGATCGCACCATGGCCCTGCCGGAAGGCACGCGGCTTTACCTGCTCGCGCCAATGATCCGTGGCCGCAAGGGCGAGTATCGCAAGGAGTTTGCCGAGCTTTTGAAAAACGGCTTTCAGCGCGTCAAAGTCGATGGTGAGTTCTACGATCTCGAAACGCCGCCAACGCTCGATAAGAAGTACAAGCATGACATTGACGTCGTGGTCGACCGAATTATCGTGCGCGAAGGAATGGAGCAGCGCCTCGCCGAGAGCTTTGACACGGCCCTGCCCCTCGCCGATGGCATCGCCATCGCCGAATATGCCGACATTGAAGAGGGCGAAACCGAGCCGAAACGCATCACCTATAGCGCGAATTTCGCCTGCCCCGTGTCCGGCTTCACGATTCCGGAAATCGAGCCGCGCCTGTTTTCGTTCAACAACCCATTCGGCGCCTGCCCGTCATGTGACGGGCTTGGCCAACAGCTGAAGATCGATCCCGGCCTGATCGTACCCGACAAGGATCAGACCCTGATGAAGGGCGCCATCGCGCCCTGGGCAAAATCGACCTCGCCCTATCAGACCCAGACGCTTCAGGCGCTTGCCAGTCATTTCGATTTTGACCTCGACACGCCCTGGAACAAGCTCACCGACAAGGTGCAGAACATAATCCTGAACGGGACAGGCGATGAAGAGGTTGAGTTCATCTATGATGACGGCTTGCGCCGCTATGAGGTCACCAAAACCTATGAAGGCGTCATCCCGAACCTTCAGCGGCGAGCACGCGAGACCGATAGCCAGTGGGTGCAGGACGAAATCGCAAAATATCAGTCGGCCGCCGCCTGCCCGGCCTGCCTCGGTAAGCGCTTGCGGCCAGAAGCGCTTGCAGTGCGCGTGGCCGGTCTCGATATTTCCGATGCGGCCAGCTTTTCCATCAAGGAGGCCGGTGACTGGTTCGCGAAGGTGAATGAGACACTGAGCGACCAGTCGAAAGAAATTGCCGGCCGGATTTTGAAAGAGATCAATGATCGACTGATTTTCCTCAACGCAGTCGGGCTCGACTATCTGTCTATGGGGCGATCCTCGGGAACCTTGTCAGGTGGCGAGAGCCAGCGCATTCGCCTCGCCTCGCAGATCGGGTCCGGCCTGACAGGCGTGCTTTATGTGCTCGATGAGCCGAGCATCGGCCTGCACCAGCGCGACAATGAACGCTTATTGGAAACCCTCAAACGCCTGCGCGATCTTGGCAATTCCGTCATCGTGGTTGAGCATGATGAGGATGCCATCCTGACAGCTGACCATGTTATTGATATGGGGCCGCGCGCCGGTGTTCATGGCGGACAGGTCGTCAGCCAGGGCACCGCTGATGAGGTGATTTCAGACAAGAACTCACTGACAGGCGCCTATCTGTCTGGCCGCGAAGAGATCGCAATACCCAAAGCCCGCCGAACCAAGAAAAAGACCAAACAGATCACGATCAAAGGTGCCAGCGGCAATAATCTAAAGGACGTCACCGCATCAATCCCGCTGGGCACATTCACAGCCATTACGGGCGTTTCAGGCGGCGGCAAATCCACGCTGATCATTGAGACCCTGTACAAGGCGCTGGCGCGAAAGCTGAACCGGGCCGCCACGTCTCCAGCGCCATATGAGAGCCTTGAGGGTCTGCATCACCTCGACAAGGTGATCGATATTGACCAAAGCCCCATCGGGCGCACACCCCGCTCGAACCCTGCCACTTATACCGGCGCATTCGGCCCGATCCGTGACTGGTTTGCCGGGCTGCCGGAAAGTAAAACACGCGGCTACAAGCCTGGCCGTTTCTCCTTCAATGTGAAGGGCGGACGCTGCGAGGCTTGTAGCGGCGACGGCGTCATCAAGATCGAGATGCACTTCCTGCCGGACGTTTATGTCACTTGCGATACGTGCCAGGGTAAACGCTATAATCGCGAGACGCTGGAAGTGCTCTATAAAGGCAAGTCCATTGCCGACGTGCTCGATATGACGGTGGAGGAAGCCAACACATTCTTTGCGGCGGTTCCGGCTATCAAGTCGAGAATGGAAACGCTCATGCGTGTTGGCCTGAACTATATCAAGGTCGGTCAGCAGGCGACGACGCTGTCGGGCGGTGAGGCCCAGCGGGTGAAACTCGCCAAGGAACTCTCCAAACGAGCCACGGGCCGCACACTCTACATTCTCGATGAGCCCACGACCGGCCTTCATTTTGACGATGTGCGTAAACTGCTGGACGTGCTGCACGAGCTGGTCGATGCGGGCAATTCAGTCCTGGTGATTGAGCACAATCTCGATGTCATCAAGACCGCTGATCACGTTATTGATCTCGGGCCAGAGGGCGGTGATGGCGGCGGCGAGATTGTCGCGCACGGTACGCCCGAAGAAGTCGCCAAAGTCGGCGCCAGCTGGACGGGTAAATTTCTCGCGGAAACCTTCAAGCGTCAGGATGAACGCCGCGCGGGCAAATCCAAACCGGCGGCCAAGACACCTGCTGCTGCGAAAAAGGCCAGGCCTAAAAAACCCGCCGCCAAGCGCAAAAAGAGAGCTGAGGCCTAAGCTGGCACAATCTCGACCTGCGTCGCTTTGAATGCCGGCGTTTGGCTGCGCGGGTCGACAGCGGTCGATGTCAGAATGTTCGCTTCGGGATAGTAAGCCAGCACGTCGCCCGGTGGCAGATCATACTCATAGACTATTACGTCCTGCATCTGCCCTTGGGCCGAAGAGACATTGACCTTGTCGCCTTCTTTGAGACCAAGCGTGGATATGTTTTCCCGGTTCATCAGGATACACCAGCGGGTTTTTGTACCCCGATATGTGTCGCCGTCTTCATAAATGATCGAGTTGAATTGTCCCTCGCTTCGCACGGTCGACAAGGTGAAACAGCCCGGTTTGAATTGCCGTTCAGGCAGCGCGCTGACTTTAAACTGTGCCTTCCCACTCGGCGTGTTGAAGTCCGGCGTATGGATCAGCCGGTTTTTGATATGGAACTCTTTCTTCGCCACATCTATGGCGGCGAGATCCTGCATACCCGGCACAATTTCAGCGATTGCCTCGCGCACCAGGCTGTGGCGTTTGAAGGCCTCAAAGTCTATCGCAGAGCCCGGCATGATCGCGGCGGCGAGATCAGCCAGAATATGGCTTTCCGGACGCACATTCGACAGCCGCTGGATGCCGCCATCGCTCAAGCGCACAAAGTTGAACATCGACTCCTGGGTTGTCGGTTCCCACTCTTCGTCGCGTGCGGTGACCGGCAAGATCAAAGCCTCGCTCTCATCGTGGCCGACAACATGTCCCTGGTTAAGGGTGGTTGTCAGAAAGAGCTTAAACCCAATCTTGTTGAGTGCCTCTTTGGCCCATGCACTATCGGGATTGGCGGCATAGAGATTGCCGCCCATGATTAGCGCGGCATCGATCTCGCCGCGTTCAGCCGCTTGCATGCAGGCCATTGTGTCCATGCCCGTTTCTGCAGGTATCTTGAAGCCAAAGCGCGATTCAACCCGCGCGATGATATCGCCCGCCAGGACCGGTTTGACCCCAATTGTCCCGATGCCCTGAACATTAGAGTGTCCGCGCAGTGGCAAAAGCCCCGCACCCGGGCGTCCGATCATCCCGCGCAGAAGCGACAGAGCGGCAATCGCCTCGATATTATCGACACCGTTCAAATGGTGGGTCATCCCCATGCCCCAGGCAAAGACGGCGCTCTTTGACGCTGTATAGAGCGCGCAAATCTGGTCGATTTCTGCCTTGTCGACGCCGCTGCGCGAGACAAGTTCGTCCCATGAGAGGGCTTCAATATCAGCCAGAAAGCGCTGATATCCTTCCGTATGAGCCTCTATAAAGGCGGTCTCAACAGCCCCGGCCTCGACCAACCCCTTCGCAATCGCTTTGAAGAGAGCAAGGTCTTCGCCGACCCGCGGCTGGACCAGAAGGGAGGCAATCTCCGTTCCCCCTGACAATAGCGAGCCCGGGCTTTTCGGAAGCGCAAACTTTATCAGCCCCGGCTCCCTGGCAGGATTGATAACCACAACATGTCCGCCGCGCGCCCGCAGCTTGGCCAATTGGTGGATAAAACGAGGATGGTTGGACGCCGGATTGGCCCCGATCACAAAAATCAGATCGCACGTGTCCAAGTCCGCCAGTTCAACTGTGGCTGTGCCGGTTCCGATCGTACTTGCCAAGCCGACACCGGTCGCCTGATGACAGTAGTAGGAGCAATTGTTGACGCTATTGGTGCCATAGACCCGCGCCAGCAATTGAAGCACAAAGGCCGCCTCGTTCGAGGATCGCCCGGACGCGTAAAAGAAGGTTCTTTGTGGGTCAGCACCCTTAAAACGTGCCCCCGCGATCCGGTACGCCTCTTCCCAGGTGACCGGCAGAAACTGGTCGCTGTCCGCCGGTTTGTGGAGCGGCGTGTTCAGGCGGCCAAGCTTTTCCATTTCCCGCGGGCTAAGCTCGCGAAAATCCTCGAGCGTATGGGAGAAAATCTCTTCTGGGATCGCAGGCTGAATATCGGTTGATTGAGCCTGAACACTTTTATTGCAGACGGAAGGAAACTCCCCGAGCTCATTCGTCATACCGCCTTGCTGGCCACCCATCCCCAAAGCGCACGCCTTG
>JBCCMX010000043.1:0-14613 GCA_039026135.1 Pseudomonadota bacterium | reverse complement strand
TGATCGGCGAGAATAATGTGAATGGCTGGGACTTTGATCTGTATGTCCATCACGGCGCCGGGGCCTATATTTGCGGCGAAGAGACCGCGCTGCTTGAAAGCCTGGAGGGCAAGAAAGGCCAGCCGCGCCTGAAGCCGCCTTTCCCGGCTAATGCGGGTCTATATGGCTGCCCGACCACGGTGAACAATGTTGAGAGCATTGCCGTGGTACCGACAATTTTGCGGCGCGGAGCGGACTGGTTTGCCGGGTTTGGCCGGCCGAACAATACCGGCACCAAACTGTTCTGCATTTCTGGCCACGTCGAAAAGCCGTGCAATGTCGAAGAAGAAATGTCGATCACGTTTCGTGATCTGATCGATACCCATTGCGGCGGCATTCGCGGCGGTTGGGATAATCTGAAAGCCGTGATACCGGGCGGATCATCGGTGCCGATGGTGCCGGCTGAAGAGATCATGGACGCATACATGGATTTCGACACGCTGCGGGATCTAAAGTCTGGGCTTGGCACCGCGGCAGTGATCGTGATGGACAAGTCCACCGATGTGATCCAGGCGATCGCGCGGATCGGCTATTTCTACAAGCATGAAAGCTGTGGCCAGTGTACGCCGTGCCGGGAAGGGACAGGCTGGATGTGGCGCGTGCTGGAGCGGATGGCCAAGGGTGAGGCCGAGCATGATGAGATCGACATGCTGTTGGAGGTGTCCCATCAGGTGGAAGGCCACACGATCTGCGCGCTTGGTGATGCGGCGGCCTGGCCGGTGCAGGGCCTGATCCGCCATTTCCGCCATGAGATTGAAGACCGCATCACCCAATACCGTTTGCCGCGTGCAATGGTGCAGGGCGCTGTGGCGGCGGAGTAAAAGCGATGTCAGACGATCTGTTCAAACTGAATATTGATGGTGAGGATATTGAGGTGCCGCGCCATTACACGCTGATGCAGGCGTGCGAGGAAGCCGGCGCGGAGATCCCGCGCTTTTGCTATCATGAGCGCCTGTCGGTGGCGGGCAATTGTCGCATGTGTCTGGTCCAGTGGGAGGGCGCGCCCAAGCCGATTGCAAGCTGTGCCCAGACGGTGGGTGAGATGCGTCCGAACCGCGATGGCAGCGCGCCGAACATCAAGACCAAGGGCGACTATGTTGAGAAAGCCCGCAATGGCGTGATGGAATTCCTGCTAATCAACCATCCGCTCGATTGCCCGATCTGCGACCAGGGCGGGGAGTGTGACCTGCAGGATCAGGCGGTGGCCTATGGCCGCGCCGATAGCCGCTTTGAAGAAAACAAGCGCGCGGTTGAAGACAAGAATATGGGCCCGCTCGTCAAAACGATCATGACGCGCTGTATTCAGTGTACGCGCTGTGTGCGCTTTGCCGCAGAGGTGGCGGGCGTTGAAGAGATCGGTATGATTTCGCGCGGGGAAAGCGCCGAGATCACCACCTATCTGGAAGACAGCCTGACCTCTGAACTCTCCGGCAATGTAATTGATCTTTGCCCGGTCGGCGCGCTGACATCCAAGCCTTATGCCTATAATGCGCGCCCGTGGGAGCTGCGCAAAACAGAGAGCGTCGATGTGATGGACGCGATGGGCGCAGGCATTCGTGTGGATGCCAAGGGCGACGGCGTGATGCGCATCATGCCGGTGGTGAACGATGAGGTGAACGAAGAGTGGCTGTCAGACAAGTCGCGTTTCATCTGGGATGGCCTGGCGCGCCAGCGTCTCGATACGCCCTATGTGCGCAAAGATGGCAAGCTGACCCCGGCCAATTGGGGCGAGGCCTTTGAGGCGGTGAAAGCGGCCCTGTCTGTGCCGGCCGATAAGATCGGCTTCGTCGCCGGTGATCTGGTTGACGTTGAACAGGCCAAGGCGGCGCTCGATCTTGCGCGCGCGCTTGGCGTGCAGAACACCGATTGTCGCCCGGCTGGCGCCGGCTATGGCGCTGATAGCGTGCGTGAGCGCTATATTCTGAACCCGACACTGCTTGGCGCAGAAGAGGCCGATGCGGTATTCCTGGTCGGCACCAATCCGCGCCTTGAAGCGGCGGTGTGGAATGCACGTTTGCGCAAAGCCTGGCTGTGGAATGATCTGAAAGTCTTTGTTGTCGGTGAGGCGGTCGACCTGACCTACGACTATACCCATTTGGGTACAGGCCCGGATGCTATCGCCGAAATTGCCAAACAGTCTGGCTTTGAAAAGCCAATGGTTGTCGTGGGCGAAGGCGCATTGACTCGCCCCGATGGCGAAGCGGTGCTGGCCGCAGCGCAGGAAGCCGCACTGAAAATGGGTGCCATTCGCGACGATTGGGCAGGCTTTGGCGTGCTGCACAATGCGGCGGGCCGCGTCGGCGCGCTGGACGTCGGCTTTGTGCCGGGCGAAGGCGGCGCGGACACGGCTACGATCCTGAGCGGCGGCATGGAGACGGTCGTGCTGCTGGGCGCCGATGAGGCCGACCTATCAGGCGTTTCCGGCACAGTAATTTATGTCGGCAGCCACGGCGATGCAGGCGCGGCAAAAGCCGATATCATCCTGCCGGCGGCGGCCTATACCGAAATGGCGGCGACCTATGTGAACACAGAAGGCCGGGTGCAAATGACCCAGCGCGCGGTGCAGCCAAAAGGTGAGGCGCGTGAGGGCTGGGCCATCTTCCGTGCCTTGTCGGATGTGGTGGGCCAGACACTGCCCTATGATTCGGCCGATGCCTTGCGTGAACAGCTGCGTGAGACGCATCCGCTCTTTGCCGGGCTTGGATTTGCGCCGGGGCATGACGGCGCCGAGGCACTGAAATCCACGCAGGCCGGGACCGGCGCGATTGAGGCAGGCCAGCCTTTCACCGGCGTGATCGGCGACTATTACCTCACCAACCCCATCGCGCGTGCCTCTAAAACCATGGCTGAATGCTCGATGCAGAAACAGGGTCTTGAAACCCCTGTGGCAGCGGAGTAGGGCGGCGCAATGAGTGGTTTGATTGAAAACAATGGCGTGCTGGTCGGCTGGCTATTGGTGCTGGGCCAGATTGGCTTGTTTACGCTGGTTCTTCTGTTGTCACTCGCCTTTCTGCTATTGATGGATCGCAAGGTGTGGGCCGCGGTGATGATGCGCAAAGGCCCGAATGTGGTCGGTCCGTTCGGCCTGCTGCAGAGTTTTGCCGATTTCGGTAAGTTCCTGCTGAAGGAAATTATTATTCCGGCTGGCGCCAACAAGACCGTTTTCATTCTGGCGCCGATTTTGACCCTGACACTGGCGTTTGCCGCCTGGGCGGCGATCCCGGTTGCGCCAGGCTGGGTTGTCTCTGATCTGAATGTCGGGATCTTGTATCTGTTCGCTGTGTCCTCTCTCGGTGTCTATGGCATCATCATGGGCGGCTGGGCCTCGAACTCGAAATATCCGTTTCTCGGCAGTTTGCGGTCAGCCGCGCAAATGGTCTCTTATGAAGTGTCGATTGGCCTCATCATCGTCACGGTGATCTTGCTGGCGGGCTCCATGAACCTCTCGGTGATCGTCGATAATCAGGATGGCGGTTTCTGGACCTGGCACCTGTTCAGTTTCAATCACATCCTGCTTTTCCCGGTGATGGTGGTGATGTTCGTCATGTTCTTCGTTTCGGCTCTAGCTGAGACGAACCGTCCGCCATTCGATCTGCCGGAGGCGGAGTCAGAACTGGTGGCCGGATATCAGGTTGAGTACACCTCGACCCCGTATCTGCTGTTCATGATCGGCGAGTATCTCAACATCGTTCTGATGTGCGCCATGATGACAGTGCTATTCCTGGGCGGCTGGCATGGACCGGTCAATTTCGGCGCCGATTTCGTCAACCAGTTTCCGGCCTGGATTGTGAACCTTGGGCATTTGGCCTGGTTCATGGCGAAAGTGACCTTCTTCTTCTTCCTGTTCGCGCTGGTGAAGGCGGTTGTACCGCGATATCGCTATGATCAGCTGATGCGGCTTGGCTGGAAGATCTTTCTGCCGACGGCGCTCGCGGCTGTGGTGATTGTTGGCGGCTATGTTGTTTACGCAGGAGTGCAGACATGAGCCTGATACAAACGCTTCGCGGCGCCATGCTGACAGATTTCCTCTCGGCGTTTTGGCTCGGCCTGCGGGAGATGGGACGCCGCAAGGTGACCGTGAATTATCCATTTGAGAAAAATCCGCTGAGCCCGCGGTTTCGGGGTGAGCACGCGCTGCGCCGTTATCCGAATGGGGAAGAGCGTTGCATTGCCTGTAAGCTGTGTGAGGCGATCTGCCCGGCCCAGGCGATTACGATCGAGGCTGAGCCGCGCGAAGATGGCTCACGGCGCACAACGCGCTATGACATTGATATGGTCAAATGCATCTATTGCGGCTTCTGCCAGGAGGCCTGCCCGGTGGATGCGATTGTTGAAGGGCCGAACTTCGAGTTTGCCACAGAGACGCGCGAAGAGCTGTATTATGACAAGGACAAATTGCTGGCGAATGGTGATCGCTGGGAGCGTCTGATCGCGAAGAATTTGGAGCTTGATGCACCGTATCGATAAGCGGTGCTGAGCAAGGGGTAAGGCAGAGACCTGCCAGAGAGGATGAGGGGCTACAGACATTGGAACTGATCGCCTTTTACATATTTGCCGCGGTGGTTACGTTTTCCGCGCTTGCGGTGGTGGCGGCGCGTAACCCGGTTCATTCGGTTCTGTGGTTGATTCTCGCCTTCTTTACGTCCGCCGGGATGCTGGTGCTGATTGGCGCAGAGTTTCTGGCGATGCTGCTCGTGGTCGTCTATGTCGGCGCGGTGGCGGTTCTGTTCCTGTTTGTCGTGATGATGCTGGACGTGGATTTCGTCGAGTTGAAACAGGGCTTTCTCAGCTATCTACCCTTTGGCGCGCTGGTCGGCGTGGCCTTCATTGCCGAGATTACGCTGGCCGGGTTTGCGCGGGAGGCTGGTGGGCGCGCCGAGTTTAATCCATCACCGGGCGCCGAGACCAATGCCGAGGCGATCGGCGCGGTGATGTACACAGATTACTTCCTGTTGTTCCAGCTGGCCGGGCTGATCCTCCTGGTCGCCATGATTGGCGCGATTGTGCTGACCCTGCGCTATCGCCCCGGCATCAAGCGCCAGGACATTGCCAAACAGACGAGCCGTCGGCGCAAGGATGCGACCGAAGCGGTGTCGGTCGAACCAGGTCAGGGGCTGTAAGCGATGGGCGATTTAACGATCAATCACTTCCTGACGGTCTCGGCGATCCTGTTCACGATCGGCGTTGTCGGCATCTTTGTGAACCGCAAGAATATCATTGTCATCTTGATGGCGATCGAGCTGATCCTCTTGTCAGTGAATATCAACCTGGTCGCCTTCTCGGTGTTTTCGGGCACGATTGAAGGCCAGATTTTCGCGATGCTGGTTCTGACGGTTGCGGCGGCCGAAGCGGCTGTGGGGCTGGCCATTCTCGTCGTTTATTTCCGCAATCGCGGTGATATTTCGGTTGAGAGCGCGGACTTGATGAAGGGATAGGGGGCGAGAGTTATGCTGCCAGAAAACGCCATCTATTTCATCGTTCTGGCGCCGGGTCTTGCGGCGCTGATTGCGGGATTGATGCAGAAATTTATCGGCGATCGCGGCGCGATGGTCGTGACAACCGGAACCGTTGGCCTGGCCGGCATCCTGTCGGTTATTCAATTGTTCAACTACACCTTTGGCGGCGCCGACGCGGTGCACACAGTCGGCGTAGAGCACGGTGCAGCGCATGCGGCAGCGACGGTTTTGCCATTGATGACATGGATCGATGTGGGCCAGTTCCAGGCCGATTGGGCGATCCGCGTGGACGCGCTGTCCATCGTGATGATGGCGGTGATTACAAGCGTGTCGGGCCTCGTTCATCTTTATAGCTGGGGCTATATGGCCGACGATCCGCACCGCGCACGGTTCTTCAGCTATCTGTCGCTGTTTACCTTTACCATGCTTATGCTGGTGACGGCGGACAATTTCATTCAGCTCTTCTTTGGTTGGGAGGGCGTCGGGCTAGCCTCCTATTTGCTGATTGGGTTCTGGTATACCAAGGACGCGCCGAACGATGCGGCGATCAAGGCCTTTGTGACCAACCGCGTTGGGGATTTTGGCCTTGCGCTCGGCATTATGGCCGTCTTCCTGGTGTTTGGGTCGGTCGAGTTCGAGCCGGTGCTGAGCGCCATTAAAGAGAATGCTGAAATCGTGCCGCTGGCTCTCGCCGAGGCGGGCGCGGTGCGCGACATTGTTGTGCCATTCCTGGCCTGGGACATCCCGGCGCTGGAGTTGATTGGTGTGTTGCTATTCATCGGCGCGATGGGCAAGTCGGCACAGTTCTTCCTGCATGTTTGGCTGCCGGACGCGATGGAGGGCCCGACACCTGTGTCCGCGTTGATCCATGCTGCGACCATGGTGACGGCGGGCGTTTATCTCGTCTGTCTCGTCTCGCCGATCTATGAATATGCCCCGTATGCCGCCGCTATGATCACGCTGGTTGGCGCGGTGACGGCTATCTATGCCGCGACGGTTGGCATGGCGCAGAACGATATCAAGCGTGTGATTGCTTACTCAACCTGTTCGCAGCTGGGTTACATGTTCTTTGCCGCCGGCGTTGGCGCCTATGAGGCGGCGATGTTCCACCTGTTCACCCATGCTTTTTTCAAGGCGCTTTTGTTCCTTGGCGCCGGGTCGGTCATCCATGGCCACCATCACGAGCAGGATATGCGCCGGATGGGCGGGGCGTGGAAATATCAGAAATTTACCTATGCCACGATGCTGATCGGGACGGTGGCGATTATCGGGCTTGGCATGCCGCATGTCTGGGGCTTTTCGGGCTTTTTCTCAAAGGACGCGATTATCGAAAGTGCCTTCGCGGCGAGCCTGGTGGGCGTTGACTTTGCCCAGTTTGCATTCTGGATCGGTATTTCTGCCGCATAGCTGACGAGCTTCTATAGCTGGCGCCTGATCTTCATGACCTTCCATGGCCCGCGCGCCGAACCTGACCCGCATGCTTCCCATGGCCATGATGATCAAGCTCACGATGATCATGGCCATGACGATCATCATCACGGCGGCGAGCCGCACGAGTCGCCGATTGTGATGCTGATCCCGCTCTTTGTTCTGTCGTTTGGCGCGATTTTCGCCGGCGGCATGTTCTATGATGCCATGTTCCATCATGGCGAAGCGTTCTGGGGCGACGCGATTTATCGCGCCGCCGACAATCACGTCATCCACGATATCGACAAGATGAAGAAAGATCCGAGCTATGCCTGGGTCTTCTGGGCCCCACTGGTTGTGACGGTGATCGGCTTCCTGATCGCAGTGCTCACCTATCTGATCAATCGTGGCTTTGGCGCGCGCCTCGCAAAGGGGGGCGGTCCGCTGCACGCTATGTTTGAGAACAAGTGGTTCTTTGACGAGATATACGATGTGACCTTGATCAAGGGCAGCCGCTGGCTCGGTGACACATTCTGGAAAGTTGGCGACAAGAAACTGATTGATGGGTTCGGCCCCGACGGCGTGACTGCGGCCGTCAAATGGGGCTCCCGGCGCCTTTCGGCGATGCATACCGGTTATCTCTATCACTACGCGTTCGTCATTATCGGGGCCGCGCTGATCTTTGGCGCGATCCTGTTCTGGCGCAGCGGAGGCCTTTAGTTCATGGACTTTCCAATTCTCTCTGCGGTGACGTTTTTGCCGCTGGCCGGTGCTGTGCTGATCCTGTTGGTGCGGGCGCTGACACACAGCCAGTCCAGCGAAGAGGTTGAGGACAATCGGGTTCTGTATGCTGGCCTGATTTTCTCTGTTGCGACCTTCCTGGTCTCGATCGTGATGCTGCTCGGTTTCGAGATTGGCGGTGAGGGTTATCAGCTTGTCGAAGAGGTCGCCTGGTACGGCGATATTAGCTACAAGATGGGCGTGGATGGCATGTCCGTCACGCTGATCCTGTTGACCACACTGCTGACGCCGATCTCACTGGTCGCTTCTATCGGCTCGATAAAGACCCGTCTGACAGAATATGTGGTGTCCTTCCTGGTGCTTGAGACCTTCATGATCGGGGTCTTCTGCGCGCTAGATCTGGTTGTCTTCTATGTCTTCTTTGAAGCTGGCCTCATCCCGATGTTCATCATTATTGGCGTCTGGGGCGGGATTGATCGGATCTATGCGTCCTTCAAGTTCTTCCTCTACACGCTGCTCGGCTCGCTCTTTATGCTGGCCGCTGTGGTCTATATGTATCTGGCGGCCGGCACATCGGATATTGTCGCGCTTGAGGCCTATCGTTTTGGCTGGCAGGACGGATCGCCCTGGGCGAGCCCGCAGACATGGCTGTTCCTGGCCTTCTTTGCTTCATTTGCGGTGAAGCTGCCCATGTGGCCGGTGCATACGTGGTTGCCTGACGCGCACGTTCAGGCGCCGACGGCGGGCTCGGTGATCTTGGCGGGTGTCTTGCTCAAAATGGGTGGGTACGGCCTTTTGCGCTTCAGCCTGCCAATGTTTCCCGAGGCGAGCCTCTTCTTTCAACCGATGGTGTTTGTCTTGTCGGTCATCGCAATTGTCTATGCCTCGCTTGTCGCCTGGCGCCAGACCGACATGAAGAAACTGATCGCCTATTCGTCGGTCGCGCATATGGGTTTTGTCACGCTCGGCATTTTTTCATTTACAGAGATTGGCGTACAGGGCGCGGTCTTTCAGATGCTGAGCCATGGTCTGATTTCCGGCGCGCTGTTCCTGATTGTTGGTGTGGTCTATGACCGGATGCATACGCGCGAGATCGAGGCCTATGGCGGCCTTGTCAACAAGATGCCGATCTATGCGGCGCTGTTTATGTTGTTCACCATGGCGAATGTCGGCCTGCCCGGCACAAGCGGGTTTGTCGGCGAAATTCTGACCATGGTCGGGGCGTTCCAGGCCAGCACGTGGGCCGCCGCAGGCGCCGCGCTCGGCGTGATTTTCTCTGCCGTTTACATGCTGACGCTCTATCGCCGGACGGTGTTTGGAGAGGTGACCAATCCGGCGCTTGAGACCATTGAGGACACCAATACCAAGGAATTGATCTGCCTGGTGCCATTGGCGGCAGGGACATTGCTGCTCGGTGTGATGCCCAATCTGGTGTTTGATGTAACGCGCGAGTCGAGCCTGCGCGCCTTGCAGATGCTGGGCGGAGGATAAGACCATGTTTGATTTTGAAGCCGTCCTGACCGCAATGTCGCCCGAGCTATGGCTTGCGGGTGCGGGCCTGATCGGCGTGTTACTTGGCGCTTTGCTGAAGGACGGATTTAACGGCCTGTCCTTTCTGTTCGGTGCCGCTGCGCTGATTGGCGCGGCGATCCTGACGGGGTTGAACTTTGATGGCGGGCGTGCCTTTGACGGATTGGTCGAAACCGGACCGTTCGTGAATGTTGCGAAAGTTGTCAGCTATCTGGCCGGGGCGGCTGCCTTGCTGATGGCCGAGGGCTTTCTGAAGCGTGATGAAACCGCGCGGTATGAGTATGCGCTTCTGGTGATCTTTGCCGCGCTCGGCATGGGTATGATCCTGTCAGCGGCGAATATGATGGTGCTTTATCTCGGCATCGAAATGTTGAGCCTGTCATCCTATGTGCTCGCCTCGTTTCACCGCGACAGCGCGCGCTCGGCTGAAGCGGGCTTGAAGTATTTTGTGCTCGGGGCGCTGGCCTCAGGCCTGCTGCTCTATGGCATTTCATTGGTCTATGGGTTCACAGGCAGCACCGCCTATGCCGACATCGCAAGTGCGGAACCGCAAATGGGTCTGTTATTCGGCATGGTCCTGATGATTACGGGGCTTGCGTTCAAAGTGTCGGCGGCGCCGATGCATGTCTGGACACCGGATGTCTATGAAGGTGCGCCGAGCCCGGTTGTCGCCTTCTTTGCCACAGCGCCAAAGATGGCCAGCATGGTTGTGTTTGCGGTGATTATGTTCACCGCGTTTCCGCAAGCGGTGGCCGTCGAGAACTGGCAGGTCATTATTGGATTGATCGCCGCAGCGTCCATGCTGATCGGGGCCTTTGGCGCGCTGCAGCAGACCAATTTGAAGCGTCTGCTTGGCTATTCCTCGATTGCCAATATGGGCTATGCGCTGGTGGCCGTGGCGGCCGGTGCGGAGGCCGGCGCAAGCGCGCTTCTGATCTTTATGACCGCCTATGTGATTGCCTCCCTGGGGCTGTTCGGCGGCGTTCTGGCCATGCGCCGGGATGGCGGCATGGTGGAACAAATCAGCGAACTGTCCGGCCTAATACAGCGCCGCCCCGCATTGGCTGTCGCCTTGACCCTGCTTGTTATTTCGGTTTCCGGTTTCCCGCTCGCGGTTGGCTTTATTGGCAAGCTGAGCGTGTTTGAGGCCGGACTTGAAGCTGGCCTGCTGCCTTTGATCATTATTCTGGTTCTCTCATCGGTGATTGCGTTTGGCTATTATCTGCGGCTGATCCTTATCATGTGGGTCAATGATCCGATTGAACGGTTCGAGCCTGTTGATGGCATGGTTACCGGCACAGTCTATGCCTCGGCGATTGCTTGCCTTGGTCTGTTTATCTTTGTCGCGCCGCTTTCAGATTTTGCGGGGTCTGCCGCGCAGAGCTTGCTTCCGTGACACCTAATGCGCCTGTCTTCTGGTTCGACGAGATTGACAGTACGAATGGAGAGGCAAGGCGGCTTGCCATGGCCGGCAATCTTGGCCCGTTATGGATCGGCGCGCCGTCACAGTCCAATGGGCGCGGGCGACTTGGCCGCCGCTGGGTCTCAACCGACGGCAACCTGTTTACAACAGCGCTTTATGCCGAGCCCGGCGGATTGGATATTGCCAGCCGGACGGCTTTTGCCGCGGGCCTTGCTGTTCTGGATGCGTGCCAGGCATTGATGCCGGATGTAGCGTTCAAGTTGAAATGGCCGAATGATGTGCGCGTGGAGGGCGCTAAACTGTGCGGGATTCTGGTAGAGTCCGGTCGCCATGACGGGACGCTCTGGGTAGCCGCTGGCCTTGGCGTAAACGTCAAGCATGCGCCAGAGGGCACCGGGCAGGCGACGCAAAGTCTTGCCGGTCTTGGGCTGGCCGAGGATATGTCAGCGCGCGCTGTGCTGGAGGCGATCAGGCCGCGCTTTGCCGCGCGTATCGATCAGGCGCGCGGGGACTTTCAAAGCCTGCTGCGTGACTGGGAGGCGGTTGGCGAAGGCCGGGATGAACTGGTTGCAGCCGGGCCCGAAACAGACCGGGTTCAGGGCCGGTTTGAGGGCCTGTCGGAGACAGGTGGTTTGATCCTGCGATTGCCGGATGGGCAAACCCGCACCATAAACGCAGGAGATGTAGAGATTTTGAGGCATGTTGGCTGATGATTTTGGTAATTGATATTGGCAACACGAATACGGCCTTTGCGCTGCATGATGGGCAAAGCTGGGCCTCGCACTGGCGCAGCTCAACTGATGCCACACGCACGGCGGATGATTACGCGGTATGGCTCGGTTCGCTTCTTGCCAATGAGGGGCGCAAACTGTCCGATATTACGGCCTGTATTGTGTCCTCTGTGGTGCCGCAGGCGAAATTCAATTTCCGCAATCTGTCCCGCCGTTATTTCGAGGTGGACCCTATCTTTGTCGGTGATCCGGATGTGCATCTGGGCGTGCCGATCCGCATTCGCCGGCCCGAACAGGTCGGTGCTGACCGGCTTGTTGCGGCTGTCGGTGCCCACAGCCTGTACCAGGGCGCGCTGCTTGTGATCGATAGCGGAACGGCCACGACGTTTGATATTGTTGGCCCGGATGGCGGCTTTGAAGGCGGCATTATTGCGCCGGGCATCAATCTGTCGATGAAGGCGCTGCATGATGCGGCCGCCCAATTGCCGCGTATTGCGATTCAGCGGCCTAGTCAGGTGATCGGCCAGGATACGGTCTCGGCGATGCAGTCGGGGATCTTCTGGGGCTACGTTGATCTGATCGATGGCCTGACCAGACGCATCAAGGCCGAGTATGGCGCACCCATGCAGGTGGTTGCGACGGGCGGGGTGGCGTCGCTGTTTGAGGGTGCAAGCGAGATGATCGACCATTTCGAACAGAGTTTGATGGAGGTTGGCCTGCTGGAGGTCTACCGCCGTAATTTGAAAGACTAGAATGAGCAAAAGCGATGAGGCTGAGCTCGTCTTCCTGCCCCTTGGCGGATGCGGCGAGATCGGCATGAATTTGAACGCGTATGGCTATGGCCCGGCGCATGACCGGCGTTGGATTTTGATCGATCTCGGCGTCACCTTTGGCGGCGAGGATACGCCGGGCATTGATCTGATCACGCCCGATCCCTCGTTTCTTGAAGATGAGGCTGACAATATTGACGCGATCTTTCTGACCCATGCGCATGAAGACCATATTGGTGCAGTGGGCCTGCTTTACCCGCGTTTGGGGCGCAAGATCCCGCTTTATGCGACGCCGTTTACCGCGCATCTGGTTGCCGGAAAACTGATCGAGCGAGGCCTTAAACATGTCGAGGTCAGTGTTGTGCCGCTGGGCGGTGAGATCCAGGCTGGACCCTTTGGCGTGCGCTATATCACGCTGACCCATTCCATACCTGAGCCAAACGCGCTGGCACTAACGACGCCGCTAGGCACGATCTTGCACACGGGCGACTGGAAGATCGATCCGGACCCGCAGCTCGGCGAGGCGACCGACACCAAAGCACTGACTGCGCTTGGCGATGCCGGCGTGCTGGCCATGGTGTGCGACAGTACGAATGTTTTTGTCGAGGGCGAAAGCGGATCAGAAGGCACCGTGCGTGAGAGCCTGATCCAGCTGATCGGCGGGCTGTCGGGCCGCGTTGCGGTGACAACGTTTGCTTCCAATGTCGCGCGGGTTGCAAGTGTGATCGAGGCGGCGCGCCTGGCAGGGCGAAGCGTCTGTCTGGTCGGGCGTAGCATGCATAAGATCACCGATGCGGCGGTCGCGACGGGTGTCATCAAGGATATGCCGGACCTGATCACCGAAGAGGCAGCCGGCAGCCTCCCGGACGATAATTTATTGTTCCTGTGCACCGGCTCACAGGGCGAGCCACGCGCCGCGCTTGGTCGTATCGCACGCGATGACCACCGGCATATTTCGCTTGGCGAAGGCGATACGGTGATTTTCTCCAGCCGTGTGATTCCGGGCAATGAGAAGGGCATTTTCGATATGCAGAATGCGCTGGCCGAAAAGGGCGTGCGGATCGTTACGGAGCGTATGTCAGGTGCGCCAATCCATGTGTCCGGGCATCCGGCCCGCGATGAATTGCGCCAGATGTATCAATGGGTGCGTCCATCAATTTCCGTCCCGGTGCATGGTGAACGTCGCCACATTATTGAACATGCCGCTTATGCCAAAAGCCTGCAGGTCGGCCAGGCGGTGACCCCGCGAAATGGTGATTTGATCCGACTGGCGCCGGGTGAGGCAAAGATTATCGACACCGTGCCGAGCGGGCGCCTGTATCTTGATGGCAATGCGCTTGTGCCTGCAGACAGCGAAGGGCTGCGCGAGCGTATCGGCCTGTCGCGATATGGCTATATCTATGTCGCGGTCGCGATCGATGAGGGCGGCGATGTTGTTGATGGGCCGCTGGTTATGGCGCGCGGATTGTCCGAGGCCGATGGCCGCGCGGCCGACGAATCTCTGATGATGCTGGACGATGCTGCAGACGAGGCGCTGTCAAACCTGAAGCGTAACAAGCGCCTGGACGATGAAGAGGTGGAGCGCACGCTGATCAGATCAGTCAAAAAAGCGAGCGAAAAGACATTTGGTCGCAAACCGATGGTGGATGTCAGCGTCTTGCGGGTCTAGATAAGCGGTATGGCAAGTGATTTTAAAGTTGGCCGGATCAACCATATCGGCGTCGCCGTCCCCGATATTGACGCGGCGATTGAGACCTATCGCACGCTGTATGGCGCCGAGGACATCACCCCCCCGTTCGATATGACTGAACGCGGCCTCAGAGTGTGTTTTGTGAATATGCCAAACAGTCAGGTGGAGCTGATCCAGCCGATCCATGACAAGACGGCGGTGACCCGCTTTCTGTCCAAGAATGCCCATGGCGGCCAGCATCATCTGTGTTTCGAGGTCGATAATATTGATGAAGCGGTCGACGAGATGACAGCGCGCGGCGCAACGGTCCTCGACAAGCCGCGCATGGGCGCGCATGGCACGCCGGTGATCTTTATTCACCCAAAGGATACCCATGGCGTTCTGGTCGAACTGATGGAAACGCCAAAGGGAGACCATTAGTGGACCCGGTTGGCGCAATCGTCGTTTTTGTGATCGCCTGGTGGCTGAGCTTTTTTTGTGTCCTGCCCATCGGGGTGCGCGGACAGTATGAGGACGGCCATATCGTTGAAGGCACCGAAGAGGCCGCGCCCAGCAACCCGATGCTGAAAAAGAAAGTCATATGGGCCACCTTTGGCGCCATCGGGGTCACACTGATCGCGCATTTTCTGGTTGTTCCGTGGCTGGCTCAATAAAAGTCGCCCAAAAAAATGCCGGGCTGCACAAAGCAGGCCCGGCCAAGGTATTTGGAAACGGTGCGGCCTATTCGGCCGGCACCAGATCAGGCGCGTCGGAACGCGCTTTCAGGGCCCGTGCGCGGGCAGCCTGATCCTCTAAACGGCTGAGATAATGGGGGTGTTCTGTCCCC
>JBCCMX010000042.1:0-14672 GCA_039026135.1 Pseudomonadota bacterium | reverse complement strand
GCGAGTTGGTCCGGGGTTACAGTCAATTCAATCTCCTTGTGGGGGAAACCAGGTTGGATCGGCAGCAAGAATTCGCTCAGCCGTGTTCAAGACATCGAAGGCCTGCTGGCTCGTACCATGTTGGATAGGGCGCGTTCCGCGAACGAGCGCCAGAAACTCATCGATCTGCGCCGCACTGATATCGCGGGGACCAAACTCGCGCACCCGCTCGGGCGGATTCGCCTGCAGCTGCCCGCTCTCATCGCGCGCGGCGCGCGCCGTAATCAACATCTCAGGACCGAGATCACCGCCCAACTTATTCAATCCATCCAGCCAGACATAGCCATTGGCATAAGTCAGCTCGAGACGGAAGGTATGACGCCATGTCGTTGTTGACGCGTGCAAGCTGACCATAACGCCATCATGGGTCCGCAGCAGCGCCATGACATTGTCTTCGCCGCGACTGACTGGCCAGGCCTGATGTCCGATCATGGCATTGACGGTTTCAAACGGGCCGGCAAAGGCATGCAGAAGATCAATCATTTCATAGCCGTGCTGGACCATAGCGCCGCGGCGATCCCGCAAAGGCTGCGAGGTGCCGTAAACGCCGCGCGCGGTGAGGAGCGGCCCGAGATCCTCTGCCGCAACAAATTCCGAGGCGGCCATGAAGCTCTCATGATGACGGATCGGGAACCCGAACTTCAGACAGGTTTTGTTGGCAGAAAATTCGGCGCGGCGCAGTTCTATCAACTGCTCAAGCGTCATACCCGCCAGCGCGCCGACAAATACACAAAGGCCTGCTTCAAGCGCTGCGCCGGCAAGGATGAGATTGTCCGGCGTGTTTTCCGCAACGATCAGCGCGTGAAGGCCGCTCTCCGATATGAATTGCGGCGGCGTACGCACCGGCTTTAGAGCGACATTCTCTGCGATCAGAAGCGCCGCGCCCAGCCGGTCGGCAACCCGGCCAGATCCGACAAGGCCGATCTGATATTCCGTCATATTGCTGGGCCTTGCTTATCACTCTACACCCCCGGCGTTACTGCGATGCGCCTTGCGGAGCAAGCGGCCGGGACAGCACTAGGGTGCCAATTGCTTCAAAAGGTTCTGGGCCTGTTGAAAGCTGTAGCCCTCTTCAATCGGCGCGCGCATCAGCAGCAATCGGTTCCAGATTGGCCCAAGCAGCGAGTCAACGGCGGCGTCCACGTCAAAATCGCGACGGATCAGATTCTTGGTTGCAATCTCGGCCAGGATGAGCCGTAGCGGCGTTCGGATATGGTCCTTGTGCCAAAGACGCCAGGCCTCGCCTGCATCCTTGTCGTCACAAGCGGCAAGCAAAGCACCGCGAAGAACGGAGTGGCCCGAGCCGCTGCGCAGGGCCGTTTCGATGGGAACGATAAGATCGGCGATCCGCTCTGCCGGATCACGGCCGAGCTGGCTTCGGGGTGGCAAAATAGCAAGACCGGCCTCAACGCACATGGTGCCAATGGCGGGCCACCAGCGATAAATGGTCTGCTTCGATGCGCGTGCGCGCTTGGCCACGCTGTCCACGCTGAACTTTCGCCACCCTGACTCGGCGAGTTCGGCGCGACTGGCCTCCAGAATGGCCGAGCGGGAATCTTCGCTGCGCCGGGGTCCCTGCTTTCTTTTGGAGTCTACTTCGTTCATGTTCCCAACTGTTCTTTAAGCCCTTTTTTCTGCGGTTAACATGGAACGAAGCGTTTGTCTTTTTAAGTTGCACCTGAATCTGTATTGCTTATTTGTCATGTCCGCTAAGGGCAGGTTCTCGCCATGACAGCCCCGAAATGTGCGCAGACGGCAAGCCTCACATCCCACTGTGCGCTCAGTTTGGTATGGCCAGCCGCCAAGCGCCTCACTCGCACCACGAGGGCGTCGTTCATAAGGCCTAGCCGTGCGAACAGTCTTGCCCTAAGCACTCTCGGAATATTCAGCCATCCGATGCGGGAGCCAAAGCGTGGACGTCGCTATCTCGACTCTTCTGTCACCCATCATCCTGTTCTTTGCACTCGGCATGTTTGCCGCGCTGCTGCGGTCTCAGATGACTGTGCCAGAGGCCGTTGCCAAAGGAATGGCGATTTATCTGATGATGTCGATCGGCCTGAAGGGCGGCGTGGAAATGTCGAAAAATCCACTGACCCTGGATATCATCCTTGTGCTTCTGGCGGGCGTCGTCCTGTCTTTCATACTGCCACTTATCGCCTATGGCTTATTGCGTCTGACGACCAAGCAGGATCAGACAAATGCCGCCGCCACCGCCGCGCATTATGGTTCCATTTCGATCGTAACCTTTGTCGCGGCGACTGAGGCCGTGCGGCTGTCTGGGCTTGATAGTTCAGGCCACCTAGTGGCCGTTGCGGCGCTGATGGAAACGCCCGCCATTGTCACCGCGCTGTTTCTAGCGAGCCGGGGCCGCGCCACCAAGGCGCCAGTCGCCGGGGCCGAGAGCGGGGAGCTCTTCCGCGAGGTGTTTCTAAACGCATCAATCGTGGTTCTTGTCGGCGCGCTGCTTGTCGGGTGGATTAGCGGCGAGGCCGGCACAAAACCGGTCGAGCCGTTTTTTGTTGACCTTTTCCAAGGGGTTTTATGCCTCTTCCTGCTCGACATGGGCCTGTCGGCTGGCCGCGGGCTGCGGCTCGGCTGGCGCCAGCTTGGCTTTGGAACCATTATGTTCGGACTATATATGCCGCTTGTGTCTGCCGTGGTCGCGGCCTGCTTTGCTTTCATTCTGAATATGGGGCCCGGCGACGCGGCCTTATTGATCACATTGTCTGCCTCAGCGTCGTACATTGCCGTTCCAGCGGCCATGCGTCTGGCACTGCCCAGGGCCGAGCCGTCCATCTACCTGACGCTGTCGCTGGGCGTGACGTTCCCATTTAACGTTACGCTGGGCATCCCGCTCTATATCCTGCTTGCGCAGTTCGTATCCGGATAGGAAGGATCTCTTATGCACACCAAACGCCGCATTGAGCTGATCATCGAAAAAATGGCGCACAAACGGGCCTGCCGGATCCTCGAAGAGAGCGGGATGACGGGATATACGGTTCTGCCAGCCATGGCCGGCGCGGGTGGATCGAAAAGCTGGAGCAGAGACACGGACATTTCTTCCAGCGGCGACATGGTCGCGATCATCTCAATTGGCGATGCTGAGAAAGTCGACATCAGCCTGGAAAAAATCTCCAACCTGCTCGGCGCACATATTGGCGTCGTCAGCGTGTCGGATGTGATGGTGCTGCGCCCGGACCGCTTCTAGAGCGCAGGTGAGCAATTACTCAGCGCCGTCTTGGCCACCCCGTTCGACCGAAAGCGAGATAAGCTCACGCGCACGCTCAATGCCCGCCCAACCGTCGATCTGGCTCCACTTGCCTTTTTCCAGATCCTTATAATGAGTGAAAAAATGCGTGATCTTCTCCACCAGAATGTTGGGAAGATCATGATATGTCGCGATTTTATCATAGTAAGCGGTCAGTTTGGGATGCGGCACGGCGAGAATTTTCTCATCTGGCCCCTTGTCATCGGTCATCATGAGAACGCCGACCGGGCGGGCGCGCACAACGCTGCCCGGAACCAATGGGCGGTTCCCCACAACCATCACATCGATCGGATCACCATCCAGGCTCATTGTGTGCGGCACAAACCCGTAATTACAGGGATAGCGCATTTCGGTGTAGAGATAGCGGTCGACAAACATGGCGCCTGACGCTTTGTCGATTTCGTATTTGATCGGATCGCCGCCAAGCGGCACTTCAACAATGACGTTGATATCGTCAGGGGGATTTTGACCAGCGGCAATTTTGTTCAAGTCCATGGGAGCAAATCCTTTTTTGTTTTGTGACGCCCGTGAAGCCGGACGCAGCGCGTATGTCAATCAGGCAAACCGTGTGATATCGCCGCAAAGGCTTTGATGGCGTGCGCTCAGGCCAAGATCAGGCCTGAATCGCATAATTGAAGCTGATCGAAATGCGGGGGTCCTCGCTCTGGCTTGCCATGACTTCGTGGCGCAGCCAGCTTTCCCACATCAAGATGTCGCCGGCGGCAGGCTGTCGATAGATAAACCGCCGCAGCGCCTCTGGCGCCTGCACCATGGTCTGGGGCGCCGCCATCATCATGGCAAGGCGGGGGTCTTCAAATTTCAGCGCGCCCGCGCCGTCCGGCATCGCGATATAGACAGTTCCGGAAATCACGCTGCCAGTATGGATATGACCTGAATGGGTCCCACCTTCGCCCAGAATATTGACCCACAGGCTGTCGCAAACCAATCTTGCGCGCCCAACATCCCAATGCAGGGCCTTGGCAAAGGCTGCCGCTTCCAGGTCAAGCACGTTAACCAGCGCGCCAAAAGCCGGCGCTCGGATCGGCAAATCGTCCAGCGAGGCATAAGACGTATAGCCAGGATAGCCTTCACGCACGCACCAGTCGTGCCCGGCCTGGTCGCCCTCCTCGATCATCCAACAGGCGGTTTCAAGTTCTTCAATGCTGGGGTCACCGCGCAAACGCGCCTGATGCAGCAGCGTTGGAAACAGGTGGGCGGTAGCCATGCGTGGTTATGACGAGCAAAGCGCGCGGCGCGCTACATCTGCATCGTCCAGCCTTCCACGCCCATCGCCGCCTGGCGCACAGCTTCGGACATAGTGGGGTGAGCATGGCAGGTCCGCGCGACATCCTCTGACGCTGCACCAAACTCCATTGCGACGCAGATCTCGCCGATCATCTCGCCGACACCGACGCCAATCATGTGTGCGCCGAGAATGCGGTCCGTGCCCTCCTCGGCGAGGATTTTGACGAAACCATCTGTCTCGTGATTTGTGCGCGCGCGCGAATTGGCCATGAAGGGGAACTTGCCCTTCTTGTATTTGATCCCGGCTTCCTTGAGCTGGTCTTCGGTGAGCCCCACGGTTGCAATCTCCGGATTGGTGTAAACAACGCCCGGCACGAGATTATAGTCGACATGTCCGGCCTTCCCGGCAATCAGTTCGGCAACGGCGGCGCCGTCATCTTCGGCCTTGTGCGCGAGCATCGGCCCGTCAATGCAGTCGCCAATCGCCCAAACGCCGTCAGCAACTTTGAAATGATCGGTTGTTTCGATCACGCCGCGCCTGTCCGTCTTGCCGCCGACATTCTCCAAACCGAGGCCCTCAGTATAAGGACGACGCCCCACTGCGACGATCACAATATCCGCATCAAGCGACTCCGCTGCACCGCCAGAAGCGGGCTCGGTGGTGACTTTCAGCTTGGTTTTCAGCTTTTCAACGCTGGTTACCTTCGTGCCCAGTTTGAAGTTCAGACCCTGCTTTTTGAAGATCTTATTAGCTTCCTTGGCCACTTCACTATCAGTGCCCGGCAGAATGCGGTCGAGATATTCAATCACCGTGACCTCAGAGCCAAGCCGAGACCAAACCTGACCCATTTCAAGGCCGATCACGCCGGCCCCGATCAGAACCAGTTTCTTTGGAATGGCGCTGAGCGACAGCGCGCCCGAGTTCGATACGACCCGCTCTTCATCAATCTCTATGCCAGGCAGTGTTGAGGGCTCTGAGCCGGTCGCAATCACAATGTTACGGGTGCTCAGCGTTTGCTTGCTCCCATCCTTGGATGTGACCTCAACAGACCCAGGCCCGACAATTTTGCCCTTGCCTTTGACATGATCAACTTTGTTCTTCTTCAGCAGAAAGGCGACGCCCTGGGTCAAGCCTTTCACCGCGTCGGCTTTCTGCGCCATCATCTGCTCTAGATCGACCTCGAGCTTACCGGTCTTGATGCCCATGCTGGCAAAATCATTTTGCGCCGCGGCATAAAATTCTGAGGCGTGAAGCAATGCCTTTGACGGGATACAACCGACATTCAGACACGTGCCGCCGAGCGTTTCGGCCATTTCCACGCAGGCGGTCTTCAGACCCAATTGTCCGGCGCGAATGGCGCAATTGTATCCGCCGGGGCCACCACCGATTATGACGACATCATAGGTCTCTGACATGTGATTACTTGCCTGTTTTGTTGCGATTTAAACCTGCCGCAACCTAAGCACGCCATCAAACAAATCAATGCGTCAGAACAAATTAAACCCGGCGAAAAGTGAGGATAAGTGACGCAAGGGCAAGGGCGCCCGCACCATAGATCACTTCATCAAGCCACAACTGGCTGTCAGCGCCGGCGGCAGACATCAAAAGCCCGGTCGCAATAATGATCAGGGCACCGGCGACGCCGCTTGCACCGCCGCCTTTAATTTTGGTCGCCGACAAAATTCCCGATATCACCAAAAGCGCCGCGCCGATTAATCGAATGAAGCTGGTCGGCGGCTCGAACAGCGCACTGAACATGTCGCCGCCGCGAGATGTATATGCCAGAACGGCACTCACCGCGCCGTAGAACAACCAGCTACCCAGCCCGAGCATGGCCAGGCCGCAGATTTGCCGAAGTGTCATGAGGCCTCTCCCTTGCCGCTAGAAAAGCCCAGCCGAGCGCCGGCTGCAAGCCCTACTATACAAGAACTGCAAGCGGTGGAAGATCGTCGTCTTTCGCCCGCGCGCGCGATCCTTGTGCGACGGTCATTGTCAAGAACAATGCGGTCAGAATAGTCAGAGTTGTCGCCTCGGTCTGCCAGGTATGGATGGAGCCTTTGCCGGCCATGAGTGCCATCGTCTGAACAAGGAAAAGGAAGCTTGATAGCCCAGCAAGCCATGAGCCGCCGCGTCGCTCCGTCAACGCCGCCAGCCCGCCGACAAAGGCCGACATCGCCGCGATTGTGCGTAGCGCATAGTTCGGGTCAAACAGCAGGGCCGACAGATGCGCGGCGCCATCATTTGCGAAAAAGTGCGCCACAGCAATGCCAGACTGCCATGTCAAAACAGTTCCAACCATGCCGAGGCAGAAGCCTGCACACTTATAGGTGAACGTGTTCTCGATCATTGTCGGCTCCCGGTTGGACTTTGCCTGTTCTAGCAGGCGCCCCTGACCAGCGTGTGAAACATGCATATCAAATTTGACGTATCGTATTAGCGACGATTCTGGCGCGCGAGCATGCGTCGCCCTTCGAGAGCAAAATGGGCGCGTTGACGTGCGATAGCTGCCGGCATGGGCCCCTGGCGCACAGGTTTCTTCGCCCGTTCTTTGTCCAGAACAATGACGCTGGCGGGCGCAGGCGCGGTCTCTGGCTCCGCCAGTTGCTTCTGGGGTGCGGGCTTGCGCTTGCGCAAAACCCAGACGGCGAGACCGAGCAGCACAGCCGCGGCGGCCGCGCCGGTGACAGCGCCCTCAGCTGCAGTGGGGTCACGCCACCACCCTGTTTCAAAGTCGACCAGAAACACACACGGGAACCCGGACACACATCCCATCAGATACCAGCCTATGGCACCTTTCTGTTTTTGCGAGACAGCAAGCGCTGAGGCATACAAACAAAGCGCCGCAAGAAAGTAGGGCGCGCCAAAGGCTAAACCGATCTCGCGCCAGTCAATATCCGCAGCGCTACCCACCGGGTCTTGTTGAAGAACAAGGCTCGTAAACATCATCAGGCTGGGCCACCGGATCGCAGACATGGCCCCAAACGCAAATGCAATTGCGTAGCAAACTATTAGGATCGCGATAAGGAGTCTGGCCATATAATGCGGCCTAGCACATGGTCATTGACGCGTGATGAACACGAAGGAACGGATTGAACATGTATCGGTTGCGTACCCCCCAGGCGCCGCTGGCGCTGACCACTGCAGGGCTGATACCGTTTGTCGCCCTGGCCGGATTGACTCTGCTATACCGCGACGACCCCGCGCTGATGCAGGCAGCAGGTGTCTGGCTGATTACCTATGGTGCGATCATTCTGACCTTTCTTGGCGGGATCCGGTGGGGACTGGAGATCGCCCAACGTGATAAACCGCGCTTTATCGAACTTGGCGGTTCGATCGTCTCGCCGATCGTCAGCTGGGGGCTGATCCTTCTGTTCTTTTTCTGGCGCCCCTCCGCGCTGATTTTCATGATGCTGGCCGCATCATTCCTGATTTTCTGGTTCTGGGATTTTGCCTCGACGCGCTTGCCGAGCTGGTATCAACGCCTGCGGATCTGGCCCACGCTGGGCGCGGTCTTGAGCCTCGGTGTCGCAGCCTGGGCGTTCTAGCCCGGCTTATTCAGCCGGACTGACCAAACGTCCACGCGGGAAGGAGACGCCGGCAGCGCGGAAGCTGATCGCCGCCATGGCGAGCGAAATAAGCGTGTTCCAGCCCGCGAGCGACAGTCCGAGAAACACCCAAGGCGCGTCTTCACACGACATGGTGGCCTGGCGACTATCAAGATTGCTGAGATCGATGCTCATAATATCAATGTCACCGCCATCACCGCAGCCGGTTGGCGCTGGCCAGAACTGCCATTCAACGCCCGCATGATAGCCCGCCACGACAGTGCCGGTGACAAAGACAAGACCGAGCATCACGTTGAATGCCGTCATAAAACGCGGGTTCTGGCGCACGCGCCAAAGCGCCAGAGCGGTGAGCGTCATTGCAATAACGGCCCAGTAAACCTCGCGCTGACGCAGGCATAGCGGGCAAGGCAAAAGCAGCGCGAACCGCTCAAAAGCGTGAGCACCTGCCAAAAGCAGGATCGCGACCGAAAGCGAGATGGCTGGCCAGTGCCACGATTTCAAAAGCGGATCGATCGGGGTAGACATGCCTGGCATCCTGAACATCACAGTACGGCCAGACTGAGGCGGCATTAGCGGTGAGTCCATGCGTCACACCGCCTGCGACAATTCGCCGGGAGGGTCTGTCAGGCCGCTTAGAACAGGTCTCGCAGAGCGGCGATTACCCAGGTTGAACCGGATGCAAGTATGGCGATCCAGGCCGACCCCAACAGGCCGCCCAGGATCACAAGAATACCGTCGCGCGCCATCAAGCCGAAAGCGACAATAGCAACAGCGACACCGGGCACCGAATTTGTGCCGGGAATGGGAAGCAAAATCGAGGCGCAGAACACGGTGAGAAAAAGCGCGACCAGACGCTCAGACTTTTTTCCCGTCAGGAATGTCAGGCGCGGATGGGCGAACCGCTCGAGCCAGCCAAACCACTTGCGGCCGAGACGCGACAGTCGCCCGAGCTGTTTTTTCTCCATCATGCGCTGGCCAAACTTCTCAGGCAGCCAGGGCTCCTCACGCCCAGCCAGCATTTGCAGGGTCAACGCCAGCATTGGCAGCGCGACGATCTGGGGGACACCCCACAAAAACGGGATGGCGCAAGGCAAAGCCAGGATAAACAGCATGGCGCCAAACGCCCGCTCGTCCAAGCGGTCCAGAATATCATGCAGGGACAGTCCCTCCTCACCTGCCTCTTCGGCCATGGCTTCAAAGGACTGAAGAAAAGTACGTGGAATTGAGGTGTCACTCATGAAATTGGCCTAGCTGTCTTTTCGCGCTGAGAAAAGGATTTTGTACTGCCGTATAGTTTGTGAACAGCGTGGATGGACACAAAGGCTCCATTGTGAGATGTGCGGTCGCGCCTGGCCGGTGTGGCGGAATTGGTAGACGCGCGGGATTCAAAATCCCGTTTTCCTTGGAAAGTGTCGGTTCGAGCCCGACCACCGGTACCATCAGGTCAATACGGCGATTCGGTCCAGCCTAGGCGACAGCCGGGCGGTAAGAGCTGCGCGCAAGCACAATCAAAGCCAAAAGCACCGCATAGCATAGTGAGCTGAACTGCAACACCGCGAGATAGCCCCCAAGCTGTGCGATTTCGCCGGTGACAAATGGGCTTACTGCCGTGCCGCTTGTTGAGCCGAACAAAAGTGCAGACACAACCGCGCCGGAGGGTACACGGGCGAGCTGTGTACCGAATGACAAGGTCATCTTCAGCATGCCGAGGTTGGCCACGCCCCACCCAAATGCGAGCCAGGCAGAAACACCCGCATCATCGACCAGCCACAATGGAACAGAACCTACGAGCGTCGTCACCGCACCCACCATAACAAGGCGCGATACACCGGTTTTGAAAACAAACCAGGCGACAAAGAGCTGGGTCAGAAACATGCCAGTCCAGAACTGCCCGACCACTGCACCTGCCTCAGCCGCCGGAGCGCCATGAACTTCGCTAAGATAGTTTGGCAGCCACCAGAGCATTGCGTTCTGCCCAAGCGTATAGACAAACAAGGCCGCAATGCAGAGCCACACACCGGCCGGCCAGGCACCGCTCACGCCGGTCTGCGAAGCGTGGTCAGATGGCGCTTCTGGAAAGCGCGAAGACAGGCTTATCAATACAATCAGCCCACACACGCCAGCAATGACCAGATAGGCTGACGCCCAGTGCATCTCAGCGGCAACGAACCTTACAGCAAGCCCAGCGGTCACAAAGCCGGCAATGCTGAAACAGCTATCCGTGATCACAAGCATCGATGCGCGACGCGCGTCTGTGTAGAGGCGCGCAATCGAAGTGGCCGCCGCAGCTAAGCCGATACCGAAACAGGTTCCTACGACAAACAGTGCAAGCCAGAACCCAAGCGCCTGACTATGCAGTGCAAGTGATACGAGCGCGGCCGTCGATAACGCGTATATCGCTACGATCAGGCGCTTGAGCTCCATCACATTGACGATCACCAATGCCAGCCCCGCTCCAACGAGAATGCCAAAGGTAAGCCAGCTGAATTGCTGCGTCACCTCGGGAACCGACTGGCCGAGGACCTGCGACAGGGGTTTTGAAATCAGGCCGATCGGGGCCAGCATGCCCGACATGGCAAAGTAGGTCAGAAAGCATGCAATCGTCACCGGGATGGCGGTGGCAGACGGCCTATCCATCGATCAGCGTCGACATATAGAGCGCGAGCATCGCTTCGGCATCGACATCGACGCAGACCTGTTTCGGCGGCGGGCTGACCCATCGCTCGGCATCATAGCGCCGACCCTCTTTTGCAAAGATCGTTTGGCCGTAAGCAATGCCTTCTGTCTCCACACGCATGGCCCCGCGTTCGACCGTGTAAAGGCCAGGATCGATAACATAGGCCAGCGCTGAACTGTCATGCACCGCAAAGCCGCCTAGCTGATAGGCGCTCGAATAGAAACTCTGATAGAGCGGCGCGATCTTGGAGATAAACGCGCCAGCATCGCCCGCTTTCTTGGCCAATTCGTCAACCTGATGGGGCATCATGATCGTTTGCATGGTCACATCGAGCCCGACCATGGTGACCATCCAGTCCCCGCGCATAACAATATCGGCAGCATGGGGATCACCGATAATATTCGCCTCAGCGACAGGCGTGACATTCCCGCCCCAGCCGTGACGGCCAATCGCACCGCCCATGATCACCACTTCCTTGACCTTTTGGGCGATACGCGGCGCCTTGGTCAGCGCAACGGCAAGATTGGTCATCCGTGCTACCGCCACAAGCGTGATCTCACCGGGATGGGCGTCGATCGTATCGATAATGAATTCGACCGCGTCGCCCACCTGACCCGGCAAGGGGGGAATATCAAAACCGGCATCACCGAGGCCGTCATGGCCGTGAACGAAATAAGCAGCCTGTTCGGGCACCCCGTTCAAAGGCGACCCAATGCCCATATGGACCGGGCAATCAAAACCAAATCGCTGCTTCAGGTAGAGTGCGTTGCGCGTGGTCTGCTCGATTGAGGCATTGCCATAACTGGTCGTGATACCAACAAGATCGATCGCGTCGGAGGCCTGCGCGAACAGCAACGCCATCGCGTCATCGATTCCGGGATCGGTGTCAAAGATAATTTTCTGCGCCAAGGCGTGCCCTCTCTAGATGGGCTTTGCTTCGCCCAATAGCCATTTGTATTCAATCACTTCGACACGGTCGAAAAGCCCCGCTTTGGCATAGGGATCTTCAGCCGCCCATGCCTTTGCGTCCTCCAAGCTGTCAAAATTGACAAGGAAAGTCGAGCCAATCATCGCTTCGCCATCCGGCGCGATGACAGGACCGCCGCAAATCATGCGATCAAGCCTCGTTTTTGCCCATTCAAGATGCGCCGGGCGGTTGGCTTGTCTCAAATCGGTTGACCCGGGCTTATCTCGCCCACTCACGATGAATAGTGGCATTCGTCTTCTCCTCTCACCTCACCGATCACATGCCCTGTCGCGGCCGTCGCCGCAATATCCGGTGCGCGAGATCCCATTTTTGCCAAGACTGAACGGTTTATTGAATATTCAGGTGACTCCATTATGCTTCGGATATGACGGGCAAAAGTGACACGCGCAGGCAAATCCTGGAAGCTGCTCTCGAGCGCATGGCGCATTATGGATATGGCAAGACCACAATGGCGGAGATTGCCAGGGATTGCGGCATGTCCGCCGGCAATATTTATCGGTTTTTCTCGTCCAAGGTCGATATTGCCGAGGCCATTTCTCGCCATGCGATCGATGAAGTCCATCAAACGATGATCAAGACCATCGAAGGACCGGGCACGGCTGCGGAGAAGCTGCGTCAACTTTTGTTCTATGAGCTTCGCACCACCTTTGCCCGTATCGACAAAAAAGAGAAGATCCTTCAGATCGGCGACGTCTTGAACGCAGAGCGACCTGATCTGGTCGACGAACAGCTGGAGGCCGAGCGCGGCTTTATGAGCGATCTGTTGGAGCAGGGCGTCGAAGAGGGTGACTTCGCACCGATCGCGCATGTCGATACGGCTGCTGAAGCGCTTCAGAATGCCACGATGAAATTCCGTTTTCCGCAGCGGTTTTCCAGTCGAAATCTGCCGACGCTTGAGCGTGAACTGACGAATTTGCTTGATCTGCTGATCGCGGGACTGCGCAACAAAACCCAATAAAATATTTTAAATTCAGAATACTAGTGCCTGTCGCGCCCTATGCGAACCCATCGAAAACTTTGAAGGCTGAATATTTTCAGATTTATTCATTGATTATTGTTCTCTCGTAGCTATATTTCTCTTCGACGGCGCCAAATGACCGTCAGAAGCAATAAGGAGTAATCCAATGCACGCTTCCTCCCACTCTGAGACCCGTCAGGGCCTCATCGCAGCGCTCGTCGCGCTGCCGGTCACAGTTTTGACCCTTGGCGGCACACTGGCTTTCGCTAGTTTCGTCGTTTAAGACACAAGGCACCCGCCTGGCTTCATACAGGCGGGTGCTACGGTGTCTGCCCAGTTCCCAACATTCCATAGAGACAGTGTATCGCCGACCCATAGGACGGCGCTATTCGACCGTTACCGACTTTGCAAGATTGCGCGGTTGGTCGACATCTGTGCCTTTTTCGACCGCCACATGGTATGCCAGCATCTGGATCGGCACGGCGTAGAGAATAGGCGCGATAAACGGATGGCAATCGGGCATCTCAATGCCATGCGCCGGGGCATCTCCTGCCTCGCGAAGACCGGCCTGGTCTGAAATCAGGACCACACGTCCGCGTCGCGCGGAAACTTCCTGCAGATTTGACAGCGACTTCTCAAACAGATCATCGCGCGGTGCGACAAAAATCACCGGCGTCTCTTCATCGATGAGAGCGATAGGACCGTGTTTAAGCTCGCCGGACGCGTAGCCTTCGGCATGAATGTAGCTGATTTCCTTGAGCTTTAGCGCGCCCTCAAGCGCGATCGGATAATGCACGCCGCGGCCAAGATAGATAACGTCGTGCGCTTTTGCGAGCCCCCTTGCGAGCGCCGCAATCGGCTGATCCAGTTGAAAACTATCGAAAATCAAGCGCGGGATATGCCCCAGTGCATCAATCAGCGAGACCTCGTGTTCGCGGTTCAATGTCCCGCGCGCTTTCCCAGCGGCAATGGCAGTCGCAGCCAACGCACAAAGCTGCGCTGTGAACGCCTTTGTGGACGCCACGCCAATCTCGGGCCCGGCAAGCGTCGGTAAGGCGAGATCGACCTCGCGGGCAATCGTGGACGTCGGAACGTTGACGACCGCCGCTGTTTTGAGCCCGGCTTCCTTGCAGTAACGAAGCGCCGCGAGCGTATCAGCGGTTTCGCCCGACTGGCTTGCAAACAGGGCAAGGCCGCCAGACGCAGGCAAGGCTGGTTGGCGGTAACGAAACTCTGATGCAATGTCAGTTTTAACCGGAAGACCGGCAAGCTGCTCGAACCAATACTCCGCCACGCAGATCGCGTAATAGGCCGTTCCGCAGGCCACCATGTGAAGATGCGTGACCGCCGTCCAGTCGATGGCATCACCATTATCGCCAGGAAGCTCAATCGACTGGTCGAGCGCATTGACGTAGGCGCCGATTGTCCGGGCGGTGCTGTCGGGTTGCTCGAAAATCTCTTTCTGCATGAAGTGGCGGTAATTGCCCTTTTCAGCCGCAGCGCCGATATTCTGTACCGTCTGAACGCCCCGCGAAACGGGCGCACCGGCGGCGTCGAACACCTGATAATCATTTTGCGAGAGCACACACCAATCGCCCTCTTCGAGATAGATGACCCGGTTGGTGAAAGGCGAGACGGCGATGGCGTCAGAGCCCAAGAACATCTCGCCATCCCCGACACCAATGACCAGAGGCGAACCCTTGCGTGCACCAATCATCAGGCCGGGATGGTCTTCGAACATGATCGCCAGCGCAAAGGCGCCCCTAAGCGCCTTGAGGGCCTCCTGCACCGCCTTGTCAGGTGACAGACCCGATTTGAGATGATCAGCAATCAGGTGCGCAACGGTTTCTGAGTCCGTTTCGGTTTCAAAGACATGCCCTTTTGCCTCAAGTGTTTCGCGCAGCACCCGAAAGTTCTCAATAATCCCATT
>JBCCMX010000041.1:0-15168 GCA_039026135.1 Pseudomonadota bacterium | reverse complement strand
CCTCGAATGGGTAGAGGTTAATATAGACAAGATCGATGGGCGAAATGCCATGGTGGGCAGCATCGGCCACGTGGCCATCATCATCCCTCAAATAGAGTAGCCCGCCATGCACCGCCGGATGAAGGGTTTTGACGCGCCCATCCATCATTTCAGGGTAGCCGGTCAGGTCCGCGACGTCTTTTACGGTCAGCCCGCCATCCTTCAGGGCTTGGGCCGTCCCGCCGGTGGAGATGAGCTCCACCCCCATCTTGTCCAGCGCTTTGGCCCGATCAATCAGGCCTTCTTTGTCGGATACAGAAATAAGCGCGCGGCGGATCGTGTTGGAATGGGACATTGTTGCCTTTTGGAAATACCGGATTTGCCCGCCCGCCTAGCACGGCATGAAGCGGCGTCAACATGGCGACAGATTTCAGGCTAGGCGTCGACGGTGACTTTGTAGGCCGGGACAAGTTCAGACAGAACGTCGAGTGCTTCTGGCCCGTTGCGGACGCTGGCTGATTTCAGCAGCCTGTCGAGCCGGGCGCGAAAGCCCCGAGGCTCGTTCTCTCTTTCAAGCGGGGTGACTTTGCGCAGGCCATCAATGCCGGTTTCGATGAGGCGTTCGCTGCTATAGGTTAATTTCTCATGGAGTTTCTCACCCGGTCGCAGCCCTGTTGTTTCGATCTGGATATCCTGGCCCGGGACCATGCCTTTCATTCGGATCATCGCCTCAGCCAGCGCACGGATGCGAATGGGTTCGTGCATATCAAGAACGAAGAGCGAGGCTTTTCCAGGTTTGCCATTATGCGCTGCGCCCTGCAGCACAAGCGATGAGGCCTCCTGAACGGTCATGAAGTAGCGTGTGACCTCATCATGCGTCAGCGTCACGGGCCCGCCCGCCGCGATCTGGCGCTCAAAGAGCGGAATAACCGAGCCCGATGAGCCGAGGACGTTGCCGAAACGGACCATGGAAACCGCCATTTTTGAGCCGATTGCGCGATAGGCGAGAGCCAGCTCGGCCAGCCGTTTTGTGGCGCCCATAACATTGTCGGGATCAACCGCCTTGTCGGTTGAAACAAAGACAAACCGGGTCGCGCCAACGTTCAACGCCGCGTCTGCCGCATTCACTGTGCCGCCAACATTGGTCAAAATCGCCTCGCAGGCATTCATTTCCATCAGAGGCACATGTTTCAGCGCGGCGGCGTGGATGACGATTTCCGGCATCGCGTCCACCATGGATTGATGCAGTCGTTTGGTATCGCGCACATCGCCGAGAACCGTTGTGCAATTCAGGTCTGGGAAGCGCTCTCGAACGTCAAGATCAATGCTGTAGAGATTGTACTCACTTGCATCATACAGCGTGAGGTGTTTGACGCCGTTCTCGCTACATTGGCGAACGAGTTCTGAGCCGATTGACCCGCCTGCCCCGGTAATGAAGACCCGCTTGTCTTTCAAAAGGGCTTTGACCGGACCAATGTCTAGATTGCGCTCCGGACGTTCTAGAAGGGTTGCCGGTTGCACGCCTTGCAGGTGGAGCCCCTCTTCCTTGACGCCGAGGGCCATCACGCGGGCCCCGCGTTTCGCACCGAGTTCCAGGATGGTTGCCATACAGTCCTGATGGCGCGTTTTTCCGGCCACAGCGATCCACGGCATGTTACCATAGCGCAGGTTCAGCAGATCGAGGACTTTGCCGAGATCATCGAGGCTGCCGAGAATTGGGACGCCGCGAATCGCCCGGCCAGGATCAACACCATCGACTTCGAGTAAGCCGAGAATGCGGACCGGCGCCCCACGTTCTGTGTTGCGGAGATTTCTCAGCACATCGGCAGCATCATTTGTCGTTGCGACCAGCAAGGCGATGGGTGCGTCGCGCCGGACCGCCTGGAAGATCTGGAGGGGCCGCCGGGTTGACCGCGACAGGGCGACCATTCGCCCGACAAACAATAGTAGCAGCCAGATGACGATCGACAGGGGAATACTTGAGCGCGGGAACCCGACCGCGCGGTTGATCAGAAAGATCACGGGCAGGAAGATCAGGATGCTTAGCGCGACGGCCTGAATGACGCGGACCGCGTCTGGCCAGCCGGAATGACGCCAGACCTGCCGGTGCACGCTCAAACTGTAGAATGATACAAAGGCAATGCATGCGAAGATCACTGACATGGCCGATGACATGACAACGATATGGCTCGCTGATCGTTCTGTCGTCCAAAACCAGGGCGCGGAAATCGCAATAAACATGGAGACGAAGGCGGTTGCCACGTCAAAGCTGAGCGTCAGTAACATTGCGCGCCGGGCTTCAGTTTGGGGGGTCAAGATGCCTTCTCCCTCAAAAAAGCCCAACGCACGCAATTGGGTGGTGCGCTGCCATCGCCGCTCGGGTCGGCCTTGGCGCTGAGGACAATTTGTTCGCTGCGCTCGACGAGCCCGCGTCCCAGATAAATCGTGCTTTCAAGCCGCGCACGCGCGTGGCTCGTCTTAAAGCGCCACCGCCTACCGCGGTCACTTTCCAGGATGATGCCGTCGCTCGCCATAATGGCTGTAATAGTCGGATGAAGATGGAAGCGCAGATCAAATGGAACAAAGGCATCACTTTCAGCCGCACCTGCCGATACGGGGCGCGCCAGAGAGTCTTCGCCCGTCAGGCGCGATCCAGTGCCCGACATGAAAAGTCGCCGGCGATGCAGAAGACCATAATCGGCCTTGTAGCCGCCATGCTGGGCGTCCAGCCAAATTTCGTCTGCTTCTTCGAGCCGTTTGGCCGAGATGCCCTCCGGGCCTTCGGGATAGAGCAAATCTGTTTCGTCATTAGTTTTAAACGTTGACGAATCGGCACTGTCGATGACCAGTGTCGAGTGCGCGCTCGTGGCCCGAACAGCCGACTGCCATTCGATACCAACTTCGGGACTAAACCCGCAGGAGGTGACAATACGGATCGGGCCATCATGTAATTCAAAGCCGAGCGCGCCGGCATGGGCCCCATCACCGAATGGCAGCTCCGGTCCGCCACCGGCATCGAGCAGCAAGAGCGTATTGCCCTTTTGCAGTTTGTGGAAACCGGACTTTGGCGCGACGCTGAACCGCCGCGGTGGCGTGCTGAGATAGGACAGCGCTGCATTGACCGCTTCAGGCCGGGACTCGTCGGAGTCATGAAAGGGCGGCAGGGCGCCGTCACCTGTTTGCAGGAATGAGATCATGCCGCCAATGCGTGCAATCCACTTCGGCAGGAAGTCAGGCAAGATCCGGTCACTGCGGGTGAGGATGTCATCGATGCAGACGAGATCCGAAAAGCACTTCAGTGCGCGGGCCGGAGAGCGGCTGACATGGCCACCATCGGCAAAGAACTGCGCTGTGCATTCGCTTTCGAGCTGCATCAGCGCGTCATTGAGGCCCTTGCCCCGCGCCAGGCAGACAGACTGGACGACATCCAGCGTGGCCGCGCGCCATCGTGTGGCGGGATCAACCTGCGTCGCGGCGAGCACACTGACGTGTCGCAGCTGGCGCCCGAGCGCATCCAGACGTGTCGCGCACGCCTCGCTGTCACCGTTTTCCAGCAGTCCTGCGCCGCAGACCATCCAGTTCCAGACGCGGTCGGCTGTGCAGCCGACTCGCCAGGAGAACCCATCGAACCGGCCAAAATTGTGAATCCAGTTATCGACAAGATAGCATGCGCGATCGGCGCCGGCAGTGCCCTGCGTGAACAGGCTCGGTAGCCAGTCAAAGCGATGAATCCTGTCGGTAAAGTGCCGTGATGGCATGGTTTCGGCCCATGGTGCCGTCCCATCGGGCAGCTCCATACGATCCATGCCAATACGCCAGACACCTTTCAGTATCATTTCCCCACGCAACTCATCCGCAGGTATGATTTTGCGTATGTGAAGGCCGAATCCGTCGGTATTGCCCGATGCAATTTTCATCCGATGGACAGCGGACGCCTTTACATTCTGGCCGAGCTTACCACGGTGGAGCGCCCAAAGCTCGCCGTCTTCCTCGTCGTTGCGGCCAGATTTTTCGGTAGAGGGTCCTGAAACATCCGTCATGATTTATTCTACTTGAAAGCGTCTTCGCTCACTTATTCATGGCCTCAAAGCGGTGATGTTGCCAGCATAGTTTTCAGGTCCGCCCTTAAATACCGCTGACCCAGCAACAATCGCTGTGACACCGGCTGCGATTGCACGCGGTGCTGTTTGGGGGTTCAGGCCGCCATCGACCTCCAGAATGATGTCGCGGCCACTAGCATCGATCTTTGTTCGCAGCGTTTCTATTTTGCTCAGCTGACTGTCGATAAAGCTCTGTCCGCCGAAACCCGGATTGACCGACATCACCAATATCAGGTCGATATCGTCGATTATCGGATCAACAATTTCTGCTGGTGTTCCTGGGTTGAGCGCAACGCCTGGTTTCATCCCGGCAGCTCGGATTGCTTGCAATGTGCGATGCAGGTGCGGGCCGGCTTCGGGGTGGACGGTGAGTATATTGGCGCCTGCTTTGGCAAAATCGGCAATAAAGGGATCAACCGGCGCAATCATGAGGTGCACATCGAACGGTTTGTCCGTGTGCGGTCGCAGTTTTTCGATAATCGGCGCGCCGAAGGTGAGGTTGGGCACGAAGTGACCGTCCATCACATCGACATGGATCATGTCGGCGCCGGCCTTGTCTATTCGTTGGATTTCGGCGCCAAGTTCTGCAAAATCAGCAGACAGGATAGACGGCGATATAAGCACTTCAGACATGATTGACGGGTAAAACGTAACCGCCGCCAGCACAAGGCTGGCGGCGATTGTCACCGTGAATTATGTCGCTGGCCTGATTAGTAAGCAGGTGAAATATAAACCCCGTCAGCGCGGAAAGCAGCGTTTACAAGCTGTCCGGGCTGAACGATGACATCGGCATTTTGCACAACTTCTTTCAGTTGGCCGTCGCCAAAGTCGATTGTGACAGCGATACCGGTCCGCGTGCCAAGCGCTGTGCCTGCTGCGTTGCCGGCGAGGCCGCCAAGGACGGCTCCAGCGACACCGCCGGCCGTCTGGGCCTTGTCTCCGCCGCCAATCTCAGACCCGGCAAGACCGCCAAGAACAGCGCCCGTTGCTGCACCAAGAATAGAGTTGTCCGGCTTGATTGTAACCTCACGTATGGAGACCACTGTGCCTTGACGAACAGTTGCAGCAGAGCCGACCGCAGTCGTGCTGACTGTCCCTGCGCTGCTGCCGCTTGCGCAGCCAGCCAGAGCCAAAGTCAGCGCCGCAAATGCGCCGGCCATCATTTTGTTTGGTGCCTTAGTGGCAGGAACTTGAGCGTCCATCTTGAAGTGCTCCTTTGCACGAAAATATCGCTGTAATGTCGCCTAAGCCGTCTGAACTCTGTATGAACCCGCTGCGGCCATTATATGGCAGGGTTAACAGGCTTTGCCGGGTCTTGGCTAGGTACTGCGGGTCAGCCGCGCGATAAAAAAGGCGTCATGGGCGATGGCATCCTGCGGCAGGGTGAGCAGGTCTCCGCGCGGCGTGATTGCGCTGCCAAAGCCGGGCACTTCGCCTGTAACAATGGGCAATCGGACCGCCTGTTTCTCATGAACGGCTTCATCCACGACATCGACCCCTTCAGAGGAGAGCGGCGAGCAGACGCAGTAAATCAGCGTGCCGCCCGGCTTCAAATGCGTAAGTGCAGAGGCCAGCAGCCTGCGTTGAAGGTCTGGAAAGCGCTCGACATCTTCCTGCCGCTTGATCCATGCCCCTTCCGGGTGGCGGCGAAGTGTGCCCAGCGCCGAGCACGGCGCATCAAGCAGAATGCGGTCATAGCGGCGCGGGCTTTCCCAAGTGGCAAGATCGGCCTCGATAATGGTGACAGACTTTTTGACCGGCACGCGTTTGAGGTTCTGGCGAAGACGTGCCAGCCGGGTGCGCGAGCGATCAAGCGAAGTGACTTTGGTGCCAAGGCTGGCCAATTGCAGGGTTTTGCCGCCTGGCGCAGCGCAAAGGTCGAGCACGTGGTCGCCGCGAATCGCGCCGAGCAATCTGGCCGGCAATGTAGCGGCAATATCCTGTACCCACCAGTCGCCGGCCTCATAGCCGCTCAGACGGGTCACATCGCTGGCCTCGACGGCAAGGCTGTGGCCAGCGACAATGCGGGCGCCGAGCGTTTCAGCATATTCGCTCAACCGGCTTGGATCGCGCAGACTGAGATGTATGTCCGGCGGCGAGAGCTGGGCCTGCAAGAGCGAGCTCGCGGCCGGTTCGCCAAGATCGTCTTTCACTTTCGTCCAAAGCCAATCTGGCCAGACATTGGATGCAGGCGCTGCATCAAAGGCCGATCGGTCCGCCACGACTTTACGCAAAACGGCGTTGAGGAAACCGGCGCTCCGCCCGGCGCGCGGCCAGGACTTTGCCGCCGCCACGGTCTCGCTGACCACGGCATGCTCGGCGGTGTCCAACAGCCAGGATTGGGCGGCGCCCACCCGTAATAGCGCGCGTGCTGGCGGCGTTGCTGTGTTGATCGGACGATCGAGAAAAGGCGCAAGGCCGGCATCGAGCCGTCCAAGTTGCCGCAGGACGGCGCTGGCTATCGCACGGGCAAAGCCGCGGTCTGGACCGACCAATTGCTTGAAAAATGGGCTGTTGGCGAGCGCATCGTCGAGCGTCCGGTATTCATCCAGGCAGCGGACAAGAATGTCCGCCGCAGCGAGCCGCGCTGAGGCACCGTTCATCCCCAGGGCCCTGGATTATGCACTGTCGAGCGCGGACCGTTAGACGAGACAATTCCCATTTCCGCCGCCAGTTTGCGCAGCGCCTCAACCCGGTTGGCGGTTGCCGGATGGGTTGAAAACAGGCTGTCGCCCTTTCGGCCCGCGAGCGGGTTCATAATGTACATATGGGCCATGGCCGGGTTGGCCTCGGCGCGTTGATTGATCGTTGCCCGCGCGCCGCGATCAATTTTTTCGAGCGCGGATGCCAGCCAATAAGGATTGCCGCAGATTTCCGCGCCGCGCTTGTCGGCCTCATACTCTCGCGAACGACTGATCGCCATCTGTACGAGGCCAGCGGCCATTGGCGCGAAAATCATGATCAACAGACCGGACACCAGCCCGCCGCGTTCCCGATTGGAAAAAAACAGCGCAAAATTAGCGAGCATGCCGATCGCGCCGGCAATGGTCGCCGTCACGGTCATGGTCAGCGTGTCGCGGTTCTGCACATGCGCAAGCTCATGCGCCATCACGCCTGCTGTTTCTTCCCGGGTGAGCAGGTTGAGCAGGCCCGTCGTGGCCGCAACGGCGGCGTTGGCCGGATTGCGACCCGTTGCAAAGGCATTGGGCTGGGCGGTATCGATAATATAGATTTTTGGCTCCGGCAGATTAGCCGATTTGGCTAGCGCCTTGGTATCATTCACAAAGGTCTGGATCATCGGGCTGTGATCGCCGGAGCTGACCTCTTTGGCACCCTGCATGCGCAGAACGATTTTGTCGGCATTCCAATAGGAGAAGAGATTCATCACGGCGGCGACGCCAAAGGCGATCAACATGCCAAGTTCACCACCAACCACAAAACCCACGCCCATAAACAGTGCCGTGAGCGCCGCCAGGAGCGTGAACGTTTTCATTGTGCCCATGGGGCAACTCCTTGATACCTATCGCCAAAATATTAAGTTTCTGGGCAAATATATATGTAATGGTTAACAGAGCGGGAGTCCTGTGATGTCAGATGACAAAAACATAACAGAAAAAGACTTGCCGCCCGCCGCACAGCGCGCGTTGGCTGAAGCCGCAGAGCGCCGCGCCAAGCAGGAGGCGCTTGAAAAAAAGCTTGAGGACGAGCGCGCGTCCGAAACCGGTGGGCCAAAAGACATTGAGCCAACACGATTTGGCGATTGGGAACGCAATGGCCGGGCCTATGATTTTTAAGCGGGTGTCGCGCGCGCCGCGCCATTGATCCTGGTGATTGGCGTCGCAAGCTCGCCGGATGCGGCCAGACAGTCGATTTCGTGCTGCAGGCGTTCTGAGACAATCTCGCGCCACCCTTTTCCTTGGGGGGCGGATTCGCGCAGAATGAAGGCGATTTCCTCAGGCCGGTCGATGCCTGCCGCCCGTTCATAGCGCCCATCCCACAGGCCGCCAGTCCAGCGCCGGTTGGCAAGGCCTGGATCGCGGCCGAGTTCAAACACGTGGCCCCGGCGTTTGATCCAGGCGCCGCCAAGGGTGGTGCGCCCTGTCATTGTAAACACCGCAGCCACGTTGTCCCGGCCCGGTGTCTTGTCCGTTCCCGAAGCAATACGGATCAGGACAGCAAGGGTCTCGCGCAGGCTGTTTGTATCGAGCCTCTGGGCATTGAGCGTGATCAACCCATCGCCAGTGACGGCGGCGTTTTGAAGATCTGCGCTGAGACGGCGATTATGGTCGGCGCGCCGTTGCATACGCATCAGCAGATTGTCACCACTTGGACTATCTTGCGAGCTGAGTGCGCGGCGCGCGCGAACGCGTTCAAAATGGTCATCCTGATTGGAGGGGTCGTCGCGCCATGATTGGCCGGCGCCTGCCAGCATCTGGCGCAGCGCCTTGCGGCGCGTTGCCAGCAAGGGCCTGACGATGGTGAGGTTTCGTCCTTCCGGCCAGACGGGCGAGGCGGAGACAGGAAGCGGGCCCACCCAGTTGAGTTCTGCCGCGCCGCGTGCCTTTCGCATCCACATGGTCTCGGCGACATCATCGCGTGTGTGCCCGGTCATCAGAATGCCCGCACCACTGCGCTGTGCGGCGCGGCTGAGGAGGCGTAGCCGTGCGTCGCGGGCAGCCGCCTGACTTTTTCGCGGCGTGGTCCAGATCAGTGTGTCGTGATGCCAGCCCAGCGATTTGGCGAGCTTGCTGACATGCACCGCCTCGTCAGCGCTCTCAGGACGCAGCTGATGATCGACGGTATAGACGTGAACGCTCAGGCCGGCGGCGCGGGCCCACGGCGAGATGTGGCAAAGAAGGGCGGTTGAATCACTGCCGCCGGATACGGCGAGCGCGATGGTTTTTTGGCCCGCGCAGATGCGTGACAGCGCGGCGTTGTCCACAGGCCAGCCTAGCCGCTGCAGCCGGCGCGAACGCGCTCGCTTGCCGCAAGGTTTTTCGTGACGCCCGACGCGTTGGGATACTGCGAATCGAGCAAGTTAAGCGCGCCGCAAGCCTGTCTTGTGTCGCCAATCAGGCGCATAGAGCGGGCCATTTTGGCGAGGGCTTCCGGTGCGAGCGGATCATCTGGATAGGTCCGGATCATCTTTGTGTAAGCTTGTCCGGATGCGGAATATTCGTTTTGTTGGTAAAGTGTTTCAGCAAGCCAATACTGGGCGGCGCCGGCCTGCGGGTCATCGGCGAACTGATCGAGAAAAGCGGTGAAAGCGGCCTCGGCGCCGGCATAGTCAAACCGCAAAAGACGCGACTTTGCTTCGCTGAACAGTGCGCCCGCATCGCCAGGCAAGGCGCTGGCTGGCAAGGTGCCGAGCGTTCCCTGAGGCGCTGGTTGCGCAAGCCCTTGCTCTGCCAATGCGGCGTCCAGCGTGGCCGCACCGCCTTCTGACAGGGCCGGCGCCAGCACAGTTGGCCCATCTGGTTCGCCGATAGTGGCGGCTCCGACGGCCTCCGTTTCCGGCCCGCCCACGCCTTCCAGCGCGTTTAGCCGATCAGTGAGGGCGTCTATCATGGCCGCCTGGTCCTTGGTCTGGCGCTCCAGCGCAGTAATGAGCTTTTCAAGCTCTGCATCGTCTGTCTGCATGTTATTGATTTGGTCGCGTGACTGAGACAGGAGAAATTCAAGGGTTTCAACGCGTCCGGTCAGGCGTGAATTCTCGCTTTGAATATCAAGGATTTGCGCGTTCAGCTGCGCATTTGCGACGCGCAAGTCGCCACTTGTTGTGCCTTGAACGATGGGCGCCGGTTGGGCTTGCGTCGGCGCGAGCACTGTAAGGGCGCCAATGCCCATCATCAAAATCGGGACAAAACACTTGCGCAGCATAAAGGGCACTCCTGACGGGGCGTTGATCATAGGCTGTGTTCAATAAGAAACGGCCGGGGCCAAAATATGGCACCGGCCGCACTTTAAATCAGTTTAACAGATCGGCTTAGCTGACAGTGCCAGACAGGATCTGTGTAAAACCGTTGCGGTTCTGTGCCCATGCGGCCTCATCAGAACCAAGCGCGATTGGGCGCTCTTTACCATAAGACACAGTTTCGATACGCGCCGGGTCAACACCGAGGCTGACCAGGTAGTCTTTAACAACTGAGGCACGGCGCTCGCCGAGGGCCAGGTTGTATTCACGTGTTCCACGCTCGTCACAGTTACCTGCAACCAGTATCTTCACGCCAGGATAGGCAGCGAGCCAAGCGGCTTGACGCTGAAGAACGTCCTGGGCGTCGAGGCCAAGGCGGTATTGATCAAGGTCAAAGTAAACCTTGTCACCGACATTAACTTCGAAATCTTCCAGAGAGCCGGCGAGTGGGCCAGTCGGCACGACTTCTTCGACAACAACGGGCTCTTCAACCTCTACCACGACTTCTGGTTCGGGCTCTGGTGCCGGTGGTGGTGTTGATGAACACGCGACAACCCCTGCAGAGAGGGCGATCGCGGCACTCGTCATCTTGATACGACTCATATTTAAACTCCTTGCTTGCACACGCGGCTGGCTTACCGAGCGAGTTTGTCAAATTCGTGTCGGTTGCGAAGTTTGTTTATAGATTCTCCGGACAGGCGTCCACAACCGAGTCTCAAAAAAAGCGACTTTGCCTGTTATTGAAGCAACGGTGACCAGGCCGGATCAGACGCATCGGTTGGCGTTTTCATCAACCGCAGATTGCGACCTGTCAGATCGACAGAGTAGAGCTTGGGCGACGCGCCGGGGAAAGGTTCGCGGAAAAATGTGATGACGCGGCCATTCGGCGACCAGTCCGGACCTTCGTCCAAATAGGACTCTGAGAGTAGGCGCTCTCCGGTGCCATCTGTACCAATCACACCGATATGGAAGCGACCGCGCGACTGTTTGGTGAAGGCGATCAGATCGCCGCGCGGGCTCCAAACCGGGGTCGAATATCGTCCGGAACCGAATGTGATGCGGCAGGCGAGATCCTGGCCGCCTGACGGGCAGGTTCGCCGTGTGCCATTGGTATTCATGACGTAAAGTTGCGGGCTGCCACCGCGATCTGATGTGAACACAATTTCGCGGCCATCCGGCGACATGGATGGCGATGTATCAATCGCAGGATCATCGGTCAGGCGCCGCGTCCGGCGGGTCACAAGATCCATAATGTAGATATCGGAATTGCCGTTAATGGCCTGGGTCAGTAGCACAGACTTTCCGTCGCGCGAAAACCGCGGGGCAAATGTCATGTTGCGGAAATTGCCAAGCACTTCCTGACGGCCGCGTTTCAAATCATAAAGATAGACGCGCGGCTGCGTGCTTTCATAGGACATATAGGTGATTTGCTGGGCCTCAGGTGAGAAACGCGGCGTGAGCACGGTGAATGTGCCGCTGGTCAGATACTGCACGTTGGCGCCGTCTGAATCCATAATGGCGAGGCGTTTGACGCGTCGATCTTTCGGGCCGGTTTCGGCGATATAGACGATGCGGGTGTCAAAATAGCCCGTCTCACCTGTCAGGCGGGTATAGATGGCGTCGGAGATCTTGTGGGCAATGCGCCGCCAATCTTCTGGTTGTGTGCGAAAGCGGCGGCCAGGCTGGCCATCGAGCCGCATTAAATCTTCTCCATACACATCCCAAAGACGGACAGAGCCGCGCAGGAACTCCACGCCGTCAACTGTAATCCGCTCGACACTGCCGACCGCGAGCGCGTCTGTTTTGATGATTTTCCAGTCGGCAAAGCGCGGGGCGACCTCAATATCAAGATCAGTCTGGATGTGCGCACTTTGCGGCGTGATCGTAAACAGGCCGGTCGATTCCAAGTCTGCGCGGACCACGTCGCTGATTTGTCTGGCAATCTCCGGCTCAACGCCATCGGCGGTGAAATCAGGAATTGCAATGGGGGTGGGCTGGAAGACGCCATCCTGAATATTGACCTCAAGCTGGGCCGAGGCGGCGCCGGCGAAACTGGCCAGTCCGAGGGTCAGGGCGGCAAGCAGGCGTTTCATCATAGCAAGGGCTCCTCGTGCATCGCGCTATTTCGGACCAAAAGCCGGTCCAAGGTTGATATTGATATATTTCCACTCGTCGTATTCGTCTTCCGGCAAACGATAAGGGGCGCATTTTCGCACGGCGCGCAAAGCCCGATCAACCGCGACGCCCATTGGCGAACGGCCAAGCGGGCGGCGGCCAGGCTCAACCAGACGCAGGTCGATCAAATTGCCGGCCTTGTCGAGTTCGGCGCTCATGCGAACGTTGAGTTTTTCTGGGTCGGGCTGATCGTCTACGCCGGTCCAGCAAGGGCGAACGGCATTATACATCAGCGCTTCGAGCCGGGCCGTATTGCCGGAGCGTTCGCCGGCGCCTCTGCGCTCGGCCTGCGGTTTTGGCGGGGTGTCTTCCAACAAGCGTTTGGGTTCAGGTTTTGGCTCCGGCTGCTTCTTGCGGGTTTCGCGTTCGCTCTGGAATGTGCTGTCGGCGCTGTTCAGGAAATCAGCCAGCGGATCGACCGGCTTTTTTACAGCCGGGGCGGGCTGTTTTGGCTCAGGCTCGGGCTCTTCTTCTTTGGGCGCCGGCTCTTCAGGTTCGGCATCGAAATCAGGCAGGACGTCTTCCGGATCGGTTTCTTCCGGCGGCGGCGCAGCATCGCGCGCGGTTTCGATTTCATCCTCTGGTAGCAGCTCATCGACAGGATCTGGCTCGGGCTCAGGCTCTTCTTCGGGCGGTGTTTCTTCCGGTTCCGGCTCCGGTTCGAGCACCTCGGGCTCAGGATCGGGTGTGCGCACGGCCGATATATTGGTCACCTCGCCAAGCTCGATCAAATCAACCGGAACGATAACGAGTTCGGTCTCGGCATAGCGCTCGCTCGCGACAAATGGCCAGGCCACATAACCGGCGCTCACAATTGCGGCGTGAAACACCAGGGAAGCGGGAAGGCCGCGAAGCATTGGCTACTGGTCGCCCCCGATTGACGCTTTTGGATCGGTGACCATGGCTATATTGCGGAAGCCGGCGCGTTGCATACGGGTCATCACGTCCATCACTCGCCCATAATCGACATTCTCGTCGCCGCGCAGGAAAATACGCTCTTCATAGCCTTCGCCGGTGATCGCATAGAGTTTTGAGGTCAGGTCCTCGATCGCGGTTTCGGTGTCCTGGATATAAACGATACCGGCCGCATCCACACTGACCGAGAGCGGCAGCTCTTTCGGTGCAGGTAGGTTTTCAGACCGCGCTTTTGGCAGCGCGACATCGACGCCGGTCGTCAGCAGCGGTGCAGTAATCATGAAGACGATGAGCAGCACCAGCATGACATCGACCAGCGGTGTCACATTGATCTCTGCGCTCATCGCGCGCCGGCCGCGTTTGGCCGAGGATGTTCCCAGCGACGCGCCCACCTTTATTGCCCCCCTTCGCTGGCGCGGCGCGAGAGGCGAACCAGAATGTCCTGCGCGAAACTGTCTAGCGCATCGGCATAGCCATTAATGTCGCCGGTGAATTTGTTATAATAGATGACCGCTGGAATCGCAGCGACCAGACCAAGCCCGGTCGCAAACAGGGCTTCGGCAATCGGACCTGCAACATTGGCGAGGCTGGTATCCTGTTTCTCGGCAATGTTGAGGAAGGCATTCATAATCCCCCAGACGGTACCGAAAAGGCCAATAAAGGGCGAGGCCGACCCGATCGTGGCGAGCGCGCCAATCCCGCCGCCAACTGAACTGATCTCCCGATCAATCGTTGCGCGCATCGCACGATCAGCGCGATCAATCATGGCCGGATGTTCCTGTGGGGGCAGGCGTTTGGCGTCGCGCCATTCGCGCGAAATGCCGGCAAATAGGCGGGCGCCAGCATTGTCTGGCGCCTGGCCGGGGCGCATTTCAAACTCGTCTGAACGCCCGCTCCAGAAGGCCTCTTCGAACCGTTTGGCAGCTTTGCGCGCCGAGCCGACGGAGAGGTATTTCTCGATAATCACGGCCCAGGACCAGACACTGGCGATCAGCAGAACAATCAGTACGATTTTAACAACGAGGTCGGCTTCCATGAGCAAACCCCAGAGCGAAAATGCGCCTTCTGAGGTTACCGTTTCGAGGGCTTCAGATTCCATCTCATATCCGTCCATGTCTATGCGCGCGCCAAAACCCGGCACGAAAAGGTCCATTGGCTTCTATCGCGGTCGAATCTGGCGGAAACGTGACGAATGTAGCCGCATTGTGATTATGTTCACATGCGGGCATTCGGGTTAACGAAATCTCGCCAAGAATTAATCCGATTTGGCTGGGTTCAGCGGGGGCCGCCTATGCCAAAGCGAAAAGGCTGAAGACGATGACAGGATTGCGCATTGGTGTTCTCGGTGCGGCGAGAATTACGCCCAAAGCGGTTGTGCAGCCGGCCAGCAGATCGACCGCTGTGAGTATCGTGGCGTGCGCTGCCCGTGACGCCCAGCGCGCCGAGGCTTTCGCGCGAAAATGGGATATCCCGGAGGCGTTTGACACATATGAGGCCCTGGTGAACGCGCCGGAGATTGACCTCATCTACAATCCCTTGCCGATCAATTTGCACGCGGCCTGGACATTGAAGGCGCTGGCGGCGGGAAAGCATGTCCTGTGCGAAAAGCCCTTCGCGATGAATGCAGGTGAGGCGGCGGCAATGATCGCAGCCGGCGAGCAGCATGGACGGCGGGTCATTGAGGCGTTTCATTATCGCTATCATCCGGCATTTGCGCGCCTGATAGAATGGTTGCGCGGCGGCGAGCTTGGTGCGATCACGTCGATAGAGGCGCACTTCAATGCGCCGATTGCTAATGTTGGCGGCGAAATCCGCCATCAGGTCGAAACAGGCGGCGGCGCAATGATGGATCTTGGCTGCTATTGCCTCCACCAAATCCTGAGCGTGATGAACACAAAACCGGTCACGATCCGCGCACAGGCGAGGCTGACCCCGCAAGGCGTGGATGAAACGATGCAGGCCACACTGACCTTTGCCGGCGGCGTGACCGCCAGTATCCATACATCCATGAGCGATGAATTTGCGCGCGCCTCGCAGATCAAGATCGTGTGTGATGAGGGCGAGGTCACACTGACCAATTCTGTT
>JBCCMX010000040.1:0-15318 GCA_039026135.1 Pseudomonadota bacterium | reverse complement strand
CGAGATAAATGGCGACTCCATCCATATTGATTGTCGCACCGAGCGGCAAAACCGAGGCAGCGACAGGTTTCTTTATGCCAAGATTGGTCTGCGCGCAGGTCAGCGTCACCGGAAGCGTGGCCGCGCTTGATGCGGTAGAAAACGCCACAGCCTGCGCATCTGTAATGCCCCTAAAGAATACGCCGAGCGGATAGCCCAAAAACTTTAAAATGCCGCCATAGACGACAATGATCTGCATGAAACAGACCAAATAAAGCGCGATCGCCAGAATGCCGAGCGACTGCAAGACGCCAAGCCCCTTGCTTGCCATGACCCAGGACATCAGCGCGAAGACACCAAATGGCGCGAACTCCATCACGATCACAGTGACTTTCAGCATCACATCGGAGGCACTCTCGATAGCACGTGCAATTGGCCGCCCCGCTTCACCCGCCATAATGCACCCCACACCGAACACGATTGCGAAGAAGATAACGGCCAAAATGTCTGCTTCGGCGAGTGCTTGCACCGGGTTGTCGGGGATGATCGCAAGTAGCCTCTGGACAAGAGTTCCCGATGCCTGCGCTGTGCCTAACCTGCTTTCAATCGCAATAATATCGTCTGCCGAAGGCGTAAAATCTGCCGCACTGAGCGTGACAAACTGAAAGGCAACGCTGCCGACGAGCAGCCCCAGCGTGACGGCCACGGCCGTCGTCCCGATATAAAGCGCCAGGGTTTTGCCGCCAATGCTGCCGAGTCTAGAGGGATCGCCCATAGCGGTCACGCCCGAAACAAGCGTCACAAAAATCAGGGGCACGATCAGCATTCTAATCAGGCGAATAAAGGCTTGCCCGACGGGATAAACATACGCCTCAATCAGTGCAGAGGCTTGCTCTGGGCCAATCGCGTAGCGGGCCGACAGACCCACAATGACACCAAGAACCAATCCACCGATGACACGCTTCCAAAGATCTATCTCGAACCAAGCCTTCATGTGTTTTCCTATCGAATCTGCTTTGCAAGGCAGGCTAAGGTGCCTAATTAACCGGTTCAACTCCCTGACAGGCCCCAAAGGCACACCGCTTATATGAAAACTCTCGATTGGCTGTCGTCTGGCCGGAAAGCCTGGTTCATTCTGTTTGCCATTACGCTGACAGCCGCCGGACCGGGCGTGTTCAACCTACCGGCACTTGATCGCGACGAAAGCCGGTTCGCCCAGGCCTCCAAGCAATATATCGAGACCGGAGACTATATCGTCATCCGCTATCAGGACGAGTTTCGAAACAAGAAACCGGCCGGCATCCACTGGCTTCAATCGGGCGCGACGCTCGCACTTGGAGATGAAGATCGGCTGGATATCTGGACCTATCGGGTGCCCAGCTGGCTCGGCGCAGCGTTCTCAACACTCGCGGTGTTCTGGGCCGGGATCGTGCTCGTGGGGCGCCGCGCAGCCTTCCTTGGATCAGCACTCTACGGCGCCACGCTGCTGCTGACCAGCGAAGCACATATTTCGAAAACAGATGGTGTGCTGGTCTTCCTGACGGCGTGGGGGATTGGCGCGCTCGCCCGGCTCTATGTGCGCGGTGATCAGTCAAAATCGATGGCCATTCTGTTCTGGGCCATTATGGGCGCCAGTTTCCTGATCAAGGGCCCTGTCACCATGATGGTTGCCGCCTATGCCGGATTTGGCGCCTGGGTCTGGGCGAAAGCAGGGGAAGGCAAGGGGGGCGATTGGTGGAAGCCGCTCGCCTGGTGGCCTGGCCCGGTTCTGTGCGCTGCCATCATCCTGCCCTGGTTTATTTCCATCCAGCTCGCCACGGACGGTCAGTATATCCAGGGCGCCGTGGGCAAGGATCTGAAGGACAAGTTCGCGGGCGCCTCGGAAGGACATGCCGGTTGGCCGGTTTACCATCTCACGCACATTCCAGCCTGGTTCTTCCCCGCGACGCTGTTACTGTTGCCGGGCGCGGTGCTGGCCTGGCAAAAGCTGCGCGGGGTCAGCGACGAGGCGCGCAAGCGGGGCACCGATGCCGCCCTGATCTTTCTGGCGCTGGGCGCGGTGACCGCTCTCGCCTCGTGGATCCTGCCCGGCGAACTTGGAAACGGCGCACCGTCTGCCTATCCGGCGCTGATCATTGTCGGCTTCTGGCTTGTGGCGATGCAGCCAGCCTGGTTCGCGCGTTGGCCGCAGGAAACGCTGCCGGATGATGAGACCAAGGCCTTGCGGTTTCTGACCGCCTGGGCCGTTCTGACCTGGATTTTCTTCGAACTGATGCCGACCCGGCTCAGCCATTACATCCTGCCAGCCTATCCGGCCTTTGCCCTGATTTGCGGCTGGATTGGCGTCAAGATGATGGATGGTCGGCGCTTTCGCGCGGCGCACTGGCTTTCGCTTGTCTTATTCGCCATTGGCGGCGGGGCACTCTTGTTACTGAGCTCCCCGCTTGCGGTTGATCTTCTGCAGATCGAAGCAGCTGGCGACTTCAAAACGGTTGAGGGCGATATCGTGCTCAGCGAATGGTCCGGCGACAAAGGCTTCCCGCTTTGGCTTTGGGTCCTCGGCGGGCTCGCCCTCATCGCGGCCTTGGCAGCTTTTGCTGCCCGCCGGATCGGCACCGCGGTGACCGCAAGCATTCTGACCAGCATGTTGTTTGGCTGGCATGCGCGCATCTATTTCCTGCCGACCCAAACCTGGTTCCAGCCAACCGAGAGTGCACGCCTCGCGCTGGAACAGGTGTGCGGCCTGCCCGCCGAAATCTGCGCGGATGGCACGCAAAGCCCTCAGCGTATTCTGGCGGTCGGTTATGCTGAGCCAAGCTATGTGATGACGTTCGGGACCCAAAATCTGCATCCACCTGAAACAACCATAGGCCTGCCATCAGATGATGCAGCCTACCCGGTAGTCTACCTTCTGAACCTCGAGAATGAAGACAGCCGCAAGGCGCTGTCCCAGTTGACAGATGAAGCGCGCAGGCAGGGGCGGTGTCTGTCGACATCCAATCCGGTTTATGCGCTTAATTATTCCAATGGCGATCCGGTCCACTTTATCGCTACCCGGTTCGAAGCGACCCCTTGTGAGGCGTTAAGCTAGCTTGACTTCCCTGGCGCAAATGCGCGACGGGGGGCGGTGAGTTCGACGCTGCTTCCCCTCGCATTGTGCCTGATTTCCGCGATATTTGTCGCCGCAACCAACTTCTTCGTGAAACGAAGCGGGGATGTCTTGAGCACCCGCATGATCGTTTCGATTACCATGGCGCTCACCGTTCTGCCATTCGCGCCTTTCGTGCCAATGCCGAGCGGCACGCTGTGGGCGCTTCTGGCACTATCTGTCGCCACACACTGGGTCTATCAGTTCGCCATGGTGCGGGCGCTCCACCGCGGGGACCTGTCACTTGTCTTCCCCATCATGCGCGGCCTCGCCCCCTTGCTGACCGCCATTATCGCGACATTCGCCCTGAATGAGACGCCAAGCCTGCTCGGCTGGGCGGGTTTGATTTGCGCAACGCTCGCCCTGATCGTGTTTGCGATGCCAGAAGAAGCCGGCGCGGGTCACTCGCCGGTGAAACAGGCCGCACTTGTCTGGGCCGGGATCACGGCCTTTGGTGTCGCGGCTTATTCCGTCGTGGACGCCTATGGCGTGCGCCAGGCAGGCTCACCGGCGACATTTGTCGTCTGGTTGTTTCTGTTCGACTGGATTGGCATCACGCTCGCCATGTTCTGGGTCCGGCGGGGCCGAATCTGGACGGGCATTCGGCCACAGATCGCAGGCGGCGCGATTGGCGGCTTCCTCGGCACAATTTCATACGGCGCGGCGCTCTGGGCATTCACGCTCACCGAAGCGGCGGCCGTCACCGCCATGCGCGAGACATCCGTGGTCTTTGGGGCGATCTTTGGTGCCATTTTTCTGAAAGAGTCTTTTGGACGGCGCCGCATTCTGGCTGCGAGCGTGCTTGCCTGTGGTCTTCTCCTCCTTGAGATCGGGTTGTAGCAGCCACAGCGCTTGACGAGCGCGCCAACAAATCGTCTTTAAATTTGCAGGATACGTCATCCAGGGGACGCGCTATCGCGTAAAGTATTGCATGACCAATAAAGAATCCGATCTTGGAACAGCTGCCGACAAGGCCAATCAGATATGGGGTGATCTGATCCCCGTTTTTGGCTTCGTCCTCGTTTACAACGTGATGCGACGGGTCAATCTGAACGACACGTGGGCGAGCAGCGAAACAGCGCTCTACTGGGCCACTGGCGTGTTGATTGTCGCAACACTGTGGGCCGTCTTTCAATATCTGAAACGCGGTGAGGATGTTCCGCTTTTTCTTGTGTTCACCGCAACCATTGTGGGCGGTTTCGGCTTGTTAGGCATCGTTCTGCAGGAAAAATCCTTCCTCTATATCAAACCCACAATTCAACAGCTGTTTCTGGCGGGCATCATCTTCGGCAGTCTGGCCATGGGCCACAATATCTGGCGCGTCATGTTCGACAAAGTCTTCGATCTGCCGGAATTTGCCTGGCGGACCCTGGCAATCCGATGGGGCCTGTTCTTTGTGGCCATGGCAATCTGGAATGAGTATCTCTGGCGCACCTATGCACCCGGATTTGAAAGCCCGCTCAAGCTTGCCGGCCTTACGCTGGCACCGGCAGGCAGCTATGACGTCCTGGGTTTGACCTTTGGCGCTCTGGATTCAGAAGACGTCTGGGCCAATTGGAAGCTCGGCAACATGATCATCACATTCGTGTTCGGTGCACTGAATGTGCCCTATACACTGAAACACCTGCGCGACACGCAGACCGCGCCTAGCGCGTAAGCCCCTCTGTCTGAGGCGGATTGGTGAAGGGCGCGAAACTCGCTTGATCTCGCGTTTGCGCATAATGGCTGAGCGCCCAAACCACGGTCGGGAAGGCCAGCTCTGACCACGGAATTTCATTCCAGGCAAACAGGGCGACCTCTTCGCTCTCCGGGCCGATGCCGTACGACCCGTTCAGCTCTGCACGAAACATTACCTGGACCTGACCGATCCGCGGCACCGAGTAGACGGCCAGAACGCGCTCTATCTTGATGTCCGCCAGCGCCTCTTCCTGGGCCTCGCGCGCGGCCGCCTCTTCGACCGTCTCTCCAAGCTCCATAAATCCGGCGGGCAGTGTCCAAAATCCCTTTCGCGGCTCAATCGCGCGCCGGCACAGCAGGATTTTGCGACCCTGTGTGACCACCGATCCGGCGACAATGCGTGGGTTCTGATAGTCGATAAAATCGCACACCTGACAGACGCGCCGCTCTTTGTCATCGCCGTCCGGCACTTCCATGCCAAAGTTCGCCGTCATTTTGACTGTCATCGTTTTGTCAGCCTCTCGCTTTATGGGAGAATTCAATTGATCTGCACACGGTTTGTTCGCAAACAGGCCTTAGGTCGCGTGGATTTTAGGTTAGGGCTGCGAGAATGGGCAAACAAGAAGAAACTGACGAGTTCGTGCTCGCAATATCTGCAACGCACCTGCTGCATCGCGCACAGCAGGCAGCGGTCAACCTTTCGGCTGGCGCATTGGCTATGAAGGGCCTCACCATTCGCCAGTTTGCCGTGCTGGCCGCGCTGCACGATGAAAACGGCCAAAGCCAATCAAGTCTGGTCGATGCAACGGGAATTGACCGCTCTACACTCGCGGACATGGTTCAGCGCATGGAAAAGGGCGGCCTGGTCAAACGGGTAAAATCTGAAGACGATGCCCGCGCCAAGGCCGTCTCTCTGACGTCTGCGGGGGAAAAGGCGTTTCAGGACGGTGCACCAACCGTTGCCGAAGCCGATTCAATCCTTCTGTCTGGGCTGCGCAGCACACGCCGCGAAAGCCTTATCAAAGCGCTGACCATTATTGCCGGCGAATATGAGGATGAGGACGAGCATAAGGGCAAGAAGGGCAAAAAGAAGAAAAAGAAGAAAAAGAAAAAGGCTTAAGCGCCCGCTCTTCAATCCTATTCGCTCAACAAGCCACTAATCTCCTCAACCGTCTGCGCATCAAGCGGTCCGCGAACATGCAAGACAATCATGCCGCCAGCATCAATAATAAAAGTCTCGGGCACGCCGGTCAGCCCGAAATCCAGCCCACCCTGGCCGCCAGCATCGACACCAATATCGGCATACGGGTTACCAAGCTCATCGATGAATTGCAGCGTATCTTCGCGCGCATCCTTATAGGCAAGCCCGAAGACCTGGCCCTCGTGGCGCGCTGCCAATTCAATCAATAGTGGATGTTCCGCCCGACACGGCCCACACCAGGATGCAAAGAGGTTCACGGCGATCGTCTGGCCAGAAGGCGGCGGTGAGAAACCAAGTTCACCCTGACCGAGCAGTCGCGGAAAGAAACGATCCGGCGCCAGGCGCTTATCAGCTTCATCAAAGCCGGGCTTTTCCGGCGCCAGCAATTGACCAGCCCCCAGCACAGCCAATCCCGCCAGACCAGCAAGCGGCAGCGCAGCCATCCAGCGCTTCATTCGCCGCGCTCTTCGGCTTCAAAACGCTCAAGCCGCTTTTTCTCAAACCGCGTTCGGATCGTCACATAGATGAAAAGACAGAAGGGCAGGACAAGGCCCAGACCGACAATCGTCCAGATAAACCCGCTATTGTGATCAAAACTGCCCACCGGCTAGGCCTCCTGAAGACGGCGCGTCAGCAAAACCTGCGCACGCTGACGGTAAATCTCGGCGCGCATTAAAGCCATCACCAGGCCCGCGACAATCAAGGCCTGACCGAGAAAGCCGATCAGCAGCGGATAAAGATAGACGTCAGCCATGGCCGGCCCATCGGCGCGCAGGACGCTGGGGCCCTGATGCAGGCTGGTCCAGATATCAACCGAAAACCGGATGATCGGTACATTGACCACACCCACCATGGCGACAATGGCACCGGCGCGCGCCGCCTTCTGCCGGTTCTCCATTGCCGCGCGCAGCGCGATATAGCCCATGAAAAGAAAAAGCAAAACAAGCACCGACATCATGCGCGCATCATCCCAAAGCCACCATGTGCCCCATGTCGGCTTGCCCCAGATGGATCCAGTCGCCAGACACAATGCCGTATATCCCGCACCAATCGGCGCGATCGCCCGCGCCGCCACATCCGCCAGTTCATGCCGCCAGATGAACCACACAAAGCTCGAGACCGCGAGCGCCGCGTAGAGCCCCATACACAGCCATGCGCTTGGCACATGGATGAACATGGCGCGCATAATGTCCCCGCCCTGAGCCGCATCGGCCGGCACCACAAACAGACCGCGATACAGGCTCCACGCAAAGAGCAGGACACCGAGACCATAACCTACGGGAATGGCCCAGCTCGACATGGACATAAAGCGCTTGGGGTTGGCGAGATAAGAGATCATCGCTCTCAAATAGCCTCGCTTCAGTCCGCCGCCAACCGCAAAGCCGCCCCCATCGCAGCCGGTGCGACACCAAGGCTGAAAAGGGTTGAGGCGGCGAGGAACAGGATCGCTGTGCCGCCAAGGCCCTCGTTCAGCGCCAATGCGCCAAAGATGATTGCCGGCAGATAGAAGGGCAGGGCAAGCAGCGCAATCAACAGCCCGCCGCGCGCCACACTCGCCGCCAGCGCTGCGGCCACGCCGCCCCACATAAAGAAGCTCACCCCGCCCAGCGCATAAGCCAGCATGGCCGGAACCAGATCATCAGCCGGGACCTGCAGCATTATGGCAAAAATCGGTGTGAGCAAAACGAGCGGCAGCCCTGAGACACACCAATGGGCCAGCGTTTTGATCGCCGCAATGACCGACAAGGATTGATCAAGCTGCACCCAGAGATCAAGCGCGCCATCCTGCACATCTGCCTGAAAAACACGCTCCAATGTCACGAGCGATGCCAGCGCCAGAGCCAGCCACAAGATCCCAGGCCCGATGGCTGAAAGCGTTGCGGCCTTGCTGCCGACAGAAAACGGAACGAGCAAACAGGTTCCGGCAAAAAAGCCGAGCGGCAAGAGCGCGCCGGCCCCGCCCGCCCAGGCCTCGGCGGCGGCGCTTCGAAAGGCCTGCCAGAGCGGCGCGGCGCTCATAATGTGACCTCCCGGCTCGCCTCGATGGGTATATCGCCGTGCATCGCTGAAATCACGGCACCGCCGCGTTCGCGATGTTCATTAATCATTGTTGATAGAAGGGCTTGCCCACCTGTGTCGAGCGCATTGAACGGCTCATCAAGCAGCCAGAGCGGGCGCTCGACAAGCAATAACCGCCCCAAAGCGGTGCGTCTTTTCTGCCCCGCTGAGAGCATGCGAGAGGGCACATCGGCCGGTCGAACCATCGTCATACGTTCCAGAACAAGGTCCAGCCGCGCCGCGCTGCCCCAGACACGCGCCCAGTGGCTTAAGTGCGCGCGCGGCGTCTCATGGGCTTTGAGACCATTTGCATGGCCGATCCAATGATGATCACCGGTCCGGACAACACTGCCAAATTGCGGTTCGGAGAGGCCTGCAAGCTGTCGCAAGAGCGTCGTCTTGCCGGCACCGTTGGAACCGCGCAGCAAAATAGCCTCGCCGCCGCGTACTTCAACGTCCACGCCGCGATATAGAATGCGCTCGCCGCGAATGGCGCTCAATTGATGGCCTTTGACCAGAACAGTGTCTTGCATGGGCCGGGTGTGGCGCGGCGCATCATTACGGTCAAGCACGCAAGGTGACACAAGATCGTGGTGGGCCCGAACGGTCTTCTATGCCTGGCTCTAACATTGTCGTATCAAATCGCCTCAAAGTCAGGCGATTGCGCATTTCCCGCGTGCATTATAGGAAATGGCCAAGTTCAAAATTCAAACCTTTATGAGGTGATATACACATGCCCTCCCTCGACAGTTTCAAGGCGCGCAAGACCCTGACCGTTAACGGGAAAGACTATGCCTACTACTCACTCAGCGCGGCGGCGGAAAATGGCCTTGGCGATGTCTCAAAGCTGCCCGCCTCTTTGAAGGTTCTGCTGGAAAACATGCTTCGCAACGAGGATGGCACAACCGTCACAAAAGACGACATTACCGCGTTCAAAACCTGGCTCGACAATGGCGGCAAGGTCACCCAGGAAATCGCCTATCGCCCGGCCCGCGTGCTGATGCAGGACTTTACCGGTGTCCCGGCTGTTGTTGATCTCGCTGCTATGCGCGATGCTGCGCAAAAACTTGGCGCGGACGCTGATGCGATCAACCCGCAGGTACCTGTCGATCTGGTCATCGACCACTCAGTCATGGTCGACTATTTTGCTGGGCCCGATAGCTTCCAGAAGAATGTTGATGTGGAATACCAGCGCAATCAGGAGCGATATGAATTCCTGCGCTGGGGCTCGACCGCCTTTGAAAACTTCCGTGTTGTCCCACCGGGCACCGGTATATGCCACCAGGTGAACCTTGAATATCTCGGCCAGACGGTTTGGACCAAGGAAGAGAATGGCGAAACGATCGCCTATCCGGACACATGCGTCGGTACAGACAGCCACACCACCATGATTAATGGTCTCTCGGTTCTTGGCTGGGGCGTTGGCGGCATTGAGGCCGAAGCGGCCATGCTGGGCCAGCCCGTGTCGATGCTGATCCCTGAAGTGGTTGGTTTCCGGCTAACAGGCAAACTGGCCGAGGGGGCGACTGCAACTGACCTCGTTCTGACCGTGGTTCAGATGCTGCGCGAGAAAGGCGTGGTCGGCAAATTCGTTGAATTCTTCGGCGAAGGACTTGCCAATCTCACCCTCGAAGACCAGGCCACAATTTCAAACATGGGCCCGGAATATGGCGCGACTTGTGGCTTCTTCCCGGTCGATGAAGAGACCATCAAATATTTGCGCGATACAGGCCGTGACGCTGACCGTATTGCTTTGGTTGAAGCCTACTCAAAGGCCCAAGGCTATTGGGCTCCAGAAATGGATGAGCCGGTCTTCACAGATACGCTAGAACTTGATCTCGGTACCGTCGTACCGTCGATTTCGGGCCCCAAACGCCCACAAGACCGGGTTCTGCTATCTGAAGCCGATACAAAGTTCGCCGAAGCGATGCAGACAGAGTTCAATACATCGCCAGACGATGCGACGGCTGTTCCGGTGGCCGGCGAAGACTATACCGTCACCCATGGCGACGTCTTCATCGCGGCGATCACATCCTGCACCAACACATCCAATCCGAGCGTGCTTATCGCCGCGGGTCTTGTTGCGCGCAAAGCCGCTGCGCTTGGCCTGAACCGCAAGCCGTGGGTGAAAACATCACTGGCGCCCGGCTCTCAGGTTGTTACCGACTATCTCGACAAGGCCGGGCTGACCGCCGATCTCGACGCGCTCGGCTTCAATCTTGTCGGGTATGGCTGCACGACCTGTATCGGTAATTCTGGCCCGCTGGACCCGGACATTGCCAAAGCCATTGCAGACGGCGATCTTGTCTCCTGCTCGGTTCTGTCGGGCAACCGGAACTTTGAGGGCCGGATCGGGCCGGATATCAAGGCAAACTACCTCGCCTCGCCGCCACTTGTTGTCGCCTATGCGATCGCGGGTTCGTTAAAAATCAATGTCGCCAAGCACCCGCTTGGTCAGGATCAGGATGGCAATAATGTCTACCTGAAAGACATCTGGCCAAGCAGCCAGGAAATCGCCGAGATTATGCGTGTGGCGGTGACGCCTGAAATGTTCTCCACGCGCTATTCGGATGTCTTCAAAGGCGATGAGAAGTGGCAGGACATCGATGTGTCTGGCGGACAGACTTATGGCTGGCCCATGGGCTCCACCTATGTTCAGAACCCGCCTTATTTTGAGGGCATGGGCCTGAATGTCGAAGACCCCGAAGACGTGAAGGATGCACGTGTTCTTGCCCTGTTTGGCGACAGCATAACGACCGACCACATCTCGCCAGCCGGTTCGATCAAGACAGACAGCCCGGCAGGTGAATATCTCCAGGGCAATCAGGTCAATGTGCTGGACTTCAACTCGTATGGGTCCCGGCGCGGCAATCACCAGGTGATGATGCGCGGCACATTCGCCAATATCCGGATCAAGAACAAAATGGTCCCGGGCGTAGAGGGCGGCGTGACCGTCCACCAGCCGTCGGGCGACCAAATGGCGATCTATGATGCGGCGATGCGCTACCAAAAGGATGACGTGCCGCTGGTTGTGTTTGCCGGCTCGCTTTACGGCAATGGCTCATCACGTGACTGGGCGGCCAAAGGCACGGTCCTGCTGGGTGTTCGCGCAGTGATCGCCGGCTCGTTCGAGCGTATCCACCGGTCCAACCTGATCGGTATGGGTGTTCTGCCGCTTGAGTTCGCTGAGGGCCAGAGCTGGGAAAGCCTCGGCCTCACCGGTGAAGAGCAAGTCTCCATTTCGGGCATTAGCAATCTCAAGCCGCGCCAGACTGTCGATGTTGAAATGACCAGGGCCGATGGCAGTAAACTGACAGCGAACACGGTTGTGCGGATCGATACCGACAATGAGATGGAATACTATCGCAATGGCGGCATTCTGCATTATGTGCTGCGCAATCTTGCCAAAGACGCCGCATAACGCGGTTATAACGCAGACGTGAGTCCCAATTGGGCGAGGAACGTATTATGTCGCGCACATGACACGTTTTCTCGCCCTTTTTGCATGCGCGGTCGCCTGGCTAAGCCCATCTGCATTGGCGCAAGAACGCCCTGTTTTGGTCGAGCTGTTCGCATCGCAAAATTGTAAGGCGTGCCCAAAGGCCTACCGCCTTCTGGACAAGATCAAGACGGCTGACGAGAGTGTTTTCGTTTTGACATGGACAGTCGACTATTGGGATTATCTCGGTGACCCGGATCCCATGGCGCTCAGCGAAGCGAAAACGCGTCAGGAAGCCTATGCAGACAATCTGGCCGTACGTGCACCTTACACGCCGCAATCAGTCTACAATGGCGCGCTGCAGTGCCCGGCAACGCGTGAGCGGCAAATCAAAAAGCAAATATCGAAGACGCGCGACATGGCAGAGGCCAAAGCGCCGCGCCTGACAGAGACCGCGACAGGCGTCTCCATCGCTCAACCCTGTGATACGCCGATGGATCTTGTTCTTGTCGAGTATCTCAGCGACGCGGCCCATACGTCGGACCGGGTCAATCCTGTAACAGGAACCTGGAAGCTCGGAACATGTGGCAGCGAACCGGCGGAATTTGACATTGCCTGCGGGGCATCATGCGCTGTCTTTCTGCAGGCGCCGGACTATGGCCCCATTATGGATACACTGGTTCTAGCGACGCGCTAGTTCTTGCCCGACAGGGCATCGATCTGTGATTGCATCGCATCCATCTGGCGACGCAGTAGCGTCATGGGATCGAGCGGACCACCCTTTTCAGAGGCCTTTGACTCATCGCGATCGGCGCTCGTCGCAGCGGGCGTGAACATACGCATGGCGTTTTCGAACAGTTCCATATTGGCGCGTGCCTGCTTTTCAAACATCGCAAACGGATTGGCCGCGCCGCCGACGCTCTGCTTCCAGCGCTCCTGCGCTTCGGAAAAGCTGTTCATGCTCATATCAAGCCAGGCAGGCAGAAGAGACTGGGCCCCGCCGCCATACATGCCGATAAGCTGGCGCAGGAAATTGATCGGCAAAGCACCTTCGCCCTTTGTTTCCTGTTCGAAAATGATTTGCGTCAGCACCTGGCGTGTCAAGTCCTCGCCGGTTTTCGCATCGACCACTTCAAAGTCTATCTCGCGGCGCACAAGATCAGACAGATGGTCCAGCGTGACATAGGAAGATGTCGAGGTGTCATACAGGCGTCTATTAGCGTATTTCTTGATTACAACGACATCTTTGGATTCGTTTTTATTCGCCATACCCGGTGCCTCTACAGTTCTGTCGCAAGAGAATCTGCGTGTTGAATGTCACTTTGACACAAAAATGCGTCGACCCAAAGCCGCCATGAAGAACATAACGCCCTGTCCCTTCAATCTGGTTGAGCAGATGCAGCAAATTTTATGCCGCAGCGCCGTCTACAACGCCTCGGCATGGGCGCTGACCGCAAGCTCCAAATATCCGCCAGAGATCCAGCCGCGCAGGCGAAAGCGCGATCCGGCCGGGGCTTCGCAGATCTCACTCGCCGCATCGCGAATCTTGATCTTAATCGCTCGGCTTTCGATCTCGCGAAGACACGCAACGCCCGCCTCCTCGGTCTGCGCACGGCCACGCCTTTCGGCCAGCCTGGCATTGAGAATTGCAAAACCGCGATACCCGTCCTGAAGCTGGGCCGCATCGCCAACCCGATATCTGGCAAGCGACCAAAGGCCGGTTCGATCCGTTCTGGCCCTCGCTTCTGCCGCCAGAAAGGCCTCAGACATGGCCAGCGTATCTGGATAGAAACGCACACGCGCGGCGCCGCGCGCGATCAGGTCCATGTTCAGCCAGCGATCGGGCCCGGCATCATCAATCGTGACAACATGCGCCAAAGCCCGGTCATACCGATCCCGCGTCAAACCCGGATAGTAAAGCCGAACCTCGCGCCCAAGCGCCATGTCTTCAAGCGCCCGCGCCGCCTCTTCGGCATAGGGCTCGGCCGCTCGCCCACGCGGCCGCAGAGCTGGCGCTTCAATAGCCACCAGGCGAACCGACTGGCCGGTATCAAGAACGAGCGCGTCACCGTCAATGACGCGCACCACACGGCCCTGTTCACCGGGCTCCATGCCGGGCAGAGGCGTGGCAGGCGAACAGCCTGAAAGCGACACCATTGCAAGGCCAGAACACCAGGCGATCCGGGGTCGCGATAGCCAGGGCCTCACAGCACAGACAGCTATTCGAAACAGGACGCGCGCAACACGAAACATCTCTTGAAATCTCGGACCTCTCACCTGTTTTCAGTCTAACCAGTCACGACTGCCAGGGAAGTTCACGATTGATCATATCCTGCAGTATCGCATTGTGCGGCGCATAGTGCGCCGCCAGCGCCGCTCGATCTTCCTCAGTTACATTGATCGCCGCGCGGGTGTGCAGCCAGGCTGGCGCGCGCCGATTAAGGCCTTGGACAAGACGCTCTCGGCGTGACGGTGTGCTGCCCCAATCGGTGCTCGGCGCTTCGGCGTTCAGCAGCGAGCGAATATAGGCAAGCAAGGGCGCCTCGCGTGCATTGGATGTCTGATAAAGCAAGGCGTCGTCGGCGATCTCCTCGATCCCCAAGCGACGGAAGACACGATTGATGGTCGCCAGCTTCTTCTCATCCGGAGCGATGTCTTCCTCGTAGATCAAGAGCTCGAACTGCTCGGGCGGAAAAACCCCGCGCCAGTGTTTGAGATGGTGATGATACTCACCCATGGAGCGGATGCCCTGCAGATGCATCTGGTCCCTCAGCGACCTGAAGGGTGAGACGCGCCCTCTTGTGGCCTGGTGCACAAAAGACGAAATCGCCCGATCAACCGGATCTCGCAGGCAAAGCAAGAATACCGCATCGGGAAACAGCGCCTGTACGCGCGGCGCAATATCGAACTGCAGGATGGGCGCGTAACGCTCTTCTTCCACCTCGCCAGGCGCATTCCAAAAGTAATTCGGCGTCGCCTCACCGACCGCATACGCGTTGTCGAGACCATCAAACCCGGTTAGGAACCGATCGAACCCCGCATCATAGTGGCGACGCATATTGAAAAAATGCAGCTCCTTGCTGGGTGGGACAAACGCATGCTTGTGCCGCCCAATCGCGTCGCTCAGCCAGGATGTACCTGCTTTCTGCGCGCCAATGATGAGAAAATTCACCCGCGCGCACAGTTCAGACTGTTCAAGCGTCAGATCGGTTTGGCGTATAATATAGTCACCGGAGCGCATCGTCGAAGCCGTAGAGGATGCCGCGCGCCTTCTCAAGCTGGCATGGCGTTATTCGGCCACGCGCAAACGGCTGGCGACCCCGACAGGATTTGAACCTGTGACCTACAGATTAGGAATCTGTTGCTCTATCCGACTGAGCTACGGGGCCCGTTCGCGTTCCTAACAAGCCAGGCCTGCTTTGGCGACTTTGTTTCTATTGCGTCTGGCAGGTCCGCCAGAATTCCGCCATTGGGCCCGCCTCAAAGCGTTCCATCACAATCTCCGTCGTCATCGGCACGAAGTCGACTTCGCCAGCGGTTCGGAAATACATGGTCAAACTATACGCATCTGGGGGTTCAGCGCCGAGGCGCACACAAGACACCGCGCCGCCGCCAAGGTTCAAAACGCTTTCACCGGGCGCCTCGGCCTTTCTCTGGACCAGAACCTGCTCGACGGCGCGCATCCGCGCCATATCATTGTCAGCTAATCGATAGGTACGGGTATAAAAGCCCTCGGACACTTCGCGGGTCAGTATGGCGCTCTCGACACCCTGTGTTGATGAGGCTTTTCAGCTTATACCAACACCCTGTGTTGGT
>JBCCMX010000039.1:0-15414 GCA_039026135.1 Pseudomonadota bacterium | reverse complement strand
GCGCGCAGATTGCCCTTCTCCATGTCACCGTCACATGTGCCCAGCGCCACGACGATGGATTTCAGCTTTTTCACATAGGCGGCGGCTTCCAGAGGCGTGCGAATATCCGGCTTGGAGACAATCTCCATCAGCGCGACGCCCGAGCGGTTAAGGTCCACATAGGTCGAGTTCGGGTCCATATCATGAACGGATTTGCCGGCATCCTGTTCCAGGTGCAGACGCTCAATGCGGACCGGGAAGGCATAGGCCGGATCCCCATGGGCGGGCTCGACATCGACGTCGATGACCCCTTCGCCGACAATCGGATAGGCGAGCTGAGAGATCTGATAGCCTTGCGGCAGGTCAGGGTAGAAATAGTTTTTCCGGTCAAAGCGCGAGAAGGTGTTGATTTGCGCATTGAGGCCTAGGCCGGTGCGCACCGCCTGTTCCACGCAGAACCCGTTAATCACCGGCAACATGCCCGGCATAGCGGCGTCAACAAGCGACACGTTCTGGTTCGGCTCGGCGCCATATTGGGTCGACGCGCCGGAGAAGAGTTTGGCCTTAGAGGCGACCTGGGCATGGACCTCAAGGCCCAGCACGAGTTCCCAGTCCCCGGTTTCACCAGCCAATATATATGTCGGGCGCTCACTCATCATGCGATCTCTTTTCATGTTCGAGATCGCTAAAGCATAGTTTTTCGGCGTGGACCAGACGATCCATTGACGAATTGCAGGCCTGTCTAGGTGTCGCGTTTGGCGGCGCGTTTTGCCTCGGACCGCACCTTACGCTCGATCTTCTCCCAGCCCTTCGTGCCGACATAAACACGCTCCAGCTCGCCATGATTGTAGAGCACGAAGCTTGGCCAGGCGATATTGCGTTTGCCTTCAAACGCTTCACGGAACACCCTGTCATGACGACCATATCCGCCGTGAAAGGCGCGCCCGTTCAGCGTGGCAATCTCTAGCCGCGCCATATCGGAGGCCGGGTCGGCTTTCCAGGCTGGCAGGATACGTTTTTTCCAGTAACGGCAGGTGCCGCAGTTTGGCGAGCCGAGATAGACGATCTTGTAGTCAGCCGGCGGCGGGGGATGAAGCGTGCGGTAGCCCACGAACAGCCCCACAAGCGCGAGGGCCAGGACGGCAAATATGGCATGCTGTTTCATCGATGGCCTCCGGTCGCGGTAGCCTAAACGACAAGACTAAAGACCGCCCTGACAGGACGCCTCAAATTTTCAGGATTTCGTTTCAGGATCGGCGTCCTGCCTGGCTTTGGCCGCCTCAACGCGGGCGCGGCGCGCATCCATGCGTTTGTCGATCGCATGTTCGCGCCGGCCAAACCCGAAGCCGCGCAAGGAGGGGCGCTCTGACTTGCCGTCCCGGCGCCAGCGTAGCGCGCGGTCGACAATCATCACCCCGCGAAACGAGGCATAAGCCGCAGCCAGAAGCGACGCGGCCCAAATGTGCCGGGAGCGCGGATGGAAGGGATCAGCGCCCTGCATATAGGCCGTGGTCAGGATCAGGCCGACAGCCAGGATGAAAATCCCGGTGCCATAAACAAGCAAACGTGTTCGTCGGGTCATGGCGTCAGACTAGCACGCTTTAAGCGGCGCAGCGAACGCAGTTTGCGGCGCGGTTTTCGTGATCTGAGTTAACACCGATGTGAATGGCCAAAATCTGTTTTCATCTATATGATGTGCGACAATAGGAGCTTTGATATGTCTGTCCATCGCACGATTTTTGCCGCCATGACCTTCACGCTGGCCGCCTGCGCAACAGCGACGGCGCCGGAAAATACGCAAGTCGCCGAAGCCGAAACGGCTGAACCCGATATTCGCCAGGGCGAAGAGGTGAACCGTTTGTGTTTTGCCAATAACATTTCCGGCTTCCGCGAGGCCACCAAAGAGAGCGTGATCCTGTCGCGCGGCACCAAGGAGTATCTGGTGACGACCTTTGCCCGCTGCCACGACCTCAATCATGCCATCACGCTGGCGACCCAGACACGGTCCGGGGCGTGCCTGTCTCGCGGCGACAAACTGGTCGCGTTTGATTCGCTTTTGCCATCGCGCCACGGCTCGCCAACATTTCCATGCCGCATCGATCGCATCTATGAATGGAATGAAGACGCCGCCGAAGAGGCCGAAGCCCAGGACGAAGACGTTGAGACAGGCGACGAGATCGTCACCGAAGAGGCTTAGACGTCACTCAACCGATTTCGGCACGACGAAAAAGCCTTCATCTGCTTTCGGGGCGTTGGCCAGCACGCTATCGCGAATACCGCCATCGGTGATCGTATCGTCCCGCATCGCCAGGTTGGGCCCCGCCGGTGACGTCATCGGTTCAATGCCCTCAACATTCACCTCGTTGAGCTGTTCAATCCATTCCAGGATCCGTGCGAACTCGTCGGTCAAGGTGTCGAGCTGATCCTCGGCCACTGCAATGCGTGAGAGGCGCGCAACTTTTTTCACATCGTCCCGGCTGACGCTCATGGGTAAAACTCCGTTTGACGCGGCCAGCGATACGCTTCACAGAGCCCAAGTTCAAGCCTATGCCACATGTTGACTTGCACGACCTGCCCGCGCGCGGCCCCCTGCTCGGCCTTGATCCCGGCACGAAGACGCTGGGCGTTGCGGCAAGTGATGGACTGCGTTTGATCGCGAGCCCGGTTGAGACAATCCCGCGCGGACGCAAGCTGGCCCCGGCGCTGGCGCGTCTGTTTGAGATTTACGACACGTATGATGCCGGCGGAATGATTGTCGGGCTGCCGCTGAACATGGATGGCCGCCCCGGCCCGCGCACCCAGGCGACCAAGGCCCTGGCGCATCATATCCTGGCGGTGCGCGATATTCCGCTGGCCTATCAGGATGAGCGCCTGTCGAGCGCCGAGGCGGAACGGGTGATGATTGCGGCGGATCTGTCGCGCGCGCGGCGGGCCGAGAGCCTCGATGCCTCGGCTGCAGCGATCATCCTTCAAACCGCAATTGATCGCCTCGCCAATATGGAATGACCCTCTTGCTGGGCCCGCGGATTCCGCCTATGGGGCAAAAAATCGGAGCGCGCACAATGCCTGCCTCAGGCGAACCTTACCGTTTTGAGCACCAACACCTGCTCAGCATCGATGGCCTCAATCGCCTCGACATTCTTAAAATTCTGGACCTCGCCGAGACGTATGCGGACGCGACGCGGCGCGAAGTACGCCCCGATCCGATCCTGCGCGACAAGACAGTGATCAACCTCTTCTTCGAGAGCTCGACCCGGACCATGTCGAGCTTCGAGATTGCCGCGCGCCGGCTTGGCGCGGACGTTGTCTCGATGCCGGTGGCCAATTCAAGCGTGAAAAAGGGTGAGACCCTGATCGACACGGCAATGACGCTGAACGCGATGAAGCCGGATGTTCTCGTTATCCGCCACTCGGCGTCCGGCGGGGCCAAGCTACTATCGCGCAAGGTCGACTGCGCGGTCATCAATGCCGGTGACGGCATGCACCAGCATCCGACACAAGGCCTGCTTGATACGCTGACCATTCGCCGCGCGCGCGGTCAGGTGGAGGGTCTGAAAGTCACCATTTGCGGTGACATAACCCACTCGCGGGTCGCCCGTTCCAGCGCGCTCTGCCTGCATTTGCTGGGCGCGGAAGTCACACTGTGTGGACCCAAGACACTGTTACCGAGCGGCACTGACACATGGGGTGCGAGCCGGGCGGTCACCAATTTTGACGAGGCGATTGAAGGCGCTGATGTCGTCATGATGCTGCGTCTACAACTTGAACGCATGGACGGCGCCTACCTGCCCTCGCGGCGCGAATATTTCCGCCAGTTTGGCCTGACGGCTGAACGCCTGGCCCGCGCCGCGCCTGGCGCCACAGTCATGCACCCTGGACCGATGAATCGCGGCATCGAGATTGAAAGCGCCATTGCTGACGGGCCGCAATCGGTCATTACCGATCAGGTCGAAATGGGCGTTGCGGTGCGCGAGGCGGTGCTCGACCTTCTGGCGGGAGGACGCGCATGAGCACGCTGATCCATAATTCCCGTCTGCTGGACCCGGCCAGCGGTCTTGATGGCCCCGGCGGCCTGTTGATCGAGGAAGACAAGATTGCCGGCCTCGGCACCGGATTCTCGCCCGACAAGGTGAAAGCCAGCGAGGTGATCGATGCTGGTGGTCTTTGTCTTGCGCCGGGCCTGGTTGACCTTCGCGTCAAAACCGGCGAACCGGGCGAGGAACAGCGCGAAACACTGGCGACGGCCTCGCGCGCCGCCGTGGCCGGCGGGGTGACCAGCATGGTGGTGATGCCCGACACCAATCCTGTCATTGATGACGTTGCGCTGGTTCAGTTCATCTTGAACCGTGGGCGCGAGACGGCGGTCAACCGGGTCTATCCCGCCGGGGCTTTGACACGCGGCCTGAACGGCGAAGCCATGGCCGAGATCGGCCTGATGGCGGAAGCTGGCGCGGCCCTGTTCACGAATGGTGATCATCCGGTGGGCGATGCCGGCATCCTGCGCCGAACCTTCGCATACGCCGCCAGCCAGTCGGCCATCGTTGCCGGCCGGCCAGATGTGGAGAGCCTGAGCGGATCAGGCGTGATGAATGCCGGCGCGCTCGCCGCACGCATGGGCCTGAAAGGCATTCCGCGCGATGCTGAATGGATCGGCCTTGCCCGCGACCTGATCCTGGCACAGGCGACTGGTGTTAGGCTGCTGGTCGACAGAATCTCGACCGGCAAGAGCCTTGATATGGTGCGCCAGGCCAAGGCTGACGGCACGCATGTCTATGCCACCGTCGCCGCGCATCATCTGTTCTTCAACGAACTCGATGTCGGCGACTACCTAACCTACTGCAAGACAAACCCACCGTTTCGCACCGAAGACGACCGGCAGGCGCTGATCGATGGGCTGGCGGCAGGCGATATTGACGCAGTCGTGTCGGCACATGATCCCCAGCCGCCTGAAGAAAAGCGCCTGCCCTATAGCGAAGCATCTTTCGGCGCGGCCGGGCTGGAGACAACACTCTCGGCGCTGCTGGCACTGGTTCAGGATGAGCGGGTTGAGCTGCTGACGGCCCTTCGGGCGGTGACCAGTGGACCGGCCGACCTGCTTGGCCTGGAGCAGGGGCGTCTGGCCGATGGCGCGCCGGCTGACCTGATCTTGTTTGATCCGAACAAGCCGTGGCTGTGTGAGCGTGAAAACCTGCTCTCACGCTCTGCCAACTCGCCATTTGATGGCCGCCGGATGGTTGGGCGCGTCAACCGGACATGGGTGGGCGGGCTAGCGGTCTTTTCGCGCTAGGCCGGCAGAACACCGTCCAGCACCGCCTCGATCCGCATGCGGAACGGTTCGTTCGCCAGTGCCTGGCCCCGCGACATGACCTCAAATTCGCTGCCCCGGCACGTGGCGGCCAGATGGCGCGCCGCTTCCATCGGTTTGGCCGCGCCGAGCTTCTCCATCGGGTCAATCAGCCACCCTTCGAGCAGGCGTGACCACCCGGCCACCAGCATTTGTGTATCTTCATCCCGGCGAGAGAATAGCAACATCTCATATTCAATCTTGGCAAGGTCCATGTCGCCCGGCTCCAGCGCGGTGATCGCAGATAGAAAGCCGACAAGATCAGACCGGGTTTCGAGCGGCCGGGCGGTCAGCGTTTTGACCAGCGATCTTTCATAATCGCCGACATAAAGCGCGAAGGCCTGACGAACGAGATCCTCGCGCGTTGAAAAGTGGTAAGTCACCGTACCGGGCGAGACCTTGGCGCCGGTCGCAACAGAGCGGTGGGTGACTTTGTCGACGCCATAGGTTCCGATAACATTCAGCGCCGCGCGCAGGATGCGCTCGCGATTCGCGCCGCGCTCTGGCGTCTCATTTTGCGTCGCCATATCTGCCATTTTCCAACCCCGACGCTCGCTGCCCAAACCCGTCATTACACGGAAACACGCGCTATGGCGAGAGACAAGGACAAGTTCGCCCACGTCATCTGTCGAGCATCCGCAAGCGGGGCGAAGACAACCCAGATCGAGGCCTCGGACAAATGTCCGAGACCGTAACAGACTTGACCCGACAGAGAAGTTCGGGACACAAGCTCGAAAGGCGGGGCAAATAGGGTTTCAATATGGATGTATGGGTCATCATCGCGGCTTTGACCGGCTATGTCCTGGGCTCCATTCCCTTTGGCCTGGCGCTCACCAAGCTTGCGGGTCTCGGCGATATTCGCGCCATTGGCTCGGGTAATATTGGCGCAACCAATGTGCTGCGAACCGGACGGCGTGACCTCGCGCTTGCAACGCTCCTGCTTGACGGTTTCAAGGCCGGTCTTGCGGTCCTGATCTTGACCGCTGTTTCGGGCGAACGACATGTCGGTCTGATTGCCGGCGCGTCGGCCTTCCTTGGCCATTGCTATCCGGTCTGGTTGAACTTCAAGGGCGGCAAGGGCGTTGCAACCTATGCCGGGCTTCTGATCTTCACCTCATGGCCGGGCCTGGTTGTCGGCCTGCCGATCTGGCTCGGCGTGTTTGCCCTTTCGCGGATTTCGTCTCTGGCCGCGCTATCAGCTGCGGCAGCCGTCCCGGCCGGCGCACTGTTGCTGGGCGAGACCCATTTTGCGGTTCTGACTCTGCTATTCCTCAGCGTGCTGATTTTCTGGAGCCACCGAGACAATATTGGCCGGTTGCTGAAAGGTACCGAGCCGCGGTTCGGACAGAAGACAACGGAATGAGCCCGACCAGAACCCTTTCCGACGATGAGCGGCTCGACTGGCTGCGCCTGGCGCGCACACCGCGCGTTGGACCGGTAACATTTGATCGACTGATGACCCGTTTCGGATCGGCGCGCGAGGCGCTGGCCGCGCTGCCCGGCTTTGGCGCGAAACGCCCCAACCCGCCGCCGGTTGACGAGATAAAGCGGGAGATCGACGCAACTGTGGACTATGGTGCCCGTCTGGTCTGCGCCATCGAACCGGATTTTCCAGCGCTGCTCCGCGCGCTGGGCCCGCCGCCACCGGTGCTGACCTGTCTTGGCAAGATCGCACTTGGATCGGCGCCAAGTGTTGCCATGGTCGGCGCGCGTGATGCCTCGGCGGCCGGACGGAAGCTGGCCCGCGACATCGCGGTTCAACTCGGCCTGAATGGTCTGGTCACCGTGTCCGGCCTCGCCCGCGGCATTGACGGGGAAGTCCATGCCGCCAGTCTGGCAACGGGCACAGTCGCCGTGCTCGGCGGCGGCATTGATCACATTTACCCGCCGCAGCACGAGCGTCTCTATGCGGCCATTGCCGGCGAGGGCCTGATCATCACCGAGAGCCCGTTTGGATATCGCGCCCAGGCCCGCGATTTCCCCCGGCGCAACCGGATCATTACTGGTCTGGCGGTCGGTACCGTCGTGATTGAGGCAGCGGAGCGGTCCGGCTCGCTGATCTCAGCACGCACGGCCGGTGAACAAGGACGCGAGGTGATGGCCGTGCCTGGCTCTCCGCTAGACCCGCGCGCGGCGGGCACCAACCGCCTGCTGCGCGACGGGGCCGTGCTTGTTCGCAATGCCGACGATATTATTGAAGCGATATCCGATCTGTCGCAGGCGGGCATGCGTGCGCCGCCGCCGCCGACCTATGTGTCCGAGCCTGGCAGCGACGATGACTTGCCCACCGAACAGATTGATGCGGTTCACCAGGCTCTCAGTCCTGCGCCAATGCCGATCGATGAGCTGGCGCGCGCGGCCGGGATCGGTGCGGGGCGCTGCGCCGCGATCTTGATGGAGCTGGAGCTGCTCGGTGAGGCCGAGACCCTGCCCGGTGGCCTGGCCTGCCGCGCCGCAGCATAGAGCGGGGCCAACACAACACACTGGAAGAATTTCCTGCAGCAATATCAATGGCTCGCTGGACGGCCCGTCTGACAGGGCTTAAGCCGTTGAGCGTAGATTACGCGTGGAGGGATTTATGGCGAACCTGATCAAGTATGCGGCACTCGCCTTTGTCGCTGTGCATCCAGCCTTCGCCCTCGCTCAAGATGCCCCAACGCCTGTCGCTGCCGAAGCCGAAGTCGGCCGCGTGACCCTGAATGCCGACAATATCTTCGTGAACGAAACAGAGAATACGGTCACCGCCGAAGGCAATGTTGAAGCCACTTATGAAGGCCGGCTGCTGACAGCCGATCGGCTGATCTACAATCGCAACAATGACCGGGTGCGCGCCACCGGTAATGTGATCATCATCGATGCCGATGGCTCCGAACGCTATGCCGATGAAATTGAAACCGACAGCCGTCTGTCTGATGGCTATGCCATCGGGTTTTCAACGCGGTTGCCGGGCGGCGGCACCGCCATCGCCCAGTCTGCGCTGCGCGAGGATGACGGAACCTATAACGAGATGGAGCGCCTCGTTTATTCGGCTTGTGAAGTGTGTGAGGAAAGCTCAACACCAACCTGGGCGATCCGCGCGCGGCGTGCCATCCTGGATGAGAACTCGCAAATGATGAGCTATCGCGATGCGGTGCTCGAAATCGCCGGCGTTCCCGTGCTCTATTTCCCCTATTTCGCGCACCCGGATCCGAACTCCGGTCGCCGCTCTGGCCTGTTGCCGCCGAGCTTTGGCACCTCCGGCGCGCTTGGCGTGTTCTATCAGCAGCCTTATTACTGGGCGATTTCGCCGTATCAGGACCTGACCATCTCGCCTAAGGTGATGGGCAATGTCGATCCCATTGCCGAGTTCGAGTATCGCAAACGGTTCTGGTCTGGCGATCTGTTTGCCGATTTCAGTGTGGCCAACGATCAGGATTTCACGTCCGAAGGTGACAAATTCGGAGAGAAAGAGCTGCGCGGGCATCTGTTTGCTTCCGGCCGTTTCCGGGTCTCTGACAATTGGGACTGGGGATTCGGTCTCGAACAGATGAGCGACGATCTCTATACGCGGCGCTACGATATTGATGGCGAAGGCGATGATCGTGGCCTCTACCAGAGCCAGCCGCGCCGCCTGCTCAATCAGGTCAACCTGATCGGACAAGGCCCGGAATGGTATGCCGACGCCTCTTTGATCACGATTAACGGCCTGCGTGCGCGCGATAATGACGACGCCTTTCCGCAGGCCACACCCCTCGGATTTGTTGAGCGCCAGCTTGATTTCGGCAATTTGGGGCTCGCATCGGTCTATGGTTCATCTGCGATCCTGACACGCGAGGAAGGGGTGGACAGCCAGCGCTTGTCTGTCGGCACCGAATGGTCGACCAACCGGATCCTCCGCGGCGGCATTCTGCTTGAGCCCTTCGCCGATGCACGCTTTGATGCCTACGAGCTGAACGACACCCCATCCCTGACGGACACAGTCAATCGCGCGGCAGCCAATGCGGGTGCTCGCCTGTCCTATCCGCTGTACCGCCCGGGCAAATCCTTCGACTTGATCATCGAGCCGACGGTTATGGCGGTCTACGGCACGCCAGGCGTCAATGATCCGGATATTCCGCAGGAAGACGGCCTGCTCTATGAGTTCAGCGAAGCCTCCTTGTTCGAGTCGAACGCCCATGGCGGCTACGACATATATGAGAGCGGCTCGAAAGCCTCGGCGGGGATTTCGGCCCGCGCATTATGGAAAAATGGCGTGTCTTTGACCGGACTTGCGGGGCGGCGCTGGCGCGCATCAAGTGACTCTGCGCTGGATGAGACCAGCAATCTGGACGGCACAGCGAGCGACTGGGTCGCCGGCCTGACGGCTAATTTTGGCACGCCACTCTCGTTCAACACCAGTGTCAGGATTGACGATGACGACCTAAGCCTGAACCGCATTGACGCGCAGGTCACCACCAATTTCTGGCGTTTGCGCGGGCGCGCACGTTACTATCGGCTGAACGACAGCGTCACTGGCGGCGAATCTGGTGAGGAAGGCATCAGCATGCGCGGCGATTTCAGGCTGACGGACAGATATTATTTCGTTTATGGCCGCGACCGCGACATCGTCGATGGCCGCGACCTCAATCATACGATTGGCCTGGCTTACCAGGATGCCTGTTCACGGTTCGAGATCGCCTTCAAGCGCAGCGAGGCTGTCGACCGCACTTTGGGGCCTGATGATACACTGACATTCACGTTCTCGCTCAAAACAATTGGTCAGTTTGGTATCGACCAGTTCGGCTCTGATGACACAAATTAGCCATGTTAAGACTGCAGTCACAGTGTCGCGACTAAGTTGCGCAAATCAGCAGTCTGACTAAGACTAAGGCTGTTTAGTAGGGCGCAAAAGCGCTGCCACTGGAGAACCCTTATGCACCGCATTTTGGTCGCCCCGATTATTCTTGCACTGAGCGCCGTGATCGGATTGCCCGCCCAGGCGCAGGTCGGGCGGGATAATATTCTGCAATTGGAGGCGATTGCAGCCATCGTGAATGATGCACCAATCTCCTATACAGATGTGCGCCAGCGCGCCCGTATGCTGCTGCTGAGCCTTGGCGGACAACAGCCGACGCAAGAGCAGATTGATCAGATTACCGCGCAGGCTCTCGACCAGCTGATTGATGAAAAATTGCAGCTTCAGGAAGCGGCCGAATATGAAGTTGAAATCAGCGACAATGAGATTGCCGGCTCGATCGAGTCGCTTGCGCGCCAGTCTGGCATCACAAGAGAAGCACTGCTGGGCACGCTGGCACAAGCCGGCGTCAACCCGTCCAGCCTGGAAGAACAGACCCGCGCCGACATTGCCTGGCGCCGAATCATGGGCGGCCTTTATGGCTCGCGAATTCGTATCTCTGACAACCAGATCAAGGAACAGCTGAACCGACTGAAAAGCGCCTCGGAAAAGGAACAATATCAGCTCGCCGAGATTTTCCTTTACGCCCCTGATGCTGCCCAGCGTAATCAGGCCGTGACAGCGGCACAGTCGATCCGCCAGCAGGTTGTGGCTGGCGCGCCGTTTGAGCTCGCCGCCCAGCGTTTCTCATCTGCGCCCACCGCGGCCACAGGCGGCGATATGGGATGGGTGACACTCGATTCGCTTGATAGTGATCGCCAAGCAGTTGTCGCCACGATGCCAGCGCCCGCCCTATCCGAGCCCATCGTCGCTGAAAACGGCGTTTATCTGATGCTGGTCCGCGGCAAACGCGAGCCCAAAGAGCGCACTGCCGTGGTTGATCTTGTGCGGCTGGCCACGCTGAACAAGTCAGAGGAGGACCTGTGGGAAGCAGCGCAAGATATCGATCGTTGCGGCGATATCGACCAGACTGTTCTGCGTAATGACAATCTCTACGCCATTGGGGTCAAGGCGCGGCCCGTCACCGCGATGGGACCGGAAGGCCAAGCACTTATCGCGGCCACTGAGCTCGACAGTCATACCGAAGTGTTTGAAAGCGCCGGATCGCCGGCTGTCATGTTCGTTTGCAACCGGATGGACGATATTGCGGACATGCCAACTGCCGCGCAAATCGAAGATCGCCTTTATTCGGAACAGTTGGGCATGATCTCAGAGCGCTCGCTGCGTAATCTGCGCCGCGAAGCGACGATCATTCGAAACTAGGCCATGATGATGACCGTGCCCCTCGCCGTCACGATGGGTGACCCGGCGGGCTGTGGGCCAATTATCACGGCGGCCGCCTGGCGGGCTCTGAAGGATGGGGCCCGGCACTTCTACGTCGTCGGCGCGCCGGAACTCTATGACCATCAGATACCGGTCAAGGTGATCAGCGCGCCAGAGGGCGCGCGCGCATGTTTCTCCACCGCGCTTCCGGTTCTGCCAACCCACGCCGAGTGCCCCGCGGTGACACCTGGCACTCCGAGCCTGGCCAGCGCCGCCGCCATTGTCGAGAGTATCGAGACGGCAACAGCGCAGGCTTTGTCAGGCGAGGCGGGCGGTGTTGTCACCAATCCGATCTCCAAAGCGCTATTGTATGAAACCGGCTTTGCCCATCCCGGCCATACCGAGTTTCTGGCCGCTCTTTGCGCCGAGGCGACCGGCAAGCGGTTGCGGCCGGTTATGATGCTTGTCGGCGGCGGCCTCAAAGTCGCACTGGCGACCATCCATATGCCGCTGATGGATGTGCGCGCTGCCCTGACCAAGGACAGCCTGATCGAGATCGCAGAGATCGTTCACACCGCAATGCGCCGCGACTTCGCCCTTGCCGCGCCGCGCCTCGCCTATACCGGGCTGAACCCGCATGCCGGAGAGGACGGCACAATCGGGCGCGAAGAGGTTGACATTATCAATCCGGCAGCGGCCGCTCTGCGCGCAAACGGCGTCACTATCAGCGATGCGCGGCCAGCCGACACGGTCTTTCACGAAGCACGATCAGGCGCCTTCGATGCCGTTATTGCCATGACTCATGACCAGGGCCTGATCCCGGTGAAAACGCTCGACATCTGGGGCGGTGTCAACACGACACTTGGCTTGCCGATTATTCGCACAAGCCCTGACCATGGCACCGCCTATGAGGCCGCCGCGAGCGGAGCGGCCCGGCCAGATAGTCTGATCGCGGCGATCAAACTGGCCGGCAACATGGCTGCCGCGCGCGTCGAGGCACATGCCTGAGCGCCCCGGCTTGACCAACGCGCCTGCGCGCAAGGCGCTTGGCCAGCATTTCCTGTTTGACCCGGATATTCTCAAACGAGCCGCGCTGGCCGCCGGCCCGATTGACGGACGCACGGTGATCGAAGTCGGTCCGGGACCGGGCGGACTGACCCGCGCTATTCTCGATCAAGGCGCCGCCCGGCTGATTTGCGTTGAGGCTGACACACGCTTTGCCGAGGCCCTGCGCGCCTGGCCGGAACAGGCCAGCGGCCAGTTGCATGTTCACCAGATGGATGCGCGAAAGGCTGACTGGCCGGCACTTATCGCCGAAGCCGGCGGCGACAAACCAGCAATGATCATCGCCAATCTGCCCTACAATGTCGGCACACCGCTACTGGTTGACTGGCTGACAAGCGGGCCCTGGCGCGGTGAGATGGCGCTGATGTTCCAGAAAGAGGTTGCCTTGCGGATTTGCGCAGCGCCCGGCATGCCGCATTATGGGCGCCTGGCGGTTCTGGCCGCCGCGGTTTGCGCCGCGCATATCGCATTCACGCTGCCGCCTGGCGCGTTTCGACCACCGCCCAAAGTGGACAGTGCCGTTGCCGTACTCAAGCCGCTGCCGCCCGATCAGTGCTATCCCCGCCTTGATGCCCTGCAAGTGGTCACCGCCGCAGCCTTTGGCCAAAGACGGAAAATGTTGCGTGCTGCGCTGAAACCCATCGCGAAGCCAATTGGGCTCACCCCGGCAGCATGGCTCGAATCGTGTGCTATTGATCCGACCGCGCGGGCTGAGACAATCGACCAGGCTGGATTTCGCCGCCTTGCGACAGCTTATGTGGAGGCGTCGACATGAGTTTGGTGCTGAAATCCGGGCCGATGATGCTGGACTTGGATCCACACATTGGCGGCAGCGTGCGCCAGTTGAGCTGGCGCGGCATCCCGATCCTGCGCCCGGCCCCGAAAGACGATGATATCTCGCCGCTCGATTGCGGGGCCTTTACTATGGTGCCATTCAGCGGTCGCATCGCCGATGGCTTGATCGACTTTCACGGAACGCGCCACCAGATCCCGCCAAATTTTCCGCCCGAACCGCACGCGATTCATGGCTTTGGCTGGCAAAGCCGCTGGCAGATTGTGGCTTGTGATGCGGTTTCCGCGCGCCTGCGCCACACCCCGCCAGAAGGCGCCTGGCCTTGGGACTATGAGGCCCAGCAACTGTTCCGTGTGACGCCCGAAGAGCTGCGCCTGACCTTGTTTCTGGTCAATAAGAGCGACATGCCCATGCCGGCAGGCTTTGGCTGGCACCCCTATTTTCCGCGAGAGAATGCTAGCCTTCAAGCCGACACGCATATGGTCTGGCTGAGCGAAGAGAACATGATCCCGTCACCGCCAGTTCTGGTGACCCCGCATTTTGACCTGACTCGCACGCGCCCGGTTCGCGAGCTGAATATGGACAATGCGTTCAGCATCGGATCAACCGTTCAGCATATGACATGGCCGGACCGGGTGGTGACATTGTCGTCTGACCCAGATTTTACCAAGCTAATCGTCTATGTGCCCCCCGGCGAGACTTATTTCTGCGTTGAACCAGCAACCCATGCACCGAATGCGATCAATAGCGATCTGCCCGCCTCACAGACGGGCCTGATTGTCTTGAAGCCGCGCCAGGCGCTTTCGGCGACAATCCGGCTGACCGTGTCGGCGCCTTAAAGCTCACCGAGCAATTTGCGGACATGATCTTCAAGCCCGTGTTCGCGCAGGCGTTTGGTTCGCTCGACCAAAAGGATACGCTTCAGCTTTGTATACGCGATGTTGAGATCGTCATTCACGATACAATAGTCATAGCGCCGCCAATGCATGATCTCAGCCCGGGAATCGCGCATCCGCCGGGCAACGATCTCAGGGGTTGATCCCGGCCGCGCGGCAAGGCGTTTTTCAAGCGTTTCGATGCTTGGCGGCAAGATAAAGACAGAGACGCAATCATTCGGCATCTGGTCGTGCAGGGCGTCGGCGCCCTGCCAGTCGACATCAAACAAAACGTCATTGCCCTTTTCCAGCTGCGCCACGGTGTCAGCGCGCGGAGTGCCGTAAAAATGGTCAAAAACCTTTGCCCATTCGAGAAAGCCGCGTGCATCGATCATGTCGCGAAACTGTGCCTGGGTGCGGAAATGATAATGCACGCCGTCCATTTCATCCGGGCGCGGATCACGGGTTGTCAAAGAGACAGACAGAACAGTGTCTTCGAACTCGTCCAGCAACATACGCGCGAGTGTTGTCTTGCCGGCCCCTGACGGGCTGGAGATAACGAGCATCAGACCCCGGCGACCCGTTTCACCCTCATTCGACATTCGCAGCTTGCTCCTTGAACTGGTCAATCAGTGCTTTGAGCCCAAGACCAGCATTCGTCAAATCGAGGCTGGCTGATTTTGAACACAGCGTATTGGCTTCGCGGTTGAGTTCCTGGGCCAGAAAATCGAGTTTGCGACCAATGGGCGAGCCCTCGGCCAGCAGGGCTTTGGCCGAAACGAAATGGGCGTCCAGCCGGTCAAGCTCTTCGCGGACGTCCGCCTTGGCCGCACTTAGCGCCACCTCGGCAGCAAGGCGATCAGCATCAACGGCCTGTTCTGCGCCAAGATCAGCAAGTTGCTTGTTGAGCCTTGCCTTAAGCAAGGCGGGCTGTTCGCCGGCATGGGTTTCGGCCTCACGGCAAATCGCCTGCATCTGATCGACCGCCGCTGACAGGACTGTATGGAGTGAAGCCCCCTCCTCACGGCGCGCATCGGCCAGCGCATCGAGCGCTGTGATCAAACCGGCCTGCAAGGCGGACATGATCTCTTCGTCACTTGCCAGATCACGCAAGCTGCCCTGACTTTCCTGCAGAACGCCGCGCGCCGTCATCAGCGTGGCAAGCGCTTCGCCAGATGGTAACTCGCCCTGGCTCTGGGCGGTATGGACCGCGATAAGATCG
>JBCCMX010000038.1:0-15830 GCA_039026135.1 Pseudomonadota bacterium | reverse complement strand
CGTGCCGGACATGGTGCCTGGAACTGTTAAGCGTGAATGGATGGATGAGGTGCGCCATCGCCATGCCTATCGATGTTTGCCGCTGAATATGGCCAATGTGAGTGGCTGGGACCTGAAGCTGACGCATGGGTTTGATGCGACCTGGACGGGCGGTAACAAGGCTGAGGACATAACGATTGTGTCGCATGACCCGGCCGCACCGATCGCGCATATTGCAGCATCCCATTTTAGCTATGGCATTCTGACGTTTCATACCGGCTATCTGTTCCGCACACCGCCGGGCTGGGCCATGTGGGCGATGGCGGCGCCGAATTCGGTAAAGGACGGCATTGATCCGCTGGCCGGGCTGATCGAGACAGACTGGCTGCCCTATCCGTTTACGATGAACTGGAAATTCACCCGCCCTGGCACGGTTCGGTTTGAACGGGGCGAGACCTTCTGTTTCCTGACCCTGGTTCAGCCCGAACAACTTGAAGATGTTGAGCCGGTCATCCGAGATATTGATGACAATGCACCGCTAAAGGCAGAGTACGAGGAGTGGCGTAATGCCCGCGCCGCGTTCAATGCGCGGATCGCCGCCGAAGAGCCGGACGCGCTGCGCGAAGCCTGGCAGAAACACTATATGAAGGGCCGCAAGCCGAGCGGGGCGCAAGCTGATACCAGCCATACCAATCGGCGGCGGCTCGCCATGCCGCGCAAGGACTAGCCCCTAGGCCGCGACGGGTTGCTCGGCTTTCAGTGTCTCGTTGAGCAGTTTGAGGATCGATTGAACCTTGGCGGATCGATTGAGATCGACATGTGTGACGAGCCAGGTCTGGCAGCTCCAGGCTTCTATCGAGGGGCGCATCTCGACAAGGTCCGGCAGCTTTTCGGCGAAGTGTTTGGGCAGAAAACCGATCCCGATCCCTGATCGGATCGCGTCCCGGGTCGCGATGCCATCGGCTGTTTTGAGAACGATATTCTGCGGCGGGACTTTCTCTCGCATCCAGTTGCGAAGCGAAGCGGCGATCTGTGTGGAGGTGCGCTCAACAAAGGCGTGGTTGCGAATATCATCATCGTCGCCGAGCCGGCCGTGCGCGGCCACATAGTCTTGGTGGGCATAAAGACCCGGCTGCATCAGGATGAAACGGCGCACGACATTGTCCGGATCATTGGGCGCCGATCCGCCGCGAATTGCGACATGTGCTTCGCCGTATTCGAGCCGTGCGGTGCGATCATTCACAAGATAGCGCACCGACGTGCGCGGATGCTGGCGGCGAAATGCGCCGAGCGCCGGGACGACAATTTCTGACAGGGCTTCCGGCGAGGTGACGATGAGCTCGCCGGAGACCTCTTGCGAGCGCCCGCGGGTCCGCCCCGCGAGCTGTTTGAACTGATCTTCGGTGGCAGAGGCGATTTGCAACAGGTCCTTGCCCGCATCGGTCATCGTGTAGCCTTTGGCATGGCGCAGGAAAATCTTTCCGCCAAGTTCGCCCTCGAGAATATCGATATGGCGAATAATGGATGCGCGATGGAGCCCCAGGGCTTCAGATGCCGCGCTGACCGTGCCATGTTTGGCGACATAATACGCCGTGCGCAGTTCCGTCCATTTGTCCATCGCAAGCTCCGCTGTAAATGCGCACATTAAATGCGGGAAACTGCATGTTGTGAAGAATAATCGAACATGCCAAGCTAATTTCGTTACAAAACGAAAAATGTGAAGACGTCTGCTATTTTTGAGGGCATCCGGCCGCTTGATGCGCCCTGGATATATCTCGTCGAGACTGGCATGGCGGTCGCGCCACAAGGAGAGGAAGTCATGACTATTTGGTTTAACCGCACCGGTTTGAAGGCCGGGGCCGCCAGCTTGGCGGCAGTAAGCCTCGCCGGCTGCGCCGCGATCGCCAGCTTGAATGATGCTGTTGCAGAGCCAGAGGCAGCAGAGCCGGTTGCCGATCAGCCAGCGCCGCTTGCCGGACCGGTGACCGATGCTTTGCTTGAGAACCCGCCAGCCGAGTCATGGCTGATGTGGCGCGGCAATCACAAGAGCTGGGGCTATTCGGCGCTGGACCAGGTTAATCTTGACAACGTGGGCGATCTCGATCTGGCCTGGTCAGTCGTGATGGATCCAGGCTCCAGCCAGCCGACGCCATTGGTGCATGATGGCGTTTTGTATCTGCCAAACTCAAAGGATCACATCACGGCGCACGATGCGACAAGCGGCGATTTGATCTGGTCTTACAAACATGAGCGCACTGGAGAGGTTTGGGGATCTGGCGACATTACGCGAAACATGGCCATCTACGATGGCAAGATCTTCCATGCCGCCGGCGATGCGCGGCTGATCGCGCTGGATGCCAAGACTGGCGAACTGATCTGGGACACGCTGACCGGCGATCCAGCGATTACGACCCACTCCTCCGGCCCGATTGTGGGCGGCGGACGTGTGTTTTCCGGCCGGGTCTGTCGCTATGCCCCGCCGGCGCGCTGTAATGTGATGGCGCATGATGCCCAAACAGGCGAGCTGCTATGGAAGACGGATGTTATCCCCTCGCCGGGCGAACCGGGCGATGAAAGCTGGAATGGTATTCCGTTTGAAGAGCGCGCGCATGGCAGCACCTGGTTGCCTGGATCATATGATGCCGAACTGAACCTCTTATATTGGCCGACCTCCGGCCCGTCGCCCTCACCCGAGGCGATGCGCGATAATATTCCAGCCGATATGCGCTACACCAATTCGACCCTGGCGCTTGATCCGGCAACCGGCGAGATCAAGTGGGATGTGCAGCATCTGCCGCGCGACAACTGGGATACAGATCACACCTATGAACGTATTCTGGTTGATGCCGAAGTGCGCCCGGATGCAGATTCGGTTTGGAAAGTGAACCCAGACCTGCCGGAGGGCACGAAGAAGCTGATCACGGGCATCCCGGGCAAGACCGGGATTGTCTGGACCATTGATCGGGAAACAGGTGAATTTTACTGGGCCAAACAGACCACTTTCCAGAATGTCGTCGCAGACATTGATGGCGAGACCGGCAAGGTCACTGTGAACGAGGAGTCGGTTCTGACCGAGATTGAAGGCGAGCCGAAACTGGTTTGCCCATCCATGGCAGGCGGACGCGACTGGTATGCGGGCGCCTATGCGCCAGAGGCCAAAACAATGTTCATGCCGATGCTGAACCTTTGCATGGACGTTGTGGCCAGCCCGAAGGATCCGCGTTACGGCCTGTTGCCGAAATTCGTGAAGACGCCCGGCGAAGAGCATCTGGGGCGGCTGGAGGCGATTGATGTTGAGACCGGCGAGACCCGCTGGATCAATGAAAGCCGCCACGGTGTGTTATCTGTCCTGTCGACTGGCGGTGATCTTTTGTTTGCCGGCGACACCAATCGCCGGTTCCGTGCCTATGATCAGGCGACGGGCGATGTGGTCTGGGAGACGATCCTGGGTGGCCCGGTGTCGGGCTTTCCGATCAGCTATGCCGTGAATGGCGAGCAATATATCGCCGTGGCGGCCGGCAGCGGCGGTGCAGTGCCGCTCTGGGCGATGCTGAGCGGTGTGAGGTCGCTGCCTCCGGGTGGTAACGCGCTTTACGTCTTCAAGCTTGGCGAGTAACCGCGCCGCTAAACCGGCCAGAAGGCTAGCTTGACCGGCTGGCTTTCTCGGCGAGGCCAGAGATCCCCTGGCGCGCGGCGAGGATGCCAGCCACGTCATCAAGCCTCACGCCTTTGACCCGCAAGCCGACGAGCAAGTGGTAGAGCAGGTCGGCGGCTTCGCTGGCGGCTTCGGTGTTGCCCTGGGCGGCGAGCGCCAAGGCAAGCTCAGCGCCCTCTTCGGCGATTTTCTTGCCGCAGGTCAGCGCGCCATCAGCGTAGAGTTTCGCTGTGTACGATTGGCCGGGATCGCCGCCAACTTTCGCGTCGATGACGGTGCTCAGGGCAGCGAGAACGGCGTTGAGCTGGTCAGCGGGTCCGAGGGGGGAGCGTTCAGTGTCTGACATGATGGCGGCGTCCTTCAGGCGCTGACAGTAAAGGGGCGAACCGGTGCGCCAGCCGCCGCAAGCGCGTCGCGCGCCTGGCTGAGGCTGACTTCGCCGAAGTGAAAGATCGAGGCGGCAAGCACGGCACTGGCGCCGCCCTCGAGCACGGCGGGCGCGAGGTCTTCAGCTGAGCCCGCCCCGCCCGATGCGATGACGGGGATGTCGACCGCGTAACTGACGGCGCGCAGCATCGGAAGGTCAAAGCCGGATTTGGTGCCATCCTTGTCCATACTGGTCAGCAGGATCTCGCCGGCGCCGCGCCGCTCGGCCTCCATGGCGAATTCGACTGCATCAATGCCCGTGCCTTTCCGCCCGCCATGGGTGAAAATTTCCCAGCTGGCATCGCAGGCGCGCGCATCGATCGCCACAACCACGCACTGGCTGCCTGCCTTGGCCGCGCAACGCGAGATGACCTCCGGATCGGCGACCGCGGCCGAGTTGATGGCGACCTTGTCAGCGCCGGCGCGCAAGAGCTCGATCATATTGTCTGACGTGCGCACCCCGCCGCCAACAGTCAGCGGCATAAAACACTGTTCGGCGGTACGGGTGACAATGTCCAGCATGGTCCCGCGCCCTTCATGGCTTGCGGTAATGTCGAGAAAACAAAGCTCATCAGCGCCCTGCGCATCATACGACTTGGCCAGCGCGACCGGATCGCCGGCATCGCGCAGGTCGACAAAATTGACGCCCTTCACCGTGCGGCCATCCTTCACATCGAGGCAGGGAATGATGCGGGTTTTCAACATGCCGAGCTGTTTAGGACACTTTGCCCGCTTCGGGCGAGCGAAAAACGCTGTTTCTAGGCCGGGAGCTGAGGCTCTTGATCATTTGACGGCTGGTTGAGGTCAGTCTCTGCTTCGAGCATGCGCAGGCGAACCCGCTCGGCTTCGCGCTCGCGCAGTTCATCGGCAAAGGCGCTGGCGAAGACACCGGCAGGCAGGGCCACAACGCCAATACCGGCGAGCGCGATAACCGATGCAGCCACTTTTCCGGCGGCTGTGATGGGGTAGACGTCGCCGTACCCGACCGTGGTCAATGTCGCGATGGCCCACCAGATGGCGCGCGGGATCGAAGCGAAAGCCTCGCGGCCCTCGCCAACGCCCTCGATGAAATAGAGCATGACCGCCGCGACATAGACCAGGCTGCTTGCCAGCGCCAAAGTTGTGAGAAGTTGCGCACCAGAACGTTTCACCGTTTGCACAAAGACATCCACGGCTGGGACAAACCGGGCGATCTTGATCAGGCGGGCAAGCCGCAGAACGCGCAGCATCATCAGCCCTTCTTCATTGCCGGTGGCGGACATGAAGATGATCCACAGCAATTCGGGCAGGAACGCGATGAGGTCTGCCACCGCATAGGGCGTGAAGATAAATCTGATCCGTCCAAGAAAGCCGCGATAGCGCGGGTCTTCACCCTCGACCCAAAGCCGCATCAGGTATTCGAGCGCGAAAATGAGGAGAATCGCCAGGTTGAAGATTTTCAGGCCTTCGCGCCAACCATCGCTGATGGTCGGCTCGGTTTCGATGGCGAGCGCGACAAAGCTCGCCAGGACCAGCATGACGATGATGAAATTTGTGAATGACAGGCCGGGACGGACCCGTGCGTCGGGCTCAAGCTGAGAATAGAGTTTGTGGCGGACCCCAATTTGTGAGGCGACTTGTTGTGAGACCATATATGTCTAACACCAAACTTGTCCTATGCGCGCAAGATGCCGCCCACGGCTTTTTCAACTGCAGCGACAATCTTCGCCGACATCGCGTCGATGTCGCTATCGGTGAGATTCTCGCCGCGTGGCTGCAGCGTGACCTCAATGGCGACCGATTTCTTGCCCGGTTCGACGCCGGCCCCCTGATAGATATCGAACACGTCGACAGCCTCAATAAGGGTCTTGTCGGCGCCATTTGCCGCTCTCACCAGCGCACCGGCGGCGGTGCTTTCGTCGACGAGGAAAGCAAAATCGCGCCGGATTGGGGTGAGATCGGGCTTGTCGAGGACCGGTTTGGTCTTGGTCGGGCGCGTCTTCATGTGCGGCAGGGCATTGAGATTGAGCTCAAACCCTAAAATCGGACCATCAACATCCAGCGCCTTCAAAACGCGAGGATGCAGTGCGCCGAAATGGGCGACCGTGACCTTCGGACCAAGCTTCAGACAAGCGCCGAGACCGGGATGCCAATGCGGCTGGCGGGGCGTATCAACCTGGAAGCGTTCCGGTGGTTGCCCGAGTGCGGCGAGCACGGCGAACAAGTCGGCTTTGGCGCTGTAACTGTCATAGGGACTGGCACCGTGTTGCCAGTGGCGCGTCGCGTCTGGCTTGACCATGGCCGTGATCACCGTGCGTTGATCCTTCGGTCCGTCGCCGAGATAAACCGGGCCGGCTTCAAACAGGCGTACGCCGCGTTCACCTGTGTTGGCGGCGCGCTGCGCCGCAGTCGCCAGATTGGCAAGCATGGTCGGGCGCATCTGATTGAGCTCGCTGGCCACCGGATTGGCAATGGTGAGTTCAGCCTCGCCCCCGCCAAACAGTTTGGCGTTCGCCAAGGGCATGAAGCTCCATGTGACGGCCTCCAGAAAGCCGCGAGACGCCAGCGTGCGCCGGGCGGTCCGCACACGGTTTTGCACCGGGGTCGTTTGCGACTTCACCCCGCCCTCGGGCGCCGGGAGCGACAGGGTCGGCAAGGCATCATAGCCTTCAAGGCGTGCGATCTCCTCAACAATGTCGGCCGATTGCTCTATATCGAAGCGCCAGCTTGGCGGGTCGAGATACCAAAGATCCCCGGCATCCTCGATAATGAAGCCGAGGGTCTTCAGCTTCTTCTTCATGGCGGCCGATTTCGTCTTCAGGCCGGTCAGGCGAAGGACGTCACCTGTATAGAAGGGCACGCGGCGACGAGCCGCCGGCGGCTCTCCGACAATCTTCATGCTCGATGCCGTGCCGCCGCCATGGTCGAGAATCAGGCGCGCGGCCAGGTTGAGGCCATCGCGGCAGCTTTGCGGATCGACGCCGCGCTCAAACCGGTAGCGGGCATCCGAGTTGATGCGCGTCTGGCGCCCGGTTCTGGCGGTGCGCAGTGGATCGAACCAGGCGCTTTCGAGGAAGACATCTGTGGTCTCCTCGCTGACAGCGGTGCTTTCTCCGCCCATCACGCCGCCAAGGCCGATCGCGCCGCTGGCATCAGCGATGACACACATGTCGGGTGTGATGTCATAGGTTTTGCCATCGAGTGCCGGCAGCTGCTCGCCCAGCCGACCGAGCCGGGCGGTGACGGGGCCGCGCAGCTTGGCCGCGTCATAGGCATGTAGCGGGCGGGCGCGGTCTATCGAGACATAGTTGGTGACATCGACCAGCAGTGATCGGGGCTGAATGCCCACCGCCTTCAGACGGGCCTGCATCCAGTCGGGCGAGGGGCCATTCTTCACGCCGCGCAAATAGATGCCAGCGAAAACCGGGCACGCGCTTTCGTTGCCGATCCGAATGTCGATTGGGCAATCGAAGGCGCCGCTAACCCGTTTGATATTGTCGTCAATAAACGTGCCTGCGCCGGCCGCAGCAAGATCGCGGGCAATGCCTTTGACCCCGAGCCAGTCCGGACGGTTCGGGGTAACCTCGAAGTCGATTACCGGATCATCAAGGCCAAGGGCTTCGGCGGCAGGCATGCCAAGCGGGTATTTGTCGTCAAGATCGGCAATACCGTCATGATCGTCGCCGGCATTCAGCTCCTTGGCTGAGCACATCATGCCGGAGCTTTCGACACCGCGAATTTTGCGCGGTTTTTTGTCGAGGCTGAAATCGAGCCCCGGAATATAAGCGCCAAGCGGGGCGTAAATTGCCGTCATGCCAGCGCGCGCATTGGGGGCGCCGCACACGATCTGTTTCTCGCCATCAATCGTGTCGACTGTGCACACACGCAGCTTGTCGGCATCGGGGTGTGGCTCGGCCGCCTTTACCTTACAGACCGAAAATGCGCCGAGGCTTTCGCCAGGATTATCGACATGCTCAACTTCCAGGCCGGCTTTGAGCATATAGCTGAGAATATCGTCTAGATCGTCAGTTGTGGCGAGGTAATCCATCAGCCAGGAGAGCGGGAATTTCATTTAGCTCAGCCCTCCGGCAACACTTGGCGTCAGCCAGGGCGCAAAACCATAATGCCGGCTCCAGTCGACATCCGCTTCGAAATAGGGGCGAAGATCCGGCATGCCATATTTCAGCATGGCGAGCCGATCGACGCCCATGCCGAAGGCAAAGCCCTGATACTCGTCCGGGTCGATGCCGCAATTGCGCAAGACATTCGGATGCACCATGCCCGAGCCGAGAATTTCCATCCAGCGATCACCCGCGCCGATTTCAATCGTTTCACCCTTTTTGGTGTATTTCACATCCATCTCGGCGCTCGGCTCGGTAAATGGGAAGAAGTGCGGGCGGAAACGCGCCTCGACCGTGTCGACCTCGAAAAAGGCTTTCACAAAGTCGATGAGACAGCCCTTGAGATGGCCCATATGGACATTCTTCTCGATAACCAGCCCCTCGACCTGATGGAACATGGGCGTGTGCGTGGCGTCCCAGTCATTGCGGTAGACCCGGCCCGGCGCGATGATGCGGATGGGCGGTTTCTGGCTTGTCATGGTGCGGATCTGCACCGGGCTTGTATGCGTGCGCAGGACTTTCGGTGTGTCACCCTGCTGGGGATGAAAGAAGAAGGTGTCATGCGTTTCGCGCGCCGGGTGGCCTTCGGGGAAGTTCAGCGCGGTGAAATTGTGCCAGTCATCCTCAATGTCGGGGCCTTCAGCCACGGCAAAACCCATATTGCCAAAAATGGCCGCGATCTCCTCAAACACTTGCATGACTGGGTGGAGCGCACCGACCGGCTCCGGACGCGGCGGCAAGGTCAGGTCTGCGCTTTCATTGGCGACCTGGGCGTCGAGGGCGGCGTCTTCGAGCACGGTTTTGCGTGCCTCAATGGCGTCGGCCAGGCGGTTTTTCAAGGCATTGAGCTTCGGGCCCATATCCTGGCGCTCTTCCGGGCTCATCTTGCCGAGTGTCTTCATCAGTGCCGAAACGCGCCCTTTCTTGCCAAGCTCAGCGACGCGCAGCGCATCAAGCGCGGGAAGGTCGCCTGCGCCTTCGATCGCTGTGAGGGTTTCAGCTTCAATGGTTTGAATGTCAGTCATTCAGAATCAAAATCCCGGAATCTTAAGTTGCCGCCTTCTTATCCAGCCATTTCGCCATGACAAGACGCGGCGTTTCTTCATAGTCGCAGCGTTCATAGAAGCGGCGCACATTTTCATTGGCCGGCCGGATCATCAGCTGGATCTTTCGCAAGCCTCTTTGGTGGCCCCAGCGCTCGGCCTTGTTGCACAGGCTGCGGCCAATGCCCTGCTTCTCGCAGCGCGGGTGAACCGCCAGATAATAGATCCAGCCGCGGTGCCCATCGTCGCCGACCATCGCGGAGCCGACGACCTCGCCTGACACGGATGCCACCAGCACATCTGACTGCGCGCTTGTTACCGCGCGGTGAAAATCGGTCTCTGGCCGATTGTGTGGCACGATGAGATCGCAGGCGCGCCAAAGCGTAACGACCGCCGACTGATCATCGACGGTCGCGGTACGAAACGCGATCTGTGGAAGGGGTGGCACTAAGCCAGCGCGGCCTTGGCTTTTTCAACCAGCGCGCCGAACGCTTCGGGCTCTTTGATGGCGAGGTCGGACATGACCTTGCGGTCCATCTCAACGCCCGCCTTGGTCAGGCCGCCGATGAAGCGCGAATAGGTCATCTCATCATCATGCTCGCGCACAGCGGCATTGATGCGCTGTATCCACAGGCTGCGGAAGCTGCGCTTTTTGACCTTGCGTCCGACATAGGCGTACTGGCCGGCTTTCCAGACCGCATCATGGGCGGTGCGGAACGTGGTGCTGCGGCGGCCGCGATAGCCTTTGGCGGCTTTGAGGATTTTCTTGTGGCGTGCCTTGGCGGGCACCTTGTTACGTGAACGGGCCATGAGGTGGCTCCTTGCAAATTCGGTTTAGATCGAGGTCAGAAGTCTGCGCTGGGCTTACAGCCCGTTGGGCAGGAACTTTTTGATAACGCGCTGGGTATCCGCTTTGGCGACCACTTCGGTGCCGCGATTTTGGCGAATGTATTTTCCATTATGGCTGATCAGGCGGTGGCGTTTGCCGGCCACACCATGTTTCAGTTTTCCAGACGCTGTGATCTTAAACCGCTTTGCAGCGGCCTTTTTGGTCTTCATCTTCGGCATTTCGTGTCTCCTACAGGCACTAAGGCCTTGATTTAAAGTCATTTAGAGCGCTTAAGGCATGCCGTTTTCGGCCCAAGCGCTGCGCAAGCGGGCGTTATGACGGAAAGTGTGTTGCGAATCAACCGCCAACAGGCGCCGTCTACAGTTGATTTCTAGATCGTTTGGCCTTCAGGCGCGCGGCATTGCGCATTGGCGTCTGCGGCGAGCTGAGAGATGGCCGCTTCACCGGGCCGAGAGAAATAGCCGACGATGGGCAAATAGGATTGTTTGGGGACATTGGCGCGAATTTCACTGGCAAAACACGCGCAGAATGTATTGCTGTCATCGCCCAGCCTGATCTCGTTGCAGTCATTCATGATGCGGTTGCCGGCCATGAAATAGTTCGCACCTGTCCAAATCGTGATGACGGCCGCGAAGACCAAGACGCGAAACAAAAATGACGTGCGTAGCGCTCCAATTCCAGAAGCCATGAAAACTCCCCTTTTTTAAGCGGAACCGTCGCATTTTTGTGCCGTGTATTCAAGCTGAATGCGGCCTGTGAGACAAAGATAGTGTACTTATCTCGGTGCCATCACCATGGTCATTTGCCGGCCTTCAAGCTTTGGCTCGAGTTCGACCTTCATTTTCTCGTCAAAGTCTTCCTTGACGCGCTCGAGTAATTCCATCCCGAGATGCTGGTGGGCCATTTCGCGGCCGCGGAACCGCAACGTGATTTTGACCTTGTCGCCTTGCTCGAAAAACTCGGTGATTTTCTTAGCTTTGACCTGATAGTCATGCATATCGATATTCGGGCGCAGCTTGATTTCTTTTAGCTCAGCTGTCTTCTGCTTCTTCTTTGCAGCGGCTTTCTTTTTCTGCGCTTCGTAGCGCATCTTGCCATAGTCAACGATTTTGCAGACCGGGATGTCTTCATTGGGCGAGACTTCGACGAGATCCATGCCGGCCTCGCGGGCGGCGTCCAGTGCGGCGTCAATTGGCATTTCGCCTTGTTTTTCGCCATTTTCGTCAATCAGAAGTACTCGTTCGACTAGGATATCCTTATTGATGCGTGGTCCAGTGCGTTTGGCGCGCTCTGGGCGGGCGTGGGGTCTGCGGGCTATGGCTCATCTCCTGTTGTAGCCTGAAACAAGGTTCGAATATGCCTTTATTTGCGGTGATTTTCAAGCAAAGGCTGGCATGTCGAGCACGCGGCTATAGACGTGAAGCGTCGCTGTTTGAAGCTGTTTTTTGCTGAAACGGGTCCGCACATAGGTCTGGCCTTCCTGTCCCATGGCTTCCAGTGAGCCTGGCGGAAGCTGGATCATGGCGCGGATACAGGCCGTCAGGCTGGTCGCGCTGCCAGGTTCGGCGCGCGCCCCGGTCTGGCCGTCCACGACGACTTCGCGCTGTCCGCCATGATCGGCAACGATAACCGGCTTGGCCATGGCGGAGGCTTCGGCAGCGACCCGGCCAAAGGCTTCGGGCCGTGTTGAGGGCGCCAGGATGATGTCGCCAAGCATGTATGCCGCCGGCATATCAAGGCAGTGACCGACAAGAGAGACAGTGCCGCCAAGCTTGTGCATCAAGATAAGGTCTTCTAGCTCGCTGACATAACGGGCACGGCCCTGACTATCGCCCGGCATGACAAGGTGCAGGCGGTCGCGCTCTTCATCGCTCAGGGCGCCCAGCGCCTGGATGGCAATGCCCTGGCCTTTCCATGAGGTGAGCCGGCCGGGCAGGACGAGTAACAGCCGGTTATCATCGGGGGCCAGGTTCCACGATTTGCGCAGGGCGGTGATGCGGTCCGGCGCGATCTGGTCTGGGTCAAAGGCGGCGAAATCAACTCCGCGCGGGATGGTGACGATCTTGTCTTTCGGTGTGCCATGCGTTTTGTGAACATGGTCGGCTGTCCAGGCCGAGTTGGCGATGACAAGATCGCCCTTGGCCATGACTGAATTATAGCGTCGTTTCAGGCCGCTCTTGCCGGAGTAGGCGCCGTGATAGGTGGTGACAAAGGGCGTATCGGTTTGAAGCGCTGCGATACGTGCGCTCCAGCCCGGCGCTCGCGAGCGGGCATGCAGGAGAGAGACATTTTCCTCGTCAACAAGACGGACAAGCTTGTCGGCATTGCGCCGGATGGTAAGCGGATTCTTGCTGGCGGCGTTCATGCGGATCAGCGTGCCACCGGCGGCGGCGAGATCCGGCTCAAGACGCCCGCCACTGCTGACCACCAGTGCGCGACCGCCGGCGCCAGTGATCGCTTCGGCCATCTCCACGGTCGTGCGCTCGGCCCCGCCGGCGGCAAGATCGGGAATGATCTGCAGGATGGTTTTGCCGGTAAGGTCTGGCCAGTCAGAGTTTTGCATGGGGTTAGTCTAGGCCTATTCGATGGGCCGGCGCCACGTCTTAATTCATAATCGTTTCGCTTGACATCGCTTGGCGCTTAAGGTGATGCCCGCGCTATGACAGAGATGTTTAACAGCCCTGAGGGGCGCCGCCTCGCCTATCGGTATACCCCCGCGCAGGTGGGCCCGACCTTTGTCTGGCTAACCGGGTTCAAGTCCGACATGTCGGGCAACAAAGTCACCCTGCTTGAGGCCTGGGCGAAAGAGGCGGGCCATGGCTTCCTTGCCTTTGACTATTCCGGGCATGGCCAGTCTGGCGGCGCGTTTGAAGCGGGCACGATTTCGGCCTGGCGCGAAGATGCGCTGTCCATCATCGGGGCGAAAACATCCGGGCCCCTCGTTCTGGTTGGCTCCAGCATGGGCGCATGGATCGCCTTGCTGGCGATGAAGGCGCTGGGCGCGCGCGTGCAGGCGATGGTGTTGCTGGCCCCGGCCCCGGATTTCACCCGCGAGCTGATGTGGCCAGCATTGCCGCCAGAGGCGAAGGCGGAGATTATGGACAAAGGCCAGACATTGGTGCCATCAGAGTATGACGCGCCCTACCCGGTCACGCGGGCGCTGATTGATGATGCAAATAACTGGCTGGTGCTCGGCGAGCCCATCGGGTTTGACGGGCCGGTGCGCATTCTGCAGGGCGGCATGGATGAGGACGTGCCCTGGCATCATGCGATGCGCCTTGTCGAGGTGATCACCAGCAATGATTTGACGTTCACGCTGATCAAGAGCGGGGATCATCGTCTGTCGCGCGATGAGGACATTCCACTGCTCATTGCGACCTGCGCGGCGCTGGTTGGTGCAGTCTAAATCGGGCCGACGTGAACAAAAGGCGAAAACAGCAAGACTGTTTTAACTATAAGCGCTATTAAAGTTCGCTATGGGAGAACCGATTCGCATTCTAGGCATTGATCCGGGCCTGCGCCACACTGGCTGGGGCGTAATTGATACGGCTGGGTCGCGGCTGAGCCATGTTGGCCACGGCGTGATCAATGTCGATCCGGACCTGTCCATGGCTGACAGGCTGGCGGGGATCTTTCATGCGGTTGGCCGATTGGTGGAGATCCATCGGCCCGATTTCGCTGGCTGTGAAGAAACAATTGTAAACGCCAATCCGCGATCGGCGCTGAAGCTTGGCCAGGCGCGCGGCGCGGCGATGACCTCGCTTTCGTTTCACGGGCTGGAAGTGGCCGAATTTGCCCCGACCGCGATCAAACGGGCCGTGGTTGGCAGCGGCAAGGCGGACAAAGACCAGATCCAGTTCATGGTGGCGCGCCTGTTGCCGCGCGCGGGCGAGATGAAGGCCGATGCCGCCGACGCCCTCGCCTGTGCGATTTGTACCGCGCACAATCTGCCGCACAAACAGTTCAAAGAGGTGCATGCATGATCATCGGTCGGTTGAGGGGCGAGGTGGTGGCAGCCGGCGTGGACAGCGTGTTGATTGATGTCAACGGCGTTGGCTATGTCGCGGCGGCGGGCGGCCGGCTCTTGTCCAAGCTGACCGTGGGCGAGCCGGCTGAAGTCTTTGTCGAAACGCGGGTGACGGAAAACTCGATCACCCTGTTTGCTTTTGCCAGCGATGAGGAGCGCGCCTGGTTTGTGCGCCTGCAGGACGTGCCGGGTGTGGCTGGCAAATCAGCCATGGCACTGGTTGATGCGCTCTCGCCAGCCGAGCTGATGGATGCGCTGGCGTTAGGCGATGTGGCGAGCATTACCCGCGCCAAGGGTGTCGGCAAAAAGCTCGCCGAGCGGATCGTAACCGAACTGGCGGGCAAGGCCCCGCCCATGGGCCGGTTTGGTTCGTTTACAGTGGATCCGTCGGCGAGTGCGCAGGCCACACGCGGCGGCGCGCGCAGCGAGGCGGTTTCGGCGCTGGTGAACCTTGGCTATGGCCAGTCTGATGCGGCCCGCGCGGTAGCGAGCGCGGCGCAAGACGCTGGCGCAGACGAGGTTGGCGCCCTGATTAAGGCGGCGCTGAAGGAGCTTAGCCCGGTATGACGCGCGAGGGCATGCTGACCGATCCGGATATGCAAGCGGGTGAGGCGCTCGACCGGGCCCTGCGCCCGCAGAGCTTTGATGACTATGTCGGCCAGGAGGCGATCAAGGCCAATCTGAAAGTTTATGTTGATGCCGCGCGCCGGCGCAGTGAGGCGCTGGACCACACGCTGCTATTTGGTCCGCCGGGGCTCGGCAAGACCACGCTGGCGCAGATCCTCTCCAAAGAGCTGGGCGTCGGCTTTCGTGCGACGTCCGGCCCAGTGATCGCCAAGGCGGGCGATCTGGTGGCGATCCTAACCAATCTGGAAGCCAATGATGTGCTGTTCATTGACGAGATCCATCGTATGCCCGCCATTGTCGAGGAAGTGCTTTATCCCGCGATGGAAGATTATGCGGTCGATATTGTCATTGGTGAGGGGCCGGCGGCGCGCTCTGTGCGGCTGGATCTTGCGCCCTTCACGCTGGTCGGGGCGACTACACGGGCAGGGCTCTTGGCAACGCCGCTGCGTGACCGGTTCGGTATTCCGCTGCGACTTGAATTCTATACGCCGCAAACCCTGTCGACCATTGTGATGGCGGCCGGGCGAAAGCTCGGCGTTACGATGAGCGAGGATGGCGCGGTGGAGATTGCCAGCCGCGCGCGCGGGACCCCGCGGATCGCGCTGCGATTGCTGCGCCGGGTACGCGACTTTGCTGAGGCCGAAGGCGCCGCGATTGACAAGGCCGCTGCCGAGCGCGCGCTGCAGCGACTTGAGATTGACGCGGATGGGCTCGATGCGCTGGATCGGCGCTATCTTGATGCTTTGGTGCGCACCTATGCCGGTGGGCCGGTCGGCGCCGACACCTTGGCGGCGGCCCTGTCTGAGGCGCGCGACGCGGTGGAAGATGTGATAGAACCGTATCTGATGCAGAAGGGTTATGTGGCGCGTACGCCGCGTGGACGGGTGGCCGCGCCGCTGGCCTATGAACGAATGGGATTGCCCGCACCGCAGGACGGCCTGCAAGGCGGCCTGTTTGGGGAGAACTGACATGGCCGAAACGTTAAAGGGCAGCTGTTTTTGCAAAGCGGTGATGTATGAAGCCGACGGCTTGTCATCCCCTGTCGGCCATTGTCATTGTGAGACATGTCGAAAGACCCATTCAGCGGCGTTCGCGTCGACCTCTGCAACGCCTTATGATGGGT
>JBCCMX010000037.1:0-16049 GCA_039026135.1 Pseudomonadota bacterium | reverse complement strand
GATGAAATCGGGCGCGGCCCCAATGGGTCGCGCACCTGATCGATGAAATCGTCGCCCTTGATCTTGACGAAACGTACACCAGCATCCTGCAGACGCGGCAAATCGAAATCGAGCGTGGCTGTATGGTCGATCGAGAACCGGAAACCGAGCGCGCTGAGTTTCTCCATCGCCAGACGCATTTCCTTGGAGCGATGCTCGAACCGGTCGGCCCGCAACTCAAAGATCAAAGCGCCTGCAAGGTCTCGATTATGCTCCATGTGCGACAGGAAAAACGGGAAGAAATGCGGGTCCTGCAGGGAATAGACAGACACATTGCAGAACACACCCACCCGCCGGTCACGCGCAGCCAGACGCCGGACAATCTCGACCGAGCGATACAGCATCATATTGTCAATCACGCCCATGAGATTGGCCCGGCGCGCCGCATCCAAAAACGCGTCCGGCAAGATCAAAGAGCCATCCGGTCGGCGCAGGCGTGTAAAACCCTCATAGAATGACACCCGCCGCTGCGGCAAAGACACGATCGGCTGCAGATGAAGATCAACCCGCCCGTCCTGCAGGGCCTCTTTCACAGAGCGCAGAATTTCATCCTCACGCGGATCAACCTCGCCGCCGCCCTCAGCATCCGCCAGCCGGCTTTCAAAGCTGCGCGACAGGCGATCAATCAGCGTTTCCAGCTGGCGCATCTCACTGACCAGGGCATCGCGGCGCTCGGTCAATTCGTGCTTCAATGTGCTCTCAACAGAGTCAGTACGTGCCTCTATGACACCAAGCCGCTCGGCTGTATCACGCTGCGCGCGCTCTACCGCCTCGAGGCGTTCATCTTGTTGCTTGCTTGCCCCGCCGCGAAAGGCAAACAGATGGGCCTGGCCCAGCAGGGCTGTTGCAATCGCGCCCGCAGATGCAGCCAGTGGCAATTCCAGGCCGACATATGTGTAAAGACCCCACCCGGAAGCGGCGCCTATAGCGGCATATAAGAAGAAAAACAGCGCCATCCCGCGATCATAGCCCTTTAAGTCGTACTTAACCTTAACAAATACGACTCATTCGTTAACGAACTGGAAGCTTTAGGGGTGATTTGCGCAGTTTGCCAACAATTCACGCATCGGAACCCAAAACCGTGCTCCTTCGGCCACACCCCCGCGCCCAAAGCAAAATTGCACGTATTACAGGTTTGACAGGCGGGCCGTCATCTCATTACCACTGACCTCAATCCTGGGGTCCCAAGGTCCGCGGCCACTTTTTGGCCGGACGGGGGCATCTCGGGGGAGATCGGGGTCTCACGCAAGTGGGACCCCGTCGCTTTTAAAGCGCTGATACCGGTTTGATTGTCCGCCTCAGCCCGACGATCTGAACACATAATAAGGCGCGCTCAGCGGCCAGCTCACATCATCCTGCCCCGGATCACAGCCGAGCCGGATGGCGCCCTGATAAGGCACCGGATCGGCCTCATCTGCGCACGGCGACAAAACCAATGTATGCGCACTGCGATAGGTCACTGTCACATCGCCTGGCACACCGATAGCCCAGGCCCGCGAGGCGGCAATGATAACATCGCCGGTATTGAAAATGGCGCCGCCATCAAGGCCCGGCTCCTTGCCCAGCAGGACCGCCGCCTCAAACCCGCCGGGCGGCAACCCTTCCTCCACAACCCGAAGCGCATCTGAGGCTTCAAAAACACGGTTCATCGCGGCGACGAGCGCCTGCGTGCCCTGCGGCCCCAGCACCAGAAGCGGCTGCGTGCGCCCGGCCCGCCAGCTCAAATTGCGCACCTCGTCAAGCCCATTCAGGTCGTGGTCTGCCAGCGAGAGCAGCACCACGGCATCCAGGCTCGCCAGATCGGCCATATCGAGCGCGCCGGCCGCCCCGCTTGGTGTACCAAACAGGATTTTTTTGCCGCCCGCCACGGCCAGAGCGCAGCGGCCCTCAAGCGGTGCGGGCGCACAGGGCAGCAAGGCAAAATCCGAAGGCGCCACGTCACCCGCGCGCCAGTCTTCAATCAGTGGCGGGGCCTCGCCCGCACACGCAACCACGCTCCAGCATGCCGCCGCAAGCCAAATCCATCTCATCTTGATGCTGTGACCTCTTCGCTACACTCCTGATGATCAGCCCTATTTCCCGCATGGTTAACATTGCGACATGTCCGCACCCGGACTAGCGTCGTGTTCGGACACGCTGGGTATCTGGGTATAGTGAAAGACACACAAGAATGACGCAAGGACTTCGGGCGCAAGAAAGCACCCTAGCAGATTTGCTGCGGCCCGGCATCGAATTGGCCATGCCGCCCTATCAGCGCAGCTATTCGTGGGACAAGAATGAAGCCATTGAGCTTCTGAACGACCTGTTGCTGGCTTCGGAAAAAAGCAATGGACACTTTATCGGCGCGATCGTGCTTGTGCGTGAGGGCTCCAAGCTGTTGATCGTTGATGGCCAGCAAAGACTGACCACAATCACCATTGTGCTGGCGATCCTACGCGATCTGGAGCCCGACCCGGATATCACCGACGAGTTGCACGGCCTGATCGCTGACGAACATAACAGCGTCGTCGACCAGCAGTCGCTATGGCGCCTGTCGCTCAATCATATTGACGGCGCATTCTTTCGCGCGCTTGTGCAGATCCGCGATGCCACGCTTGAACTGGATGTCGAGCCGAATGAAGGCGAGAGCCAGCGGCGTATGCGCGACAATACCGAAGCGCTGGTCACCGAGCTGAAAAAGATTGGCGCCGAACGCCGCCGCGAGCTCATCGAGACCATCAAGGAGAGACTGCTTCTGGTCAAAGTCATCGTCGAAGACTGGGATGGCGGCTACAATGTCTTCCGCGTGCTCAATACACGCGGCAAAGCGCCCAATAGCCATGACATTATCAAGACCGAGCTGCTCCAGCGATCAAACCTCTCCATAAGCGAAGCCGACACCTATTCCCGTCAATGGTCTGAGCATGAGGCCAAGCTCGGCGGAAGCGGCTTTGATGATCTGCTCAACCAGATCCGTGTCCTTTACAGCCGCAACTCCGATACCGGGCCGACCGGGTTCCGCAAGGCAGTGCTGTCAAAGACCTCCGCCCGCCAATTCCTTCAGGTCCACCTGCCTGCTTATGTCGACGCCTATGTCGCCATCTCGCGGGGCATTGTCGATTTCGGGCCCCAGACGGAGAGCATTTCAGCTTCGCTCAACCACTTGCGCTTGCTTGATCATCAATTGTGGCGTGCCCCGGCGCTTCAATTCCTCGGGCGCAGCGGCACTGACGGCGAACATGCCGACAAGTTCTTCAAGCGGCTGGAGCGGTTTGCATTTGCCATGATGCTGATCGTGACCGAGCGCAAGCAACGTGTGAAGCGCTATGGCAGGATTGCAGACGCGGTTGATGACCCCAACTATCTACTCTCTGATCGCGGCCCGCTGACGCTGTCGCGGGACGAAAAGAAAAAAATCAAGACACGGCTGCTCGGCCGGTTTGGCTCTTTCGGACAGCGGCGCGCCATCGCATTGCGTCTGAACGGCGAGATCGAGGGCGGCGTCCCGCTTGGCCCTGATGGCGGCGCAACCGTTGAACATGTCCTGCCACGCAACCTGCCGCCAAGCTCGGCCTGGCACAAATCATGGCCAAATGCTGCGGTTCATCGTGAACTTTGCGAGACAATTGGCAACTTCGTCCTGCTCAGTGACGCGGCCAACCAGCGGGCTGACAATGTCGGTTTCGATGCCAAAAAAGCGCTCTATTTCGCTAATGGTGAGCCGGAGTTTGCATTGACCCGCGATCTTGCCGACCAGCTGGCCTGGACACCGGATGTGGTGCGGCGGCGTACAGCCCAGCTTGCAGATATCCTGTCAGCCACCTGGGAGCTTGATGGTTGAGCCGTCAAGGCGGCGCGCGAGCTGTCTAAGAAACCGCAGCGCCCGTCGGAACGCTGGCATAAAGGTCGGCCAGAATATCAGCCGTTTTGCGCGCCTCATCAATCACCGCATCAAACTCGGCCAGCTTGCCGTCAACGCCGGCAACCCCTTCATCAGTGCGTTCCGCCACGCGGGTCAGCGCGTCGGCAAAGCTGCGCCGACTCTTTTGTGCGGCAACCAACGCCCGTTCATAACTCGTCACGTCCGTGCGAAGCCCTTGCGCTTCAGGCGACATCGTCTCGATAAAGGCATCAGCATAATCCGTCACACCGGCCAGACCGTTCCTGGCCAGATCGATATCTGCCGACAGGCGCATAATCACCTGTTGCGGGTCGGCCGTGCTGGCATGAATCGCACCGCTATAGCCGGTTTCTGTTTCATTCTCGCCTGACACACCGTCGACAAGCAGACGGGCAAATCCAAGCAAAGAGGCACGCTGCACCCAGTCTTCGGACTCCGACAATTCGACATAATCCTTGGCCGCTTCGCGCAGGTCCGTCTGCTCTTCAGACGCCGCGCCGCCCAGGCTCGCTGTTCCAGGAACCATGGACACTGTGGCGCAGCCAACTGGCAACGACAACACACACAAAGAAATCAACACACTACGCATCGGCCACTACCCGCCAAATCGTTCCCTCTGCAATCTTCATTGCAGCTGAGAAAAAGCCCGTCCAGCACTTTATTCAATGTTTAACTGAAGATAGGTGAAGAGCGAATGAACGAGGCGAAAAAATGCTTAAACTCTATGCACCTATCGAAACCAACCGGACCGGGTTCTTGCGGGTTTCAGATCTGCATGAGGTGTATTGGGAAGAATCGGGCAACCCGAACGGCCTGCCCGTCATCGGACTGCATGGCGGCCCGGGCGGGGGTTCCAGCCCTGAAATGCGCCGTTTCTTCGATCCGGCGGCCTATCGCATCATTCTCATCGATCAGCGCGGCTGCGGGAAATCAACGCCGCATTCGACGCTGGAAGAAAACACGACCTGGGACCTGATCAAGGATATCGAAGCGGTTCGCGAGCATTTGGGCATCGATCAATGGGTGGTGTTTGGCGGATCCTGGGGCTCGACGCTGGCCTTGTCATATGCCGTGACACATACACAGCGCACAATCGGACTGATCCTGCGCGGCATTTTTCTGATTACCGAGGCTGAGATCCAATGGTTCTATCAGGAAGGCGCCAGTCGCATCTTCCCGGACGCATATGATCGTTATGTTGCGCCAATACCGCAGGCTGAGCGCGGCGACCTGCTGCATGCCTTTCATCGCCGCCTAACCGGAGAGGACGCCGATGAACGCCGCGCCGCTGCCAAGGCATGGGCCTGTTGGGAGGGTGAAACCATCACGCTGCAGGGCCCGGCCAATCGGCCGAAGCGCTTTGAAGAGGATGATTTTGCTGACGCCTTTGCCCGCATTGAGTGCCACTATTTCGTCAATAAGGGCTTCTTCCCCGAAGATGGCTGGCTTCTGAAAATGGCGGCAGAAAAACTCGGCGATACGCCCGGGGTCATCGTGCATGGCCGCTATGATGTGGTCACCCCGCTCTCATCGGCCTGGGCACTCAAGAAAGCCTGGCCAATCGCTGATCTGCACATTGTGCAAGGCGCCGGGCATTCCAGCATGGAACCTGGCATTGTAGATAAACTCGTTCGCGGTAGCCGCGAATTTGCCCGGCGGTTCGCCCGGAAGAGGTCATGAAATGATAGACATTACTGGCGCCTGGACGCTCAATTCCTTCATTCGATACAAGGGCGATGTGCCCGAACCGGCTTTCGGCACGCCGCCGTCTGGCCAGATCCAGTACACGGCCGACGGACGCATGTCGGCCTTTCTGATGGACCCGGCATGGCCGGCCACCGGCAATCTGCAGCCGACCCCGGCAACAGAGTTCTATGCCTATGCGGGGCGCTGGCATTTGAATGGCGATAAAGTTCACCACTTTCTGGAGTTTTCTTCGCTGCCCAATCAGGTTGGCCGCGAATATACCCGCACGGTCAAAGTGATTGACGACAACACAATCGAACTGATGACAGAACCGGACATTTCCTCTTCAGGCAAAGTCTATGTCTCGCGCCTTATCTGGTCACGCCATACAAGCTAGGCCGGGTTCGCGCCCAGCAAAATGGTCAGCAAACCGCTCGGCAGGCTCAGCCAGCCATTGTTCTGGGCGACATCCAGCGCGCCAAAGACCAGAATGAAGGCCAGCGCCGGCGGCACGATCCAGCGGCAGGCAAAGCGCCACGATGCCATCACCCTGCCGTCACCAAATTCACTGACCAACGTCGCACGGCTCAATTTCCAGCCCGCAAATATCGCCACCAATAGCCCGCCAAGCGGCAGCATCAGATTACCTGTCATGAAGTCGGCAAAGTCGATATAGTCCGCGGAATAGACATAGCCCGCACCAATCATGAACAGCACGAAGCCAACCCCCATGGCTGCGCCGGGCCGGTTGACCCCATGGCGTTCCTCAAGCCAGGACACGCCCACCTCCATCAGTGAGATGGACGAGGTCAGCGCGGCAAACAGCGCCAGCGTAAAGAAAGCGCCGCCAACAAAATCACCATAAGGCATGGTGCCGAACGCAATCGGCAGCGACACAAAGAACAGGCCCGGACCCGCAGCTGGGTCAGCGCCAAAGGCAAACACAATCGGGAAAATGGCAAAGCCCGCGACAAGCGCCACCATTGTATCAGCGCCGGCCACGATCACAGACGAGCGCGGAATATCCGTATCGGCCGAAAGGTAAGCGCCATAGGTCACCATCAGACAGCAGCCGACGCCCAGCGAGAAGAAAGCCTGACCAATTGCGGCAAGAAGCGTCTCAAAGCCGACTTTCGAAAAGTCCGGCGTCAGCAGGAAACTCGCCGCCTTTCCGCTGTCGCCAAGCGTCAGTGCGTAAATCAAAATACCGATCAGCAGCACAAAAAAGCTCGGCATCAAAATGGTCGCCGCCCGCTCAATGCCATTCTTCACGCCGCGCGCGACAATAAACACGTTTACCCCGACAAAGACCGCCAGCCAGAACAGCATTGTCCCGCGATCGCTGATTGCTGCGCCAAAATTCGACGCAGCGACATCGGCCAGCGTCACCGCCTCAGCCGCAGGATCGCTCGCCTGCGCCTCGGCCGTCAGGCGCGCCGCCTCATCGCCAAATTCGCTGAAAGATCCGCCAAAGGCCTGCGGTATGAAGTCAATCACCCAGGCCGAGATCACCATATAGAAGGTCAGGATAAAGAACGCCGCCATCGACCCGACCCAAGCAACAATGCCCCAATTCTCCGACTTGCCCTCGTCACGAGCAAGCGATTGAACGCCCTCAATCGCCGACTGGCCCGACTTTCGGCCCATCCCGTATTCGGCCATCAGCACAGGCAGTCCGAACAGGATCACGCAGAAGATATAGATGATGATAAAGGCCGCCCCGCCATTCTCACCGGCCGTATAGGGAAAGCGCCAGAAATTGCCGAGCCCAACGGATGAGCCCACCGCGGCCATGATAAAGCCCAAACGCGAGCCCCATGTGTCTGTCTTGCGGCCAATGTCCATGCCCTGCCCCTTCATCAGCGGTCAATCTGACGCGAAGCTAGAAGGCGTCGGTCAAAATTGCAAAGCTGTGTGTCCGCTTTGGGCTGCGAAAGTGTTCAGCTCTGCTGAAGCGGGCTGTCCTTGCCGAGATGAACAGCGCACACAATGCCGAAACAGGCCGCCGTGGTCAGCATCACTGTGCCGCCATAGGATAAAAGCGGCAGTGGAACACCCACGACGGGCAGCAGACCGAGCACCATGGCGACATTGAACAGAATATAGAACGTCACCGTCATCACAGCGCCGGCCGCTGCAAACCGGCCAAACAGGCTGCTGGCGCGCGATGCAATCAAAAGACTGAGCCCCAGAATAATCATCCACATCAACAGGACGCCCGTCGTGGTCAGAAAACCGAACTCCTCAGCCAGCACGGTCAGAATGAAATCGGTATGCTGCTCGGGGATATAATCGAGCTGCGCCTGGGTACCTTCCATATAGCCCTTGCCAGTCCAGTGCCCAGAGCCAATCGCGATCTTGGCCTGTTCGGTCTGGTATCCGTCATCCATCGTGTTGGCCGCGTCGCCAGAGAGCTGCGCCACAAATGTATCGACACGCTCGCGCTGATAATCCTGCAAGACGAAATTATAGACGATCGGCACGCTCGCCGCTGCTGCGCAGACGGCACCAAGAATGATCCAGCGCGACAGGCCGGCAAACACAATCAGCGCGCCGCCCGATGCAATCAAGGCCAGCGTGGTTCCGAAATCAGGCTGCAGGAAGACCAGTACGGCCGGCACCAGGATCATCACGAGCGCCGGGATATGAATGAAAAACCGGTCATTGGTCTGCGACAATTGACGGTGATAATAGGCCGCCAGCGCCAGTGTCAGCGCCACTTTCATAAATTCCGATGGCTGCACGACAATCGGCCCGACTTTCAGCCACCGCGTGGCGCCGCCACCGGTGACCCCGAACAGTTCCACACCAACGAGCAGGATCAGCGTCGCGAAATAGGATGGCCAGGCCAGCCGCAACCACCAGCGCAGCGGCACAAGCCCGGCCACGATCATAATCACCAGGGCCGCGCCCAGCCGCTGCGCCTGCACCATAGGCAGGCCAGCCTCGGCCGGGTTGGTAAATGTCGCCGAATGCAAGATCGCGACACCAATGGTCCCCATCGCGCACAGCAGCAGGATCAGTCCCCATGGCAGGGCGGTCACCTGACCGGCAAAGTTGCGGCGATTGAAATTCAGTCCCGATGCGGTGGTCGCCACCATGTCTAGCGCCCTCCCGCCGATGTGCCGGAACTATTGGACGCGCGTAATGCATAGACCGGGGTGCGCCGCGAGTCTGTCCGCATCGCATAGGCCATAATATCGCGGGCAATCGGTGCGGCGGTTTTCGATCCACCTTCACCATGCTCGACAATCACCGAAATCGCATATTTCGGATCATCATGCGGTGCATAGGCAACAAACAAGGCATGATCTCTTAAGTGGCGGGCAATCTGGTCACCGCCCAGAACGCCTGTGCGGCGTTCAGCCTCCGAGATGCGGCGCACCTGCGCTGTCCCGGTCTTGCCGGCAAGGCGTGGCCCGCCTAGGCCCAAATCGCCTGATCGCGTGGCCGTTCCGCCCCATTCTGACGTCACGCCATACATGCCCTGTTTCATGCGCTGCATGAAGCCTGCATCGACCTGCGCATCATGGGGAATATCGCTTTCCGGGCGCGGGCCGTCGCCGATAATGCGCGGCGAGATCAGCCGCCCCTCGGCTGCAATGCGCGCCGTCATCACCGCGAGCTGCAGCGGCGAGGTCGTCATATAGCCCTGGCCAATCCCGTAATTGAGCGTTTCGCCCTCATACCAGGGCTCGCCGCGCGCTTCGCGTTTCCAGGCATCGTCCGGCACCGTGCCGCTGCGCCCGCCCGTGATCCCAAGATCCCAGATCTGCCCGAAGCCAAAGCGACGCGACACATCGGCGAGATGGTCAACGCCGATCCGCTTGGCCATCTCATAGAAATACACGTCGCAAGAGCCCTTGATGGCGCTGTGCATGTCAACCGATCCATGCCCGCCGCGTTTCCAGCAATGCCAGGTCCGGTTACCGAACCGATAGGTCTGGTTGCAATAGACGCGCTCGCGCGGATCAATACCCGCTTCCAACGCCGCAGTTGCAACCACCATCTTATAGGTCGACCCGGGCGGATAGGTCCCGTCATACGCCTTGTGATACAGGGGCGAGCGATCATTGAACCGCAGCAGGTCATAGTCGGCCTGGCTAATCCCATTGACGAAATCATTCGGATCAAAGGCCGGGGTCGAGACAAAGGCGAGTATATCCCCGCTTTCGATATCCATCACGACCGCTGCGCCGCTTTCCTCACCAAAACGGTCGATCGCGAAACGCTGCAGGTCGGCATCAACCGTCAGATAAAGATCGCGTCCGGGCGTTGGCGCCACATCATCGCTCGGCAGCTCCCGAATGATCCGGCCAGCCGCATTCGACTCCACACGCCGCCAGCCCGGCTCACCGCGCAGATAGTCTTCGGCCCGCAGCTCAACGCCCGAGCGCCCTGTGCGCATATCCGGATGCAGGAAGAGATTTCGAAACGAGTCGACCTTGTCCTTGTCGTCAGTGAACTCAGCCGTCAGCCGCTCCAGATCGCGCTGGCTCGCCTTCGCCACATAACCAAGGACATGCGCAAAGTCTCGTCCGCGCGGGTAAGAGCGTGTCGCCGCCATTTCCACCTGTATGCCCGGCAGTTCGGGCGCGCGAAGCGACATTTTCGCAAAGTCCTCATAGGACAGTTCATTGGCAATAATCGCGGGCTGGAAACGCGCCTGGCGCATCGCTCGGCGGATCACTGCCTGCTGACGCTCTGGCGATAGCTCGATCAGGCGGGCGACCTGTTTGAGCACCTCTTCCATATCGCCGGCCTGCTCGCGAACAATCGACACACGGCCGGCATTGCGGTGTGTCGCCAGCAATTGTCCGTGGCGATCGAGAATATCGCCGCGGCGCGGCGGTGCCAGCACTGAGCGGATGCCGTTTTCCTTCGCGGCCACCTCATAGCGCTCATATTCCATGATCTGCAGCTGAAAGAGCCGCGCAATCAAGCCGGAAAAGATCAGGCCGCCAAAGCCGGCGGCAATCGCCGCGCGGCGATCAAACATGGTGTCGGGTGAATCGCCTGCTCTCATAGCGCACTCCCGGCATTCTGGCCGCGGCGGATTCCAAGGTCGAACAGGGGCGCGGTGATGATATGAAACAGCACTGTAATCACCAGCGCCGTGACGAGCGGCAGCACTTTGGCGACGTGTCCGCCCGACAGGCTTGCAATCAGCCAGACGAGCACAAAGCCAAGCGCAATACAGATCAGCGGCACGGCCGTCCCAAGGTCACCGGCCCGGTCGGCATCAAACATTTGGTTCAATCCCGCGCTGGCACCAAAGATCAACACATTGACCAGCGCAAAACACCCGATCGGCGCGCCGCTTGTCACATCTTGGGCCAGCCCGAAAAAGACCAGCGCCGCCATAGGGGCAAAAGCAAGCCCGGACCGCCCCCAACCGGCCGCCGCAACCATGGCCGCATAAGGCCAGACCAATGTCTGACCCAGAACGACATTCGGGGTCAGCCCCGTCAGGCCGACCGCAGCCAGCACCGCCGCGCCAATCGCAAGGCGCATGCCGGGGCGCGCCTCGTCCCAGCGGCGAAAAATGGTGCCGGATACGCCGCTCAGACGCTTCATTCGGCAGCTCCATCAGTCAGCTCCGCCGCGACGTCTTCAGTGACCGGCTCGTCCTCCGGTTTACGGATCAGGGTTGAGGGTTTCAGACGCACATAACTCAGCTGCCCGGCCTCCATTGCAAGCTCCACGCGCGGCTGATCCCCCCGCTCGACAACCTGGCCCACAACGATACCGCGCGGGAACAAGCCGCCTTCTCCGGAGGTCATAATCCGCTCGCCGGGCACAAATTCACCCGCCTCCGGGCGATCGGTCAGGCGGCCATAGCCATCGCGCCCGCCATACATGATGGCCCGCAGCCCCGTCACCTCGCCCATCACCGGTACACGGCTGTTAAAGTCTGTCACCTTCAAGATCCGCGATGAGCGCCGTCCGACTTGCACGACGCGCCCTACCAGCCCGTGCTGGTTTTCGGCATAATGGCCTTCTTCAACGCCGTTCAGGCGGCCCGCATTGGCCAGCAGAGCCTGCGCGAACGGTCCGTTCGCCTCAGCCATGATCCGCGCCGTCACCTCAGCGCCGGCCGGCTCGCCCTGCATATTTAGAATGCTCTCATAGACTTCCAGGCGCTCAGCCATGGACAGCGCCATCGCCTTGTACTGCGACAGCTCACGCACCTCGGTTTCAAGCGCGATAATTCGGCGGTCCTTGGCCGAACGGCCCGCCACATTGTCCATCACGCTTGGGCCTGACATGGGCAGCAACTGGTCTGACGCGGCCGTGCGTACAGGTTGAACCTGTTCACTCAAACGCGGCGAGGTCTGCAGCAGTAAAAGGCCAACCAGCGCCGCGACCGCAATAAAGAAACCATAGCGGCGCAGTGGCCGACGTTTTACGCCCTTGCCGTCATAGCGTGGCATGGCCGGTTCCTTCCACTTGTCTCAGCCCAGCCTTCAGCCAGAGAAACCTAAACCTCCGGCGAGAGGACGTTTTTCATTCTGCCAATATTTTCCAGAACAAACCCACACCCATTCGCGACACACTTCAATGGGTCTTCGGCAATCATGACAGGCAATTTAGCTTGATCGCGGATCACGGTATCGAGATTACGCAGCAAGGCGCCGCCGCCGGTCAGCACGATCCCGCGATCAACAATATCAGCGGCGAGTTCCGGCGGCATGGCTTCAAGCGCAAGCCGCACGGCCTCAACAATCTCTGTGACCGGGTCAGACAGCGCGTCGGCCATCATCCGCTCATGCACTTCAACCTCGTTTGGCACCCCGTCGCCTGTGCCGCGGCCGCGCACGGTCACGGTCATGCCGTCGCCGCTTTCCGGCGCCACAGCTGTGCCGATCTGTTTCTTGATGCGCTCGGCTGACATTTCACCCACGAGAATGCCCATATTCTTGCGCAGATAGTTCATGATGGCTTCATCCATCTTGTCGCCGCCAACCCGAACTGAGCGCGAGTAGACCATGCCGCCGAGAGATAGCACGGCGACCTCGGTCGTGCCGCCGCCAATATCAACGACCATGGACCCAGCCGCATCCTCGATCGGCAGACCGGCGCCGATCGCCGCGGCCAGCGGCTCTTCGATCAGCTCAACCTGGCGGGCACCGGCAGCCAGCGCGGACTGGTGAATGGCGCGGCGCTCCACATTCGTCGCCGAGCTTGGCACACAGATAATGATCAGCGGCGAGACGAAAGCCCGGCGATTATGCACTTTGCGAATAAAGTGCTTGATCATTTCCTCGGCGACTTCGAAGTCGGCAATCACCCCGTCGCGCATGGGGCGGATTGCCTCCATGTTCAGCGGCGTCTTGCCCAGCATCATTTTCGCATCGGCGCCAACCGCATAAACCATCTTGCGGCCACCCTGGTTCATATAGGCCACCACAGAGGGCTCATCGAGCTTTATGCCCTGGCCTTTGACATAGACCAGCGTGTTGGCTGTGCCGAGGTCAATCGCCATATCTGTGGAGAGAACACCGAGGAGACTTCCGATCATAATCGCGCCAATTCTTTCATCGTCGCCCGGGCAAACGTACCGGACACATTTCACCAATAATGATCAACCCTTACCGGAATGGCGTTTACATCAGATTAAAGCAAAGTCCACAAAATAATTGAGGTGAACCAAGCGTTCTCGGGACGTAATCAACAGTTCTGGCGGGGTATTGTTGGTAAACGGATCAACAATGAAAAGTACGCAAAGAACGGATCGTTCTATGCTGCGACTCGCTTCAAACGCCGCGCCTCAAGCTTGTTGAGCGCATAGATGTAGGCCTTCGCGCTGGCGACCAGCGTATCGGGATCGGACGCCCGGCCGGTAGCCATAATCCCTTCACCTTTCAGGCGCACGCTGACCTCGGCTTGCGCGTCAGTGCCGCCGGTCACCGCATGGACCTGGAACAGATCAAGCTTGCCCTCATGCGGCACGATCTGGCGAATCGCATTGAACACCGCATCCACCGGTCCATTGCCTTCACAGCTGACCTGATGTGCCTCGCCCTCAACCCGCAGTGTCAGATCCGCTGATTGCGGCCCTTCAGAGCCGGCAACAACCCGCAGACGATCAAATACCACCCGGTCACCGGCCGCCGACAGTTGATCGTCAACCAGGGCGAGAATGTCATCGTCAAAAACATGCTTCTTCTTGTCGGCCAGCGCCTTGAAACGTTTGAACGCCTCATTCAGCGCATCCTGATCGAGCCCGTAGCCGAGGCTTTCCAGCTTGTCGCGAAACGCATTGCGCCCTGACAGCTTGCCCAGCACCAGACTGGTTTTTGCCACGCCAACATCTTCGGGGCGCATAATCTCATAGGTCTCGGCATTTTTTAGCATGCCATCCTGGTGAATGCCGCTTTCATGCGCAAACGCATTCTTGCCGACAATCGCCTTGTTGTACTGCACCGGGAAGCCGGTAATCCGGCTGACCATATGGCTTGCGGCAGACAATTTCTGCGTGTCAATCGAGGTGCCAAATGGCAGCGAGTCATTACGCACATTCAGCGCCATCACGACCTCTTCCAGCGCCGCATTGCCTGCCCGCTCGCCAAGACCATTGATCGTACACTCAATCTGGCGCGCACCATTGGCCGCACCGGCGAGAGAATTGGCCACAGCCAGCCCCAGATCATTGTGACAATGGGTCGACCAGATCACCTTGTCGGAATTCGGGATCGTCTCACGCAGATTGCGGATCAGGCGGCCATATTCATCCGGATGCGAATAGCCCACCGTATCGGGAATATTGATCGTGGTGGCCCCCGCCACAATCGCCGCGTCGATACATTTGCACAGAAAGTCAAACTCGGTGCGCGTTGCGTCCTCGCCGCTCCATTCCACATCGTCGACCAGGTTGCGCGCCTGCGCCACCGACCGGCCCACCGCTTCAAGCACAGCGTTCGCACCCATTTTCAGCTTGTGCTTCATATGCACCGGGCTGGTCGAAATGAAGGTGTGGATGCGTGGGCGCGCCGCATGACGGACTGCTTCGGCGCAGCGGTCGATATCGCCTGGTGTCGACCGCGCAAGCCCGCAAATCACCGCCGACTTTGACCGGCGAGCAATCTCGCTGACCGCCTCAAAATCCCCGACCGAAGCGGCCGGAAAGCCCGCCTCAATCACGTTCACATTCATGCCTTCAAGCACCTCGGCCAAGGCGAGCTTTTCATTGTGCGTCATCGAGGCGCCGGGCGACTGCTCGCCATCGCGCATCGTGGTGTCAAAAATTACAATATCAGAAGTGTTTGTCATGGTTCGGCCAATGTATCGGGATTGCAAGTAAAGCGATGATCCCCTGGCCGTGCCGGGCCTTAAGCCACAGCAAGGATCGGCCAGGGGCCGATAAGCAGTAGGCCCAGAGGCCTGGAAAGGGGCAAAATCTTGCTCATATCGCCCCAATGCGACGATCACTCGCCGCTGTCAACCGCTTTTTCTTCGCTGAGAGACAGAATATTGCCCGCTCGGCGGCGGTGACGCACATAGAGGAATCCCCCCGCCAACACCGCAACAGCCGCAAGACCCATCATGATCGCCAAAGCCGGGTTGCCTTCCACGGCGGCGCGAATGCCCTTGCCGGCAAAGCCCACCAGCGCAATTTTCGGAATGATACCGAGCGCCATCCCGGCCGCGTAGGGCACATACCCCGCGCGCAGGGCGCCAAACGCCATGTTCACAAACAAAAACGGCCCGGTCGGTACATTGCGCACAATCGCGCTTGCCAGAAATGCATTGCGGCCAACGAAGCTGGCAAAGGCATCGAGGCGTTTGCTCGATACGCGCGACATCACCGATGAGCCTGACGCGCGCCCAAGGCCATAGGTCAGGCTGCCCGAACACATTGTGGCAATCCACGCATAGACCGACCCAAGGCCAGGCCCGAACGCGAACATGGCCACACCGATCAAGACGACTTGTGGCACCGCGATGAAGGCACACACGCAAAAAGCAACGATCAGAGCGGGCAGACCAAACGGGCCGTCGGCAAACCGGCGAATTTCCTCGCCAAGGCGAACACCAAGCTGCACCGGATCAAAGAAGCCGCCAAATTTGCCCACCAACAGGATAACCGCCAGAAGGGCGATGCCACCTGCGGCTAGCCACAGATTGCGCCGGCCACCAGATGCCGTCTCCAACGCGTCTTCAGAGGTCGTGGCGTCTTGGTCAGCGCTGGGTGGAACAGGCGCGGAAGGCGAGAGACTGGACATTGCCCCTCAGTGCGACGGCCCATCCCCAAGGTCAAGTCACGGCGACACTTGTCACACATTGCTCGCCTTCACGCCTCGGCCAGCATTTGCAGGCTCATCTGCCACAAACGCGCTGCAGCCTCTTCATCGGCGATCCAGGCGCGCGCATGCTCCCAGCGCTGGCTCTCGTCGGTGGCAAGCTGAGCAATATCGCAGTCTTCACAATACTCACCGCCGCG
>JBCCMX010000036.1:0-16231 GCA_039026135.1 Pseudomonadota bacterium | reverse complement strand
GGGAAAGCAGCTGAGAGACCAATTCCATATTTAGCTTGTAGCCTTTTCCACTGGGGTAGAAAAACGTACGTTGGTCTGAGGAGAAAGCATTATTATACACCTCCATATCCGACATCAGCTTGCCGACGGTGCCAGGCTTGTTCAGTTCCATACTATTGGCTGCCACCACAGGTGCGGCCTCAGTCGCGCCATAGCCCTCGAGGATCTCGATACCGAACTTGCGCCGCACCATTTGACGGGTTTCATCCTTGACCCGTTCGGCACCGCAGACGGCCAGGCGGACAGATTGCAGATTGGTCTCATTCGAGGCGCGCGCATACTGGGAGATAAAGGTGTCCGTCGCGAGCAGGAGTGTGGATTGTGTTTCGCCGATCCGGGTTGCGATCTCGCGCGGCTGCAAGGGTGTCGGGTGGCAAATCTGGCGCACCCCGGCGACCAGTGGTAGAATCGTGCCGACCGTCAGCCCGAAACAGTGGAAGGCAGGGAGTGGATTGAAAACACTGTCATTTTCTGGAGACAGGCCAATATGGGCGCGGACCTGCTCGACATTCGCGACGATATTCTCGTGGGACAGAACCACGCCTTTCGGTACACCTTCAGTTCCCGACGTGAAAAGAATGACGGCTGGCTTTTTATGGTTTGGCTTGCGCCTGACAAGCCAGGACAGATACGGCCCGGCAAGCGCCGAGAGCTTGTCCTTCAGCGTCAACTCTTCGCGCAGGTCGTCGATATAGACAAATTCTGCGTCGCTAGAGAGATCACTGATCAGCGGATGCAATTCGCCAAGATCGATGAATTTATGCGCCGTCACAACTTTGGAAATGTTCGCCGTTTTCAGCGCGGACCGGATATTCGTGACCCCGGCGCTGAAATTGATCATTGCCGGGATACGCCCTGCGGCAAGAACGGCGCAGAAGGCAACAGTGGCGCCCGCGCCAGTCGGCAGCATGATGCCAACCACTTCGTCTTTCTTTGTCATGCGCCGAAACGCCGATCCCAGCCCGAATGCGCCGCGCAGGATGTTTTTGTAGGGGACTTCGGTGCCGTCGCCATCAACGAGGGCAACCGTCTCGCGACCAAACTGGCGCGCGGCTGTCATGATCGCCGACAAGATATCCTTGCGCGCCTTGGCTGGCGCATAGACGAGTGGGGCAGGGATCGTTGAATCAACCATGGCGAGGATAATGGTGAGTTATCTACATATTGCAACAAAGAGTCACACGCCGTGATGAAACAAGAAGATAGGCGTTTAACCGGCAAATGTGCACGCCTGTTATGTTTCCATTCGCCTTGAAGTCGAAATGGAACCGGTCCATTTACATCTGATGGTTACGATTATTGAGCCCAAAGCGAAGCATCGCCATCCGGAGAAGCGCAATCGGCCCGACACGCCGGTCTTGCGCAAGCCAGACTGGATCCGGGTGAAAGCGCCCGTCGGAAAGGGTTATGCGGCCACCCGGAAAATCGTAAAAGACAACGCGCTTGTGACGGTCTGCGAGGAGGCCGGCTGCCCGAACATTGGTGAGTGCTGGGAGAAAAAGCACGCCACCATGATGATTATGGGCGATACTTGCACGCGGGCCTGCTCATTCTGCAATGTCGCAACGGGTAAACCGCCCGCCGCGCTTGACCAGGATGAACCGCGCCGTGTGGCCGCCGCTGTGGCGGAAATGGCGCTGGAACATGTCGTGATTACCTCGGTTGACCGCGATGACCTCGACGATGGCGGGGCGATGCATTTTGTCCATACGATCGCCGCAATCCGGGCAGCTGCGCCAACGACAACAATCGAAATTCTGACGCCGGATTTTCTGCGCAAGGATGGCTGGGAAAACCGTGTCATTGATGCGAAACCGGACGTGTTCAACCATAACCTCGAGACCGTTCCGCGTCTCTATCTGTCGATCCGCCCAGGTGCGCGCTATTTCCATTCGCTGCGTCTGCTTGAGAAAGTGAAGGATCGCGATCCCCAGCAATTTACCAAGTCGGGTCTCATGGTCGGGCTAGGTGAGACGAAAGAGGAGGTCATGCAGGTCATGGACGATATGCGCTCAGCCGGCGTCGATTTCCTGACCATTGGGCAATACCTCCAGCCGACCCGTAAACACGCCGCCGTTGATCGCTATGTCTCGCCGGAGGAATTCTCAACCTATGAAGAGATTGCGCGTTCAAAAGGCTTCCTGATGGTATCTGCCTCGCCTTTGACCCGTTCAAGCTATCATGCCGGAGAAGACTTTGAGCGTCTTCGCGCCGCGCGCGCGGCCAAAACGGCCTAGACCTTGCCCCGTATCACAGAGCAGGTCCTGATTCAGCATCGCGCCAGCGATCTCTTTGATCTCGTCAAGGATGTACGCACCTACCCAAAGTTCATAAAATGGATTGAGCGCCTGGAGGTTAGCCATGAACGCGCGGAGCCCCAGCATTATCACTGTCTCGGCGATGTCACCGTCCGGTTCAAAGGCTTCCAAGAGCGGTTCTCGACCTTTGTTGACGCCCATCCGCTGTCACAGCGCATCGATGTGCGCCTTCACCGCGGGCCATTTCGACGGCTGCGCAATCGCTGGCTGTTTGAAGAGCGCGGGGCAGGGGTCACCCGTGTGCATTTCTATCTCGATTATGCCTTCGAAAACCCGGCTCTACGCCTACTCGCCAAAACCAGTTCCAGAGTGGCGGCGATCAAGATTATCGAAGCCTTCAGCAAAGAGGCTGACCGGCGATACGCTGCGCCGCCTGTTCAGGACATTTGAGCCTGGATCATGTTGAGCGCCGTTTCCAGCGTCGCCAGCCGCACTTCGGAACGCCCAATGTCGCCGAGCATCAGCATTTCGTGCAGTACGGCTCGGTTCTCGCGGGCGCATGCGATGTGAACGGTCCCAACCGGCTTCATCGGCGTGCCGCCGCCAGGTCCGGCAATACCCGTAATCCCAACCGCAATATTAGCCCGGCTGGCGGCGAGGGCGCCTTCAGCCATCAAACGGGCGACAGGCTCCGATACCGCCCCGTAATCAGCCAGGACATCGCCCGCCACGCCCAGCATGTCGACTTTCGCCTGGTTCGAATAGGTCACAAAGCCACGCTCAAACACTTTGGATGAGCCGGCAAGCTCGGTGAAAAGCGCAGCCAGAAGCCCGCCGGTGCAGCTTTCCGCGGTCGCGATGCGCAGACGGCGCTGCACGGCATCGTCGGACACGAGCAGGGCGAGATTTCGCAGACGGTCGGGAAACATATGCGTGTACTTTCTCTAGGCGCGCTGAGACAGAACAGCGCTGGCCTGGGCGGCAATGCCCTCCCGCCGGCCGGTAAAGCCGAGCTGCTCTGTTGTCGTGGCTTTAATGCTAATTTGATTGATATCTACGTCCAGCACCTGGGCGGTGCGGGCGCGCATCGCCTCGCGGTGAGGTTTCACCTTCGGGGCCTCGCAGATAATCGTAATGTCGCAGTTCGAAATGATATAACCGGCCTCGGTGGCCAGCGTGACCGCATGTTTCAGAAACAATTCTGAATCGGCATTGGCCCATTTCGGATCGGATGGCGGGAAATGATCGCCAATATCGCCCAGCGCGCAGGCGCCGAGAATGGCGTCCGTCAAGGCATGCCATCCGACATCGGCGTCCGAATGGCCTTTCAGCCCGCTTGTATGGTCGATCTTCACGCCGCAAAGGGTGACATGATTGCCCGTCTCGAATGCGTGCACATCAAACCCGGTTCCCATGCGCGGCGCATTGATTTGTCCGCCGAGTATACGCTCCATACGTTCAAAATCCTCTGGATAGGTAATCTTGGCCAGTCTTTCGCTTCCTGCCACGAGATGTACGCGCCGGTCCATTGCCTCGACGGCGCTGAGATCATCGACCAGGCTATCATCAGTGTTTGAGAGGGCCTCGCTGATCTGGCCAAAGCGAAAGGCCTGCGGTGTCTGGACACGATAGAGTGCATCGCGAGACACAGACTGTAGCGCCTCACCGTCCACACGCTTCAACGCATCAGCGACCGGCAGGGCCGGTGCCGCCGCATCAGCGCTGTCCAAAGCTGCAATGAGGGCGTCAATTGTCGCGATCTCCAAGCCGGGCCGCGCTACATCGTGGATCATCACCATATCGTCCGCGTGCATGGATAGGGCGGCAAGACCGTTCTTGACCGACTGGGTTCGGCTGTCCCCGCCTGCGACCCGTGTCACGCGCGGGTCGTCTACGCCGCTATCGGCTTTTACGAGATCCTGCGGAACAACGAGGGCCACCGATGCGACGTGTGGATGGCTCAAAAAAGTCTGAAGGGACCATGCCAAAATCGGCCGCCCGGCGATCAGCCGCTCCTGCTTTCGCGGCCCTTTTCCGGCGCGCTTTCCCGACCCGGCCGCAACGATCACCACACCGATTTTCAAGCCGGAATCTCCATACCCGTGGTGCAAAAAGGCCACACGATGAAGGGCTTAGTGCGGTCGAGCAGCACTGCCTGCCTTTTGTGCAGTGCAAAAATATGTATGTAATTGGATATGACGATTTTGACACAATTTAAGGCAGAGCGCGTGTGGCTGGCCCCGATGTCGGGGTCAACTGACGCTGCTTTCCGCCGACAAGTTGTCAAATTTGGCTGCCCGACCGTTGTGTCTGAAATGGTTGCAGGCGAGGCACTGACGCAGGAACGCCCGGATGTCATCCGACGCACGTGCCGCCATGATGGTGATGGGCCGTGGATTGTCCAACTTGCGGCGCGTAACCCCGAGCACATGAAAGCCGCCTCCCGTCTTTTGTCCGACCTTGGCGTTGATGTCATTGACATAAATATGGGTTGTCCGTCCAGACAGGTAACAGGTGGACGCTCGGGCTCTGCCTTGATGCGCGAGCCGGAGCTCGCCGTGGCTATCATTGATGCCGCTGTCGATGGTGCGAATGGCAAGCCGGTAACGTTGAAAATGCGTCTCGGATGGGACCATGATCTTTTGAATGCGCCGCAGATTGCCCAGCAGGCGGTTCGGTGCGGCGTACAACTCATCACGGTGCATGGCCGCACGCGCTGTCAGTTCTACAAGGGCAGCGCTGATTGGGCTGCGATTGCCGAGACCAAGAACGCGGTAAGCGTGCCGGTCATTGCGAATGGGGACATTGTCTCGATTGAAACCGCTCGCGAAGCCCTGAGACTGTCTGGCGCGGATGGTGTCATGATTGGCCGGGCGGCAATGGGTGCACCCTGGCTCCCGGCACAGGTCAAGGCTGCCTTGGAAAACCGGCCTTCTGCGATGCCCGACCTTCACATACAAGCCGAGAGTCTTTGCGAGCAGATCGAGGATAGCGCTGCGCTTTATGGCCCCTCGCTTGGTATCCGTATTGTGCGCAAACATGTCGCCGCCGCGATCGACAAGCTCGAACTTCCGATCGATGCTGGGGCACGCCGGGCGCTGCGCTCACGGCTTTGCCAGATCGATGCCCCGGCCGCACTTATGCGACAGATTCAGGCGGTGTATCGCCAGGTAGACTATGGAGCAGCGGCATGAACGATCTTATTCAGCTGGCGGATTTGGCGCCTTTCGGCTTGCTCCAGCTTGATGGACGTCGCCGCATTGTGGCGGCGAACCCTGCCGCGCAGTCGATATTTGGCCATTCAGAGCGCACAATGCTGCGTCGCCCGCTTAGCGAGGTCATCTTTCATGACTCGATGCTCTTTGACTTGATTGATCGGTCAAAGTCGCTTGAAGGCGATTTGACGGCGCATGCCGTCGTCATCTCAGGGCCTGGTTTCTCTCGCAGCCCGGTCCTCGATATCCGCATCAGACCCATTGAACATGACGGGGTTGTTATCTCGCTGGTCGACTCCAATGATCCTGATGTGGTCGATAGTCCGGCCAGCGTTTCTGCGTTCGCTCGTATCCTTGGCCACGAAGTCAAGAACCCGCTAGCGGGGATATCCGGCGCCGCCCAGCTTTTGATGCGTCAGGCGCGCGATGATCAGACCGGAATGCTGGACATTATTTTGAGCGAGACCCAGCGGATTGAGCGGCTGGTCTCCCGGCTCTCGGCATTTGAGCTGTTTTCATCGCCGCGCATGTCCGAGATCAATATCCACGTTCTGCTTGATAAAGTGATCGCCGCAGAGGGCGCCGCGCACGGCGACAAAGTCCGCTTTGAGCGCCATTATGATCCATCCCTGCCGGAGATTGACGCCGACGAGGACCATCTCCACGAGGCATTTTTGAACATCACGCGCAATGCGGCCGAAGCAGCGTTGACCCACCGCAACGTGGCGACCGTCAAGATGTACACCGCGTTCGAGACCGGGTTCGCGATCGCCGGGCTGCGCATGGGTGAACGGCTCGGGCGCGCGCTGCGGATCACTGTGGAAGACAATGGGCCCGGCATTTCCCCGGAAAATCGTGAGAAACTGTTTGAACTGTTCACCTCGTCGAAGTCTGGCGGCCGCGGGCTCGGTCTGAATGTGGTGAGCGAGATTGTGAATGCGCATCGTGGACGTATCAAGATTGATAGCAAACCTGGCCAAACGCGGTTTTCCGTCTACTTACCGATGAAACGAAAGACTTAGAAAATGACCGAAAAAACGATTCTCCTCGCCGAAGATGATGCGAGCATTCGTTTGATCGTGAACCAAACACTGGTCAGCGCCGGATACACGGTGCGTGCGACAAGCTCGCCGGAGGCACTTGAGCGCTGGATCAGAAATGGCGAGGGCGATCTTGTGGTCACAGATGTCTATCTGACGGACACGGCGATTTTCGAGCTTATTCCCTCATTCCGCCTCGCGCGGCCTGACCTGCCTATCATTGTGATGAGTGGCCAGAACACCATTCTGACCGCGGCTTCGGCGGCGCAGCATGGCGTTTATGACTATTTGCCCAAGCCTTTTGACATTGATCAGCTGGCCGACCTTGTGGACCGGGCTCTGAAGGGCAGCGAGCCGAAAAAAGGTCGCAAGGCCGACTTGCCGGAAGATGCCACCCTGCCGCTTGTCGGACGATCTGAGCCTATGCAGGATGTTTATCGCATCATTACACGGGTTATGAATACTGATCTGACAGTGCTGATTGAAGGCGAGTCCGGCACCGGCAAGGAGCTGGCGGCCAAGGCCATTCACGAGCTTGGCGATCAGAAGGAAGGTCCATTCTGTTCACTCGATCTAGCGACAATGCCAACCGAGCAGGTCAGCAAGGAGCTTTTTGGAACGCCGGAAAAACTCGGCATTGCGCACCAGAGCGATGCAACAATCTATCTCGATGAAATTGGCGATCTGCAGCCCGAAGCACAGACCCAGCTCGTCAAACTGATGCGCGAGGCAGGCGGCGCGCGTATTATCGCCTCGACCCGTCAACCGCTTTCCGCGCTGGTTGAAGCCGGGACGTTCAGGGAAGATCTTTATTACCGGATCAATGTCGTGCGGATCGATATGCCGCCGCTGCGAAAGCGCAAGGATGATATCCCGGAGCTTATTCGTGCCTTTCTCATTCGCGCGCGAACGCGCGGGCTTGCGGAAAAGCAGATTGAGCCAGGCGCAATGGATCTGATGGTTGCCTATGACTGGCCCGGAAATGTCCGCGAGCTTGAGAACCTGATCTTCCGGCTCGCTGCCCTCAGCCCTGATCCCGCGATCAGCCAGCGCGATGTCGAGCGCGAGCTACGCGCCGAGTCGCTTAAAGAGCTAGGTGACTCAACGTCATTCGAAAGCGAAATCGAGGCGCTTCTGCACCGTTACGTTATGGCGGACCTGTTAAAGGCGCCGGATGATACACAGCGGATCCATCAGGATATTCTGGAGCGTGTTGAACGCCCGCTCATCCGTCTCGCCCTGTCTGTTACATCGGGCAACAAGCTGCGCACAGCGGCGTTACTGGGCGTGAACCGCAACACGCTGCGCGCCAGAATTAACGTGTTGGGCCTGTCAGAATAACAAACACAGATTAACAATTGACGCGGCACGCAAGTGTTGCTCTTAATCCTCACTGTGGCAGCTGGGTAACAGTCTGTTTGTAGAGGAAGCACTTTGCCAAACAATTCAGGTTCGCTGTTCCGCCGGCCTGGCGCGCGCTTGTTCCAAAGCCTGTTTGTGGTTGCGGCGGTATTTTGCTCCATCGTGACCTATGTGGCGCTGGTGCGATCCAGCCCGACTGCGCCGATCCCGCCGGAAGTGCAGTTGCTGCTCGTGGCAAACGGGCTGATTCTTGTCATTCTGAGCTGGATTGTTGTCCGGCGTTATATTCAGTTACGTGCAGAGAGCCTGGCGGAAGGGGGCGGGCGCCTGGCGCGCCGCTTTATGCTGCTGTTTGGCCTTTCTGCCATGATCCCGGCCTTGATCGTCTCTCTTTTCCTGTGGGCATCGGTGGCAAATGGCATCGACGAACTGTTCGGGGAGCGTGTTGTCACATTGGTTGAGGACACTGCCAGCGTCGCGCGCGACAATGTTGCCGAATATGTCACGAATTTCGAAGATGATACGCGGCTGATGGCTGTGGATGTGAATAACGCAGCCGAGGGGTTCCAGACCGATCGTCCGCGCTTTGAGGCCTATCTCGGTATTCAGGCCTATCTGCGCAACATTCCAGCGGCCTATATTATCAGCGCGGATGGGCGCCCTGAAGCCGTGGCCGAAAATATGGTTGAAACCGGTTTTTTCCGCCGCCCAACAGCGCAGGCTTTCGCCGACGCCGATGCAGGTGAGGCCGTTGTCTCGCTTCAGGAAAGCGCCGGTTTCGCGTCATCTCTTGTTAGGCTGACCGATTTTGACGGCAGTTATCTCTATCTCGCCAAACCGCTGGATGTTGGCACATTTCGCCGCCTGCGCCGGGCCGAAGAAGCCCTTTTAGAATATCGCCAGGCCGAGCAACGCTCCGCCCTGACGCAAACGATATTTGCGGTCGCCTACATTCAGATTGTTCTGCTCGTCCTGCTCCTGTCGGTTCGCATCGCTCAGGAATTTGCCTCGCGCTTGTCGGCGCCGATCAGTCGCCTTGCTCAGGCCGCCGCACTCGTCAGTGAGGGCAGTGGAAACGTTCAGGTGCCGCTGCCCGATGGACACGACGAAGTGCGGACACTTTCGCAGTCGTTCAACATTATGACGGGCCAGCTCGATGAACGCCGTCAGGATCTAGAAAGGGCGAGAATAGACGCCGATGAGCGCCGGGAGTTTGTTGAGACGCTGCTGGCCGAGGTCAGCGCTGGGGTGATGCAGGTTGATGAGCGCGGCGTCGTTACGCTGGCCAATCGCTCGGCCGGCGAGCTGTTAGGGCAGGAAAATATTGAAGGCATGCGGCTTGAGGATGCCTCTCCAAGCTTCATGGCGATGGTGCGCCAGACGCTCGACACAGGTGAACCGACAGACGCCTCGGTCGACATGGCCGGAAAGTCGGGCATCCGGCACTTTCGGGTCAAAGCAACGCGCAATCTTTCCGGCGGTTTGGTGATGACATTTGACGACACGACGCGCCTTGTAAATGCGCAGCGTCAGCTCGCCTGGCGTGATGTGGCGCGGCGCATTGCGCATGAGATCAGGAACCCCCTGACACCGATCCAATTATCGACCGAGCGACTGCGCCGCCGGTACGCCGATAAGGTTGACGATCCGGATGGGGTTTTCCATCGCTGTATCGAAACCATTATGCGTCAGGTCTCTGACATTGGCCGGATGGTGCAGGAATTTTCAGATTTCGCGCGCATGCCTAAGCCATCGCCAGAGCGTTTCGATATTGCCAAACTGATCGAGGAGGTCACGTTCTCGCAGCACGTGGTCAGCCCTGAAGTCAACGTGGTGCAAACGGCTAGCAATGTCGAAATCGAGGTCTTCGGTGATCGTAGGCTTCTGGGTCAAGCTTTTGGTAATATTGTAAAAAATTCTGCTGAAGCTATTATGGGGCTGCCCGAGGATGATGAGCGTGAAGGCTTGATTTCTGTCGCTCTGTCTCACGATGATGGCCAGAATGTTGAGATTGTGATCACCGACAATGGACCGGGTTTCTCGCCCGATCTGATCGATCAATATCTGGAGCCATATGTCACCACTCGCGAGAAGGGCATGGGGCTCGGGCTCGCCATTGTGAACCGCATCATTATCGACCATGGCGGCGTGGTTGACTTGCAGTCCCGCGCCGATGGCCAGTCCGGCGCTGTGGTACGGGTTGTGCTACCCATTCGGCTGAGCGAGGGCGCTGTGTCAAATCTCCCTAATCTGGAAAGCGTATAATGACCCGTGACATTCTGATCGTAGATGATGAACCGGATATTCGCGAACTGATTGCGGGCGTGCTGGAAGATGAGGGCTACACGGTCCGCACGGCTGAAACTTCGAGCAAGGCGCTCAGTCAGGTGCGAAATCGGGCGCCAGGACTTGTTGTTCTGGACGTCTGGCTTCAGGGCAGCGATATGGATGGCCTGTCGCTCCTGAAATATCTCAAATCGATTGACCCCTTGATGCCGGTCATCGTTATCAGCGGCCATGGCAATATCGAGACGGCTGTAGCTGCAATTCGGCGTGGGGCATATGACTTCATCGAGAAACCGTTCAAGGCGGATAAGCTGATCCGGCTTGTGGAGCTTGCGCTTGAGGCAGCACACCTGCGTAGAGAGAATGCTGCCCTGAAGTCGCAGGCGCTGCAGGTGACAACCTGGATCGGTGACAGTGCGGCGGCAGCCAGCCTTCGGCAGGCCATCGATAAAGTCGCCCCGACCAATTCGCGGGTGATGATTACCGGCGATGCCGGTGTCGGGAAAGAGTTATGCGCGAAGCTTATCCACGAGCACTCGCATCGCGCCTCTGGGCCATTTGTGGTGGTGAATGCGGCGAATATCTCGCCTGATCAGATGGAAAGTGAGCTTTTCGGCGAAGAGGACGATCAAGGCCTCCCAACGAAACTCGGCGTATTCGAAAAAGCACATGGCGGGACGCTGTTGCTCGACGAGGTCGCCGATATGCCGCTTGGGACACAGAATAAGATTCTGCGTGTGTTGACGGAGCAGCGGTTTAAGCGTGTCGGCGGCGTATCTGACGTAAGCGTTGATGTTCGGGTGATGTCATCGTCAACACGTAACCTCGAACAGGCCATAGATGCAGGACGGTTTCGCACGGATCTTTATTACCGGCTCAATGTCGTACCGCTTGACGTGCCAGGTCTCGCCGCCCGCCGGGACGATATTCCCGCGCTCGTCGACTATTTCTCCGCAGGTATATCAGACAGTTCTGGTTTAACGCCGCGCGGGTTTTCTGAAGGGGCACTTGCGGTCATGCAGTCGATGGAATGGCCGGGAAATGTTCGCCAGCTTCGAAATCTGGTTGAACGCGTGCTGATCCTGTCGCGCGACACGCTGGGACTGGATGTGCAGCCTGAGGAGCTTCAGCTCGACTCAGGTAAAGGCGATGGCAAGTCAGGCGTAAGTGTGTCGGGCGAATTGGTCGGGCTGTCCTTGCGGGCGGCACGCGAGAAGTTTGAGCGGGAATACCTGACACTTCAGATTATCCGATTTGACGGTAATATATCGCGCACGGCCGAGTTCATCGGCATGGAACGTTCGGCTCTACACCGAAAATTAAAGGCCTTGGGTATAGATACATCTGTTGGGCGTTCGGAAGCCGGATAAATGCGTGTCATCATATGCGGAGCAGGGCGTGTCGGGCAGGGGATTGCGCGGCATCTTGCTCAAGAACATCACGATATCACTATGATTGATGAGGACGGGGACCTGATTGAAAAGGTTCTGACTGATCTCGATGTGCGCGGCGTTAAGGGGCATGCGGGCCATCCAGATGTTCTGAATGATGCGGGCGCCGAGAATGCTGACATGCTGATCGCGGTGACCCACTTTGATGAAATCAACATGGTGATCTGCCAGATTGCGGATACTTTATTTTCGGTTCCGACCAAAATCGCGCGCATTCGTTCCAAAGCCTATCTCGGCAAGGACACCTCCGATATCTTCTCTCGCCAGGGCCTGCCCATTGATCTGGTCATATCGCCTGAAAGGGAAGTGGGCGACGCCATCTTGCGGCGTATAAAGAGCCCAGGCGCCGTCTCAAGTATGACGTTTGAAAATGGCGAGCTCCACCTGCTTGGCATGACGGTCGACGAGGCGAGCCCATTGATCGAAACGGCGCTGGACCAGATCGCAGACCTTTTCCCTGACCTTGGCGCCCGCGTCGTCGGCATTCGGCGCGGCGATGCAGTGTTTGCGCCGCGGGGGAATGATCAGCTGATCGCAGGAGATGTCGCCTATATCACGGTCTCAAAAGGTCAGTCGGCCCGGCTTTACAAGCTCTTCAATCGCTCGGCCGATGCGCTGCGCCGGGTGGTCATTGTCGGCGGCGGCAATGTCGGCGTCTATGTGGCCTCTCAGCTTGAAAAATGGGCCGGCACCCGTGTTCGGTTGATTGAGGCGGATGAGGCACGTGCGGACGAGGCCGTGTCGAAGCTCAGACAGACCATTGTGATCAATGGCGACGGGCTGTCACGCAGTATATTGCACGAGGCGGGTGTAACATCTGCCGACATTGTTGTGGCGGTAACAGACGATGACAAAACCAACATGTTGATTGGCAAACTCGCCAAACAGCTTGGCGCCAAGCGCAGCCACGTCTTGGTCAATGCTACCGAGCTTGTTGCAATTTCTGCCGATCTCGACATTGACGCCGTGCTTGATCCGCGCGCGCTCAGCGTCTCTCGGATCTTGTCAAAGCTGCGCCGTGGCCGGATATTGTCGGTTCACTCGCTCGAGGATGGTGCGGCGGAAATCGCTGAAGGCGTCGCGCTTGCCTCATCGCCCTTGATCGGTAAGCCCGTTGGCTATGATGACCTGCCGGAGGGTGTCACTGTTGCCGCTGTCGTTCGCAATGAACAGGTGCTTTATCCCAATCGGCTTTTGCGGGTGCAGGCTGATGACCGGATCCTGGTATTTTATGAAAACGCGCTGACGCGAAAGGTTGAGCAATTTTTCCGGGTCAGTGCTGACTTTTTCTAGCCAACCAGCTCAAATAGCCTCCTCATGAACCATCTCGCGATCATCCGCGTCTTTTCAATGCTGACTACTGCGCTGGCGGCATGTCTGGCGCTTGGAGCTTTCGTGGCATGGATCGTTGGTGACCGGCTTCAGCTCGGCGTTTTCCTCGTCACAAGTATCATTTTGATGGTTATGGCCGGAACGGTTCTCTTTCTGACAGACGCTTCCGAACGACGCACCAGCCCGAATGACGGTCTGGCGATTGCCGTATTGATCTGGATTGTTTTGCCGCTGCCAGCGGGCATCCCATTCTTTTCCTTTATGGATGAGCCGCGGGTGCTGACGGCCTATTACGAAGCCGTATCATGTTTAACGACGACCGGTCAGAGCCTGATTACTGACGCCGAGAACCCCTTGCCGACGAGCCTCTTGGTCTGGCGCGCGGTCCTGCATCTTCTCGGCGCAATTGCCGCAATTACGATCGCGGCAAGCATATTGTCGGCCCTGAACCTCGGTGGACCAGGTATTCATCGCAGCTACCTATTCACGATTAGGGAAGGCGACTTTTTCGATTCACTCCCCAAAGTGGTGCGGGCGACGACAGTGCTTGTGATCTCTAGCACGCTGATCCTGTCATCCCTTCTCCTGATGCTTGGGGCGTCACCGCGCGCGGCCTTTAGCTGGTCGATCAGTGCGATTACGACGGGTTTGGTCGATCCAACATCAACCACTTACAACCCGGCGATGAACCCCATCCAATCGGCGCTGATATTTGTTGGATTGGTGTTTGGCACTGTGGGATTTGTGGTCACAGACCATATCGTTTCGCGAAAATGGGCGCGAGCCGTGAGCGATCCGGAGACGGTGGCTCTGGTGTTTGCGCTTGGTGCCGTTGGGATACTGGTGTTTTTGGCCGGTGTGCCGATTTTCCAGGCGATGGGCTGGAGCCTTTCATCCCTGGCAACGAGCGGGATGGCGCTCAGCGATTCCTCGCGTTTTCAGAGAATTCCCTTGCCGCTGGAGATTCTGCCTGTCTTGATCGGAGGATCAGCCCTGTCGGCTGCTGGCGGCATCAAGCTCGCCCGACTGATCGTGCTGTCCCGGCGCGTCGGCCTTGAGTTCATTCAGCTTGGCTATCGTGGCAGCGTCCAGAAGTTCAGATTTCGTGGCCAGTATCAGTCTGAGGAAACTGTTGCGGGAGTCTGGGTCTATCTCGTTGGCTATATCATCGCTGCGGTGACCGGCGTCTTACTGCTATCGGTGCTCGGACTGCCATTTGAAGCGGCAATTCGTACCGCTATTGGAAGTTTGTCGAATTCAGGCCATATAATTGATGGCGGAGTGGTCGACGCGGGCCCCTTGCTTCAAATTTGCGCAATTTTGGGCATGCTTCTTGGGCGCCTAGAGGTGATTGCGTTGCTCCCAACGCTCAATCCGTCATTCTGGCGGGCCTAAAGGCCGGAAAGACTTGCTTTCATTTTTTAATCGAGATAGCCGCAAAACATAACAATAACAAAGGTAGGCAAGCGATGTCTTCTGAAAAAAAGCAAAACCTCCAAGATACGTTCCTGAATGCTGTAAGGAAGTCTAAGACCCCACTGACAATTTTCCTTGTAAATGGCGTGAAGCTGCAAGGCGTTGTAACGTGGTTCGATAACTTTTGTGTGCTCTTGCGCGGCGACGGTCGCCCGCCCCAACTGGTGTATAAACACGCGATATCGACAATCGCACCTGGCGCGCCGGTTCAGTTGTTTGATGAAGAGGCTGACGGCTAAACACCATGCAACGGGCCTGACACTTGGAGCAGCTGATCGACCGCGCCGGCGTCATCATCCCTTGGACCGATCCGATTGATCGCCCATCTGAAGAACGACTGAAAGAAACCGAAGGCTTGATCAAAGCGCTGGGCTTTGAGGCCGCCTTTGTGCGCGCTGAACAGCTTCGCTCGCCCAGCGCATCGCATCTTCTGTCTGGAGGTTTGTTGGATCGGTTTGACGACAACCTTCGCGAGAGTGGCGCGTCTTTGGCTGTTATCGACGCGGCACTAACACCGGTCCAGCAACGCAATCTCGAAACACGGCTTGGCCAGAAAGTGGTCGATCGCACGGGGCTTATACTCGAGATATTCGGCCTGCGCGCGCGAACCAGAGAAGGCGTCTTGCAGGTCGAACATGCCCGGCTGCTCTATGAGCGGTCTCGGCTGGTGAGAACCTGGACGCACCTTGAGCGGCAGCGCGGCGGTAGCGGCTTTCTCGGCGGCCCGGGTGAAACGCAGCTGGAATCCGACAGGCGGATGCTGGATCGTCAGCTGGCAAGTTTCCGCCGGCAATTGGAGGACGTGCGCCGCACACGCGGGGTTCAGCGCGCCGGGCGACGGCGGCAAAGCAAACCTCTTGTTGCGCTTGTTGGCTATACAAATGCCGGTAAGTCAACGCTGTTCAATCGCCTGAGTGGCGCCGATGTTCTGGCGAAAGACATGCCATTTGCAACCTTGGATTCGACAATTCGCAAGTTCTCGCTACCGACCCTGGGCGATGGGAGTCTGGTCGATACTGTTGGATTCATTACAGATCTGCCGACAGGACTGATCGACAGTTTTCGCGCGACGCTTGAGGAAACGCTCGCCGCTGACCTGATTTTGCACGTCCGTGATCGCGCAAGCCCCGATGACGCCCAGCAAAAGCGAGAAGTTCTGAAAGTGCTGCAGCAACTAACCAACGCGGCCGGTGAGCCGTTGCCGCCCGTTATCGAAGCTTGGAACAAAGCCGATTGCCTGTCACCGCGCCAGCGTGCCGTTTTGGCCGGCACGCCCGAGACCGATCCTAATGGGGATGACCGCGCGGTCCTTGTGTCCGCGCTGACAGGGGAGGGCGTCGATCAGCTGCTTGCTGTGATCGAGGCTGAACTTCTGTCGGGAACGGCACGCTTGAGCGTAACGCTTGGACCGGATGACGGCGCGGCGCGCGCATGGATCCATGCGCATGCTCAAGTTGAAGATGAAACGTTTAAGGACAATGGGAATGTAGATTTGCGCGTGCGGCTGGCTCAGCCTGAAATTGGCCGATTGAAAACGCTATTCGGTATCGAGATTGACTGATTAAGCCCCGTGCTCGCGCTGTTTGACGCGCTGCCACATCGCTTCTTGTTGCTCGAGGCTTAGCTCTGAAAAGGCCAGGCCGTCAGCGTCTGCAATCGCCTCCATACTATGAAAGCGGCGCTCGAATTTGTCATTTGCGCGCCGGAGCGCGGCCTCGGGGTCCACTTTCAGCCGGCGTGCCAGATTTGCGCAAACGAATAGGAGGTCTCCG
>JBCCMX010000035.1:0-16408 GCA_039026135.1 Pseudomonadota bacterium | reverse complement strand
TCGAATGTTGTCGCCGGCCAAGCCGCGGCCGGAACAGGGCTTGGCCCGCGCGCGGTCAGTTACGTTTTGGGTCTCGCCAAGGCTTACACCACCCGGGTTGGCGCCGGCCCGTTTCCAACCGAGCAGGACAATGAGATTGGCGAGCTCTTGGGTACGAAGGGTCATGAGTTTGGTACGGTGACAGGGCGCAAACGCCGCTGTGGCTGGTTTGATGCCGTGATGGTGCGTCAGGCCTGTGCGGTGTCCGGGGTCGATGGGCTTGCGCTGACCAAGCTTGATGTGCTCGACGGCATGGAAGAGATCAAGGTCTGCACCGGCTATCAGCTGGGCGGGGCGCAGTATGATTATTTGCCGGCAACCGCCGCGTCCCAAGCGGCTGTCGAGCCGATTTATGAGACCATGCCGGGCTGGTCGGGATCGACGCGCGGCGCGCGCAGCTGGAATGACTTGCCCGCCGAGGCCGTGAAATATGTCAGACGCCTTGAGGAACTGGTCGGAAAACCCTGCGCGCTTGTTTCAACCTCACCTGAGCGCGAGGATGTAATCTTGATGCGCGATCCGTTTGAGCGCGGTTAGTCCGTTTTGCGGGTTTATTGCGCTACCCAGCCGCCATCCATGCTCAGGATGGCACCATTCATGGAGGCGCCCGCTTCCGAGCAGAGGAAGACGCTGAAGTCAGCAATCTGCTCAACGGTGACGAATTCCTTCGTGGGTTGCGCGGCGAGCAAAACATCCTTGACAACGTCGTCTTTTGAAATGCCGCGCGCTTCTGCTGTATCGGCGATCTGGCCCTCAACAAGCGGCGTGAATACATATCCAGGGCAGATGGCATTGCAGCGCACGCCATGTTCTGCGCCCTCCAGAGCGACTGTTTTGGTCAGGCCGGCAATGCCATGCTTAGCCGCGACATAAGCTGACTTGAAGGGCGAAGCGACGAGCGCGTGGGCGCTTGCGGTATTGATGATGCGCCCCCAGCCTTTGTCTTTCATGCCCGAAATGGCCATGCGCGTTGTATGGAATGCCGCCGTTAGGTTCAGCGCGATGATGAGGTCCCACCGCGCCGGCGGAAAGTCCTCGATGGGCGCGACGTGCTGAATCCCTGCATTGTTGACCAGAATATCTGCGCCGCCGAAATCGCGGGCGACATAGCCCATCATGCCTTCAATGGCCTCGGCATCGGTCAGATTGGCGCCTGAGAATCCGACCTTCACGCCGTAAGTCTCGTGCAGCCGGGACTTCAGCGCGTCGGCTTCTTCGTCGCTTGCCAGGCCGCTGAGCACCACATTGGCGCCGGCGTCTGCCAGTTTCTCAGCGATCGCCAGACCAATTCCACTGGTCGAACCTGTAACAAGGGCGGTTTTTCCTTCCAACATAATACGCTTCCGTCTTGAGTAGAGCCAAGGCCTTCGATAGACCGTCTGGGGGTGGAGCAAAAGGTGAGAAACACGAAATGACGGCGACCCTCAACTCGTTTCAACAAGGATTCCCGGTTTTCCTGCTCTGGACCGGGACGGCAGGCCTTCTGCTGCTGGTTGCAAGCTCCATCTATGTCTTGTTGACGCCGTGGAAGGAATTGGCGCTCGTCAAGAACGGAAACGGCGCAGCGGGTCTGGCACTAGCAGGCGCGGTCGTCGGTTTGGCGATCCCCATCGCGTCTTGCCTTGCCTCGAGTACGACTCTGCTTGACCTTTTGCTGTGGGGATCAGTGGCTTTGCTGTTGCAGCTTTTGACTTACCGGCTGATTGACATGATTTTGCGCGACGTTCCTGATCGCATTCAAAATGACGAGGCCGGGGCGGCAATCGTGCTTGTTGCCTCGAAAATTTCTGTTGCGATGCTATTGGCGGCTGGCCTTTGGGACCCGGAATTGCAACGGTTTTAGGAAAAGGGACCTGAACGTGCTGCGCCTCGTACCAGATTGGATCATTTATATGCTCGCCTTTCTCGGCGTGATGTGGGCGATCTTTTCCGGAGCGCCGGCGCATGACGCGCCGCCGCCGCCGCCGGAGGCGATTGAGTTTGAAGGCGCCATGCTGCCGCCAGCGTCGGTGTTTGATGATCGTGTCGTCGTTCAGGTGTCTCGGCCAAAAGACGGGATTGGAAGTGCCTTTGCCATTAGTGAAGAGGGCGATTGGCTAACGGCGCGCCATGTCGTCGAGGGATGTGAAAATGTCGCGCTTTTGGTAGCGCCGAACCAATATGTTGAAGCCGAGCAGATTGCCTGGTCGAGCGATAGCGACCTGGCGCTGATACGCACGAGTATCAGCCCCAATCCGGTTGTCCTGAACACCGGATCCAATCTGCGGATCGGCACCTATGGCTATCATGTCGGTTATCCCCAAGGCCGCCCGGGCGAAGCGGTTTCGCGGCTCATGTCGCGGGCAAAATTGATTACAAATGGCGAGCGTGAAGGCAGCGAGTCGGTGCTAACATGGGGGGAAAGCGGGCGGACCGAGGGCCTTGCCGGCACGCTCGGCGGGATGAGCGGCGGTCCAGTCTATGACGAGAATGGCGAAGTGCGCGGGGTGATTATTGCCGAAAGCCCGCGGCGCGGCCGGATTTATACCTCATCGCCGGAAGCAATGTCGAAATTCCTTGAGGAACAAGGTGTTGCGCTAATGGGAACGACCACGCGCGCGTTTACGCCGCAGACCTATGGCAGCCAGGCCGACAGCGCGCGCCGCTTACTTCAGGTGGTGAAGGTGGCGTGCGATGTTGAGGAGAGCCGTTGATCGCCTTTGCAGATCGACTGGTTGAAGCCGCCGCCACGTATGGGCCGCTCTGTGTCGGGATCGATCCGCATGCCGGGCGTATACCGCAAATCTTCGGCGGTGACACGCCAGATGGGTTGAGAGCCTGGGGCGAGGCCGTTGTGGCCGCCGCAAGTAGGCGTGCTGGGATCATCAAGCCGCAGGTGGGGCTGTTTGAGCGCCATGGCTGGCAGGGCATGCGCGCACTGTCTGAGGTCTGTCTTGCGGCGCGGCGCGCCGGGCTGGTTGTTCTGATGGATGCCAAACGCGGTGATATCGGCTCGACAGCTGAAGGCTATGCGGCCGCCTATCTCGCTGCCGACGCCCCGTTCGTCTGCGATGCGCTCACGGTTAACCCTTATATGGGGCGGGACACGCTTGCCCCACTAGTGCGCACAGCGAAGGCGGCCGGCAAAGGCGTGATCGTTTTGGCGCGCACGTCAAACCCGGGCGCGCAGGATTATCAGGCACGCGATATGGAAGGCGCGCCGCTTTACGTGCGTGTCGTTCAGTCGCTCGCGCCGATGATTGAAGAGCTGAAAGGCAAAAGTGGTTGGTCGGGCCTTATGCTGGTGACGGGCGCAACCGGCCCGGATGAAGCGCGCAAGCTTCGCGCCCTGGCACCGAACGCACTTTTCCTTGTGCCCGGCTATGGTGCTCAAGGGGCCGGCGCCACCGATGCGGTTGCGGGTTTTGTTGGTGGTCAGGGCGGCTGTGTGAATGCATCCCGCTCTGTGACGTTTGCAGACGGGGTTGACCAGGCAGGCTCGATTGAAGCGTGGACAGCGCTTGTTGGTGCAGCCATTGATGCCGCGCAGGCGGATCTGAAGAGTGCTGCTGCGGCCGCCGTCGCGGCGCCGCGCTAGAGCTCGGCCAGCAGGCCATGCTCGCGTTGTTTTTTCTTTGACAGTCCCGCCGCAACAATTCTGTGGCTCTCAGCGATATAGGCTCTCATATCGTCGTCGTTCAGTCCGGGTGCTTCAAAGTGCTGGATCCATGTCATCCCGCGCGAGGCGAGATATGGCGCTGGCCGCAGGCCCGGTTGATCCTTCAAAATATCATAGGAAAGCGCGGAGACCTTGAACGTCACCGTCAGCGACCCGGTGTCCGAACGCCCGCCAATGGCGAAGACCTTTCCGGCAACTTTCCAGACGTCAGCATCGCCCCATTGAACCACATGATGTGTCGCCAGCAGGCTCGCGCAATAAGCATTGTAGGTTTCACGGTTCATTGTCGAATTCGTCGCCCGTTATGACTTCATCTGTCGGCCGATAAGTACTAAATACACCTTAGAACGGAGGTGTCTTAGTGCAAATCATTATCGGCATACTCAGTATTCTGGCTTTTATTGTTGTCTGGTATTGGCGCATAAAGGCTCTGTCGGAAGCGGCGAAAGATGGGGCGAAACTGGCCAAGAGCGCGGCAAACCTGCCGCGCAAGCTCGCCTTCCGAAATCGTTCGGGCAAGCGCGGGCTCGGTGTCGTGAACGATCCGCGTGAGGCCGCAACGATTATGATGCTCGAAGTCGCCCAGGCACGCGGCCCGCTGACCGAATTGCAGCAAGCGTGTATCCGCGCGGAAATCATGCAGCATTTTGAGTTTACCGAGTCGGACGCGGACAAACTGATTTCGCAATCGGCCTGGTTGTCACGTGATGAGGGCGCGCCGGACACAATTGTGCGGCGAATGGCCGGCTATCTTCAGTCAACGCCGTCTCTCGGACCGGAGCAGCTGATCGATATGGATGGTATGTTGGTGGCGGTGTCTGAGGCTGAGGGCACACCAACAACGGCGCAGCTGGATCTGATTTCCACCTATCGACGCAAGACCGGTTTGCAAGTCTAGCGCCGACAGCGCGCGGCCATCGCGTTGTTGCGGACTGTACCTTGCTCATGATCGCACTATCTCCCTTGTCGCGACATGGGAGGCAGCATGCGTGCGGTAATTATCGGGGCAAGTGGCGGGCTCGGCGCGGCATTTACGCAAATCCTGGCGGAACGGCCAGAAATTGATTGTGTCTATGCCTTGTCTCGGTCGGGCACGGCCATTGATGCAGGCAAGGTTCGCAGCGGCTGGATTGACCTGACAGAGGAGCACGCGATCAGTGCGGCGGCGCAGGCCATCTCGGCCGAAGGGCCGGTGCAGCTGGTTGTGGTCGCCACGGGTCTGTTGTCGGATGCTGATGCCCTGCAGCCGGAAAAGTCATATCGCCACCAGTCGGCAGAGGCTTTTGAACGTGTTTTTGCCGTCAATACGATTGGGCCAGGCCTTGTCGCCAAACACTTCCTGCCAATTATGCCAAAGAAACACCGGGCCATGTTCGCCGCCGTCTCGGCGCGCGTGGGATCGATCAGCGATAACCGGTTGGGTGGCTGGCATGCCTACCGGGCCTCAAAAGCGGCGCTGAATATGCTGGTGCGCAACTATGCGATCGAGCTGTCGCGCTCGCATCCGGAATTTGTTGCGGTCAGCCTACACCCCGGCACGGTCGACACAGATCTTTCAAAACCCTTTCAGTCAAATGTGCCACAGGACAAACTGTTCACGCCGCAGGCATCTGCCAGCTACTTGCTGGATGTCATGGATAGTTTGACGCCGAAGGATAGTGGCAAGGCCTTTGACTGGGCGGGTGAGCCCATTCCAGCCTAGGCGCCGGAGGTGTCCATAAGGACCGTTTCGACATCATAGACGGCCGCGCCCTCCGGCTTTTCGTCGGATCCAGTGATGATCTCCAACACATGGGTTAGCGGCCCGCGCGCCCCGCCGCCGCCCAAGGGCAAACTGAGGCCAATTCCCAGGCCGACGCTGGTATTGCCGCGTGATCCGCCTGCTGCGCCAATGCTCACTGACGAGCCACCGCGGTCATATGTGCTGTCGGGTTCGTCATAGGCTGAGACGACCTGAAACCACTCAGCGCCCTGTTCCAAGGCGGTCTCGGCGGCGCGGCGAAGCGCGCGATTGCGGGCGGCCGCAGGGTCCTGGTCGCGATATGAAATGCGGAACCGATTGTCCTCAATCTGCAAGCTCGAATAGCCTTGGCCCCCACTCTTTAAGACTGGACCATAGGGCGCGCTTGAGGCGCAGGCGGCGATTGCAAGAAGTGTCAGGGCAGCAGCAAATACTCTCATAAGCCAAGTCTGTCATATAACCGGCATGATGGCTAATCACGCCTGCATCATTTGCTGGCCAGGTGCTGTATTTTTTTGCTGATCTAGGCGGCTTCTTCAATTCCAAGGCTCGCGGCGAGGCGCACGAAAGTGCCACTCCAACCGTTGCCGACGCCCTCGCGCCCATCAATCGAGCGGATGGCTTCATGGACAAGGCGCACAAAAGTCCCGTTCGCTTGCGCATCAAAGGTGATGGTGACGACAGATTCAGCTGTCGACTCGCTGCGCCCATCTTCGAATGTGCGCGTATGGACCCAGCTATAGGACAGACGGTTTGGCGAAACGATCTCTCGATAGATCCCCGACAGTGTGTCCTGCACCCCATTGTCGAGCGCGTAGACGAAGCGGTACCGCCCGCCGACACGCAGATCGATCTCGATTTCAGACATTTGATCCGGGCCAGGGCCAAACCAGGCCCGGACATCGTCCGGCGTGGTCCAGGCGTCAAACATCCGCTGGGCGTCGGCCTTGAACAGGGCTTCGGCGACAACGGGCTCCGCGCCGTGCGGAGATGTGATAAATGGCAGGCTCATTGTGTCTTGCCCTCCATATGTTTGGACAGCGCGTCGAACTGACCGGTCCAGAAACTCTGATACTTCTCCAACCATGAGACGGCCTCTTGCATTGGGCCAGTATGAAGTGTGCAATAGCGCGTGCGCCCCCGCTTGCGCACACTCACCAGACCGGCATCACTCAGTACACGGACATGTTTTGATACGGCGGTCTGCGACATGTCGAATGGCACAGCCAAATCCGACAGGGAAACATCGCCAGAGGCGAGGCGCGCAAGGATGGCACGGCGCGTCGTGTCGCTTAGCGCTGCAAATGTTTGGTCGAGATGTGTCATTGCAAGAAAGGCCTAAAGGTGAACTTTTTGGTTCACTAAAATAAGCCTTCTATTTAATCAACCAAAAAGTTGACTAAATCTGATCACGCGTCATCGTGTGGCGTCTCGTCCGAACGCCGGCCAAAGTCAGCCTTGTCGGTGTCGAGCCCGGCTTCCACAATGGCTTTGCGAATGTTTCTGGCCCTTGTGAATTCCTTGATCAGCTGGTCGCCATCGGCATTACGAATCGCTTTTTGAAGGGCGTTTAGATCTTCTGTGAAACGTCCCAGTGTGTCGAGGACCGCGTCCTTATTGGCGAGAAAGACATCACGCCACATTACAGGGTCAGAGGCGGCGATACGGGTGAAATCGCGAAACCCGCCGGCTGAGTACTTGACGACATCCTTGTCGGCAATTTGTTCAATATCATAGGCCGTCGATACGATATTGAAGGCAATTAGGTGCGGCAGGTGCGATGTGATGGCTAGTACGCGATCATGATGCGCGGCATCCATCGTCTCGACCTTTGCGCCGAGACCGGTCCAGAAATGTGATAGTCTGTCTACGGAATTCATATAGTCAGCAGACTGATTATCGGTCGGCGTCAGAATGTGCCAGGCGCCTTGAAACAGGCTCGCAAAGCCGGCACTCGGGCCAGATTCCTCGGTGCCGGCAATCGGGTGACCTGGAATAACATGCGTGCCGGAGTGGCTCGCAGCCAGCATATCAGCTGCGGCAACCAATTTGACTGAGCCGACATCGGTGAGAATGGCGCCCGGCTTCAGGTCGGGCGCGATGGCTTCGGTGATAACTCGGAGCGTGCCGACAGGCGTGCAGAGGAAAACCGCATCAGCCTCGCTGACAGCCTCTGTGATGGTGTCTGCGACGTCGCCAGGCACGATGTTTCGCGCCAGATCCGACGCGCCGTTATCGTGATCAAATAAGGCCACATGCCTCGCCCCGCCATAGGCCTTGACCGCATGCGCGATGGATGAGCCAAGCAGGCCGACGCCGATAATCGCGATCTTGTCGAATACAGGCTTCTCACTCATGTGGCAGCTGCAAAGGCAGTGAAAGCTTCAATCAGCTCATCATTCGCGATGGTTGTGCCGACAGAGACGCGAAGGCAGTTTGGAAGGCCATAGGCTTTCACGTCACGCACAACCAGTCCGCGCGAACGCAGGAACGCGTCAGCATCAGCGGCGCGGCGGCCGGGTTTGTCGTCAAACTCCACCAGGACAAAATTGGCCGCGCTCGGATAGGTTCGAAAGCCCGCCGCCGAGATGGCCTCGCTGATACGGGCAAGCTCAGCGCTATTGTGGTCGATCGATTGAGCGACAAAGCGGTCATCCTCGATTGCCGCAATCCCCGCTGCCTGGGCTGGCGCCGAGATATTAAAAGGGCCGCGCACGCGGTTCAAAGTATCGATTACACTCTGCGGCCCGTAGCCCCAGCCAAGGCGCAGCCCGGCCAGACCGTGGATCTTTGAGAATGTGCGAGTCATGATAACGTTCGGCGCTTCGCCCGCCAGTTCAGCCCCGGCAGAGTAATCGTTGGTGCGAACATATTCTGCATACGCACCGTCGAGCACGAGAAGCACATTCTCGGGTAGCCCGGCCTGCAGGCGTTTGACCTCGCTATAGGGAATATAGGTCCCTGTCGGATTGTTCGGGTTTGCCAGAAAAACGATTTTTGTGCGCGCGCTGATATGATCAAGCAGTGCATCAACATTGGCGCAAAGGTCCGTTTCCGGCGCACTGATTGTGGCCGCGCCGGCCTGTTCGGCGACAAGCCGGTAGATCAGGAAACCGTGCGCACTTTGAAGAATCTCGTCGCCCGGTGACAGATAGGCCTGTCCGAGAAGCTGAAAAATTTCATCAGAGCCGGCCCCGCAGAAAATACGATCAGCGTCCAATCCGAATTTTGCACCGATCGCCCGGCGCAGGGCAACAGCGTTGCCGTCGGGATATTCCTCCAGGCGCTCGCAAGCCGATGTGATGGCTGCCTTGGCTTTCGGGCTGAAACCGAGTGGGTTCTCATTTGATGAGAGTTTGTGCCCATGCGCCAGCTTCTGCCCGCCTTTATAGGGGACAATACCCATAATGTTGGGATTTGGTTGTGGACCAGACATCACTTACTCCAATGCTCGAAGCGCAGACCTGCCGCCAAGGCTCATGAAAATCAAGGCCTTCGCCTGCAGTGGCACGTCTGAAGGCGTATCGACAATGGCCCAAATCCGCCTAAAACGCCGTAAATGACTGACCCTGCCCGCATAAGCGTTGATGACGCGCAACACCTTGTTCTGCCAAACCCGTTGCGGTTGGACAGCGGGTCGTCGCTTGAAAACGTTCTTATCGCTTACGAAACCTATGGCGCGCTGAACGCGGAGAAGTCGAACGCTGTCTTGATCTGCCATGCGTTGACGGGTGACCAATATGCCGCATCTGAAAACGCGGTGACCGGCCGGCCGGCCTGGTGGCCACGCATGATTGGGCCAGGCAAGCCGATTGATACAGATCGCTATTATGTGATTTCGACCAATGTACTGGGCGGCTGTATGGGGACAACCGGCCCGGCCTCGCTCGCGCCAGATGGGGCGCCCTGGGGCACACGCTTCCCCGTGATCACAATTGCTGACATGGTTCGCGCGCAGCGGGCATTCATTGCAGCGCTCGGGCTAGAGAGTATTTTCGCGGTTGCTGGTGGCTCGATGGGCGGTATGCAGGCACTCGAATGGGCCATTCAGGCGCCGGACCAGGTGTTTTGCTCGCTGCCAATCGCGACGGCCGCGCGTCAGTCAGCGCAGAATATCGGATTCTATGAAGTGGGTCGCCAAGCGATTATGGCGGACCCTGAATGGCTTGATGGTGCCTATCTGGCAGCTGGCACAAAGCCCGAGCGCGGCCTGTCAATCGCACGCATGGCAGCGCACATTACCTATGTGTCGGAGGAGGCGCTGAAGCAGAAATTTGATCGCGGGCTGCAAGACCGAGAGGCGACCAGTTTCAGCTTTGATGCCGATTTTCAGATCGAATCCTATCTGCGATATCAGGGCCGCAGTTTTGTCGACCGGTTTGACGCCAATTCCTATCTCTACGTGACGCGCGCGATGGATTATTTTGACCTCGAAACCGCTTATGGTGGTGTTTTGGCCGAACCGTTTCGCCATTCACCTGTCCGCTTCTGCCTGTTCTCGTTCAGCTCAGACTGGCACTATCCGCCCGCTGAGTCGCGCACGCTGACGCGGGCTCTCATGGCGGCCGGCGTAGAGGTCAGTCATATCGAGATTGAGACCGACAAGGGGCATGACGCATTTTTGTTGGAGGAGCCGGTCTTTGAGTCGGCTTTGCGCGGGTTTCTGGAGGCGGCAGCTGAAAAGCGAGGGCTGAAATGAGCCTGCCGCGCCATTTGCGGGCCGACCACCGCGCCATTGCCAGCCGCGTGCCCGAAGGAGTGCGTGTCCTTGATGTCGGGTGCGGGGATGGTGCGCTGCTGGCCCTGCTGAAAAGTGAAAAGCAAGTTGATGCGCGCGGGCTGGAGTTGTCCAGCGAGCTGGCCGGTGTCGCACTTGCCAGAGGTTTGCCTGTTGTGCAGGGCGACGCCGATACCGACCTGGAGGTTTTTCCGGATGCTGGATTTGATGTTGCGATCCTGTCAAAGACCATCCAGTCGATGCGCCGCCCAGCGCGCGTACTGCAAGAGCTTGGACGTATCGCGCCGCAAGTGATCGTATCGTTTCGAAACTATGGCTACTGGCGTCGACGGCTGTCGTTGCTGGCGAATGGGCGTATGCCCGGAAGCCGGATCTGGCATGATGAAAACGTGCTGCACCCGGCAACACTGCGCGACATTGTGGATCTTTGTGATACACTGCGTTTGGATGTTGTTGCCAGCGCCGACATTCATAACGGACGCGTGGGCGAGTTTCGCCAGGCCAATATCGCCGTGCTTAACTGGACGGCTGACGAGGTGATCTTGCACCTCGAACAGAAATAGACTGTAACGGGGTTTAAGCGCCGATCGCCTGATCGTCGCGCTCGCCAGTGCGGATACGCATGATCGTGTCGAGCGGTGCGACGAAAATCTTGCCGTCGCCAATGGTCCCTGTGCTTGCCGCCGCGCTCATGGCTTCGACGACGCGGTCGGCATCTTCACTCGAACAGGCGACTTCGACCTTCACCTTGGGCAAAAGGCGAACCTCATATTCTGCGCCGCGATACACTTCCGTCTTGCCCTGCTGACGACCATAGCCGCGTACTTCTGATACGGTAAGGCCGGACACTTCGATTGAGCCGAGTGCATCAATCACCGCGTCGAGGCGACTCGGTTTAAAAATAGCGGTGACGAGTTTCATTCCCTGCTCCCAATGATTTACTTGGACGTATCTTGATTGCGCTTTGCATTAAAGCCTGTTTCTTGGTCAATTTTTGACTGTTGTCTAGCTGCCTGTTTCCTAGGCACGGCAGATGAACGCACGCCTGTTCTTACAGCTTGGGTGACCGGCGCCCCTGCGCTGCCGCCAGGTTCAGCGTAAAGACGCTTCACCGCCTCGACCAGAACCACCCCCCCAAGGGCAGGAAAAATCGCCTCGCCGACCTGCTCCCAGGTTCCGGCCGCTGCCGTGATGAAGGACAGGTTCACCGGCGGCATGTGAACCGCTGTGGCACTGGCGGTCACTTGGAACAGGCTATCATTGGCAAACCGTATGAGCTGGCGTCGCGTCCACGGGCGTCCTTGTCCGAAGGCTTTGTTTTCGGCCAGCGACCACAGCGAGCGGCGATTGGCGGTGGCGATAACAATACGGCCTTCTGGCGCCAGGACCCGCCAGGCTTCGCGCAATACGGCGCGCGGATTTTCCGCTTCTTCCAAGGCGTGCAGAAGGAGAATCCTGTCAAAGCTGCCCTCTGGGAAAGGAAATCTGTCTTCAAGTGACAATGCGCTTGCATTCCCTCGCTCGGATCCAAAACCAATGGCGCCGGCGGTGTCTGGCTGAAGGCTGATGCAGGCCTGCGCGCTTTGTGTCCACAGCGGCAAGAGCGGGTCAGCATAGCCGACACCGAGCACAGATTGCCCCTCGCAAGTGCCCCACAGCGCACTTAAGCGCAGGCGCAACCGCATCGCCGCCGCGCGGCCAAGCGGGGTAAGATAGAAACTTTCAAGGGTTGCAGCCGCTTGGCGCATATGGCTCTGTCTTTCAACGCTCGGTCCGTTAGAGATGGTGACATGTTACAGATACATCAATTCCCTTGCCTAAGTGACAATTATGGTTTTCTCGCCCACGATACGGCGTCGGGTCAGACCGCGGCCATTGATACGCCGGACGCGGCGCGATACCTGGCCGAGGCCGAAGCGCATGGCTGGACCATTACAGCGATCTGGAACACCCACTGGCACCCAGATCATGCTGGCGGAAACCTTGCCATCAAGGAGGTGACCGGCTGTCAGATCATCGGGCCAGCTGGCGAAGCCGACAAGATTCCAGGTCTCGACCAGGCCGTCAGCGGCGGCGACACGGTTCGTCTCGGCGACTTGGACGCGGCGGTTATCGATGTACCAGGACACACGCTGGGCCATGTCGCGTTTCATATCGGCGCCGAGCGCGTTGCCTTTGTTGGGGATGCGGTCTTTGCGCTCGGTTGTGGCCGCGTTTTTGAAGGCGATGCCGATATGATGTGGCAAAGCCTGTCGCGCGTCAAAGCCCTGCCGCCTGAAACGGTGCTCTATTGCGCGCATGAATATACCCAGGCCAATGCCCGATTTGCCGAGACGATTGATCCGTCGAATAGCGCGATGCGCGACTATATCTCGGAGATTGATGACAAGCGCGCCCGCGGCGAACCGACCGTGCCGATTGGGCTCGCGCGTGAGCTTGAAACCAATCCGTTCTTGCGGGCAGACGATCCCGCATTGCAGACGGCCATGGGCCATGCGGGCGACCCGGTGGCTACATTCGCCGAGATTCGAGGCCGCAAGGACAGGTTCTAGATGGCATTCGCACGATCCGGCGATCTCGGCGCGAAAGAGATTATTCGGCTTCTCGACATGAAGCCGCATCCCGAAGGCGGGCACTATGCCGAGACATTTCGCGCCGAGAATGGCGGGCGCGGACATTCCACCGCGATCTATTATCTTTTGGAAGCTGACGAGACCTCAGCCTGGCACAAGGTTGATGGAGATGAGCATTGGCTGTGGCATGCCGGCGGTCCCTTGTCGCTGACCCTGTCGCCAACCGATGGCAAGGGCGCGCAATCCTTTATGCTTGGACCTGATTTGCGCGCCGGCCAGCGCCCGCAAGTCAGCGTGCCAAGCCACTATTGGCAGACGGCGGAGAGTCTTGGCGCCTGGACACTAGTCAGCTGTATCGTGGCGCCCGGGTTTGAATTCTCTGGCTTTGAGCTGGCGCCGCCCGACTGGCGACCAGAGACTTAAGTGGCACGGCGCCTCGCCAACGGGCTTGCGCTTTTTGATTTTTTAGCCACAAACCAGGCGCATGACGCAGAACCAGGATATTTTTGCTGCCCCGCTTGGTGGGAAGGACCAGGATGACGCCGAGACCGTGCGTCCGAAGTTCAACAAGGATGGCTTAATTGCGGCTGTCGCTCAGGACGCGGATACGGGCGAGGTTCTGATGCTGGCCTGGATGAATGCGCAGGCGCTCAAGGCAACAATTGAAACCGGCAAGGCGACCTATTGGTCGCGGTCCCGCGCGGCCCTCTGGGTCAAGGGGGAAACGTCCGGTCACACTCAGAGCGTGATAGAATTGCGCATTGATTGTGATCAGGACGCGGTTCTTCTGAAGGTCAAACAGGCTGGCGGCGCTTGCCACACGGGCCGGCGATCCTGTTTCTACCGCCGTGTGGACGGCGATCGATTGGTCTTTATCGATACATAAGGTGGCGTTGGTGTTGGATTGGCATCCAGCTTGCAGCTATCGTCAGCAAGGGTCTTAGGAGTCAGTTCAAGATTATGTTTGGCGGATTGAAGAAGAAATCGGGTAAAAAGGCGGCGGCGCAAGCCGTTGATGTGCCAGAACTACCAACGGAGCTGCGATTTTCGCCGCGCCGAAATGTTTTTGCCGACCTGTCATTGCAGACCAGCAATGGCCAGGACATGAAAGGCGTTGTCCTTGATGTGTCCCAATGTGGAGCACGGCTGCGCTTCGTGGCGGCCGATTGTATGACAGAACGGGTCCGCATCGATATTCCGCGTCTCAAAATAAAGAAGAGCGCCCGCGTGCGCTGGAGAACGCGCACCGATATCGGCGTGGAATTTCTAAGCTAGTTTAACTTTCAAATCGCGCCGGTTTCAGTCTAATTGACGCTGAGCGGCAAAGGGCGCGATTATGAGAATTTGTTTGGTTCTGTTCGCAGCCGCGCTCGGCGCGTGCGGGGGATCCCAACGCGATCTGCCGGGCCCCGAAGACACCGCTGAACCGCTCGCTTCAATCGAGGACAGTCTGCCGGTTCGGTTTTCTGGAGATGATGCCGAACATGAAGCGGTCGCGATGGATGTGCAGAAGTCTATTAATCCGTTGGAAAATGATCTGACGGATCTGGAGGTCGCCTTCCGCCTTCGAGATGCATTCATCATCAAGCCGAACGGGGCGCACTTCGAGATCGATTTGGTTGATCTGGACGGCGCGGTTTTTGTCGATGAGGCTTTTCAGCTTATACCAACACAGGGTGTTGAGAGCGCCATACTGACCCGCGAAGTGTCCGAGGGCTTCTATACCCGAACTTATCGGTTGGCTGACAATGATATGGCGCGGATGCGCGCAGTCGAGCAGGTCCTGGTCCAGCGAAAGGCCGAGGCGCCCGGTGAAAGCGTTTTGAACCTTGGCGGCGGCGCGGTGTCTTGTGTGCGCCCCGGGGCTGAACCCCCAGATGCGTATAGTTTGACCATGTATTTTCGAACCGCTGGCGAAGTCGATTTCGTGCCGATGACAACCGAGATTGTGATGGAGCGCTTCGAAGCGGGCCCAATGGCGGAATTCTGGCGGACTTGCCAGACGCAATAGAAACAAAGTCGCCAAAGCAGGCCTGGCTTGTTAGAAACGCGAACGGGCCCCGTAGCTCAGTCGGATAGAGCAACAGATTCCTAATCTGTAGGTCACAGGTTCAAATCCTGTCGGGGTCGCCAATACTTACAATGCATTATCTGCTATTCAAGAGAAATTCAGACATGGATTTCACACGCAATTCACACGCAACTTGACCTAAAAAATCGTCGATAGCGATGACTGCTTTTGATAGGTGCGCGGGGTCGTACGGCGCATAGATCTCGGTTGTGGTGTAGTCTGGGGTCTTGTGTCCGAGTTGTGCTGCAACTTCCCAGGCAGGCACGCTCTTCATGCGCAACCAGCGCGCCATGGTATGCCTGAACGAATATGTTTGGACATTACCTTCCAGGCCACTCTTTGCTCGAAAGCGGTTCCAAGCAGTTTTGACAGAGTTGACCCCATTGCCCCTGTAGCAAATGAGTGGCTCTGATGCGTCGCATGCTTTGCGTTCTGCTGCATAGTCGACGAGTTGTTCGGGCAACTTAACGGTTGGCCGATATTTTTTTGTCTGAACTCTCCCTTCGGGGTTGAGGTGAACCAGTCTGTTGTCAACGTCGATCTGGGCCAGATTGAGTTCTAGAATGGCGGATGTGCGTGCAGCTGTCCCCAGCATGAATGAAATCAATATGCTGACATGGTGCCCCTTGGTAAGCTCCAACAGTTGGGCAACTTCAGAAACTTCCAGCGGGCGACCTTTGGGTTCAGGCGTTGGCGGTTTTACCAACGGGATATGAGGGATTTGTGCGAGTTCACCACGTTTCCAAGCCCAGTTAAGGGCGGACTTGCCGATGATTAGGGACTTACGTACTGACGCAACGCTTAGGCCTTTGTGGTCGGCAAGCCATTGCCTGAAGTTTGACTGAACATCTTGTTTGGTCGCTTCCATCACAGAAGCGTCTTTGTAGAACTCTAGCCAATAGCGCAGCGTGCGGTTCACGTCGGCAGCAGACTTCAAGTGTTTGCCATGTTGCTCGTAAAAGCGTGCGAAGACTTCCGCTAGGGCGACATCCTCTGGTTTCTCCTCTTGCTTTGTGTGGCTGAGAATAAACCAGTCGGTTAGGCGCTGTTTGGCTTCGTCAAAATCCGCAGTGCGGAGTGATACGCGCTTTGTTTGTCGGGTCTTGGTGTCGAACCAGGTTCGGCACCATGCATCGCTGCGAGACTGTTTAGAGAGCCAGTAGTCGCCGACTTGGAACGCTCTGTCTTGATTGTTGTATCTGGGCATTGGGTCGTCTCCAGGGCACCTAGCAGGTAATCGACGAGGTGATAGCCAAAGAAGGCTATCTTGCGGGGCGATAGGCGTAGATAGCCAATCTGTCGGCCAGCTCGCAGTCGCCTGATCCCCACCAGTGATTGATTGATGAGCGGTGCCGCCTCGCGTTCCAAGTATTGACCATAGAGCGCAATACCGTTGGCCTCAGCTACCGCTTCATGAAACTCGGTAATGTGTGGCGGCATCACACCCATCGCTATCTCCGCTTCTGCTTGCGGCGGACTTGCAGAACGGTCGGCATGGCGCGCTCCACGCAGCAATACAAAGCCCGCAGGGCAGACGATGATGAAGCGTTGCGCCTGGCCTTGATCCGGCTCGCTAAGCAATATGGGC
>JBCCMX010000034.1:0-17305 GCA_039026135.1 Pseudomonadota bacterium | reverse complement strand
GTGACGCGCCGTTGTGCAAGCGCGGCTTACCGAATAATAGTTTGGTATTGTGATGGGCGTGTGGTCCACTTCAGTGGCAAAGATGATCGAGCTTGTGGGGGGTAACAGTGCGTCTGGTTTTTGTGTTGGCCGTTATGGCTTTGGTTGGTCTGTGCCGCCAAGTGTCGGCCGAGGGGGTCGCGCAGCCGCCGATCGAAGCCTATGGAGAGCGCGCCGTCGTTCGCTCAATGTCTATGTCGCCCAGCGGCGATCAATTGGCCTTTATTCTTCGTCTTGAGGGCCGGGACATCTTGATGACCCACAGCGTCGAAGAGGGGCTCAAGCCGCGGATAGATCTGACCGATCTGCAGGGCAATTGGATCTGGTTTGCGACGGAGGACCATATTGTTATTCGCGGTTACCGTAGGATGAATGTTTGGGGCTATCGGGGTGAGTTCGACTTTACGGCGGCGATTTCCTACAATCTAGAGACCGGTAAAACTAAGCAGCTGCTGCGAAAGGCCGAAGAGCTTTACCCTGCTCAGTCGGGTCTCGGTCGCATTGTCGGTCGGCTTGACGAGACTAATGAAATGTTGATGCCTGCCTACATTGGGCGCACCGATAGAGATATTGCCAAGGCAGTGTTTCGAGCAGATCTTAGAACAGGTCGCGGGCACACGGTTGTTACCGGGCCCGAGCATACGATTGGCTGGTTCTTCTCACCGGATGGGATGCTGCTTGGCCGAGAAAATATGGACGACGATGAGAGCACGTATGCCATTCACACAATGGTGGGTGACAAGCGACGCAAGATCTTTGAGCAAAAGGGTGTTGACCGTCCGCCTTTTGAGATTCTTGGTGTGAAGTCCGATTATTCGGGGCTTGTGCTTTCGGTCAAGGACTATGATAGCGAGCACGCGTTTCTTGAGATGGATTTTGACGGCCATATGCAGCCGGTAAGCTTGGGTGATAGCATCCGTTCCATCGCGGACGTTATCCGCGACAATAATCAGATCATTCACGGCATTGAATATGCCGGTTTGCAACCGAGCTATCAGTTTTTTGATCCGGATATCGATGCGCGCTTTCAAGCAGCGATGGCGCAGCTGAAGGGGACAACTGTCCATCTGGTTGATTTCAATGATGATTGGTCAAAGATCTTGCTCCACATCTTCGGCGCCGGGACTGCCGGGCAATATGTTTTGTTGAACACTGAAACAGGTTCGCTGTCAGCCGTTACCCAAGCGCGGCCAGGCATCCCGCCAGAGGCAGTTGGCGATGTCTCATCGATTGAATATGAAGCGCGCGATGGACAGAAAATCTCAGCCATTGTGACCTGGCCGGTGGGGAACACAATGCAAACGCGCCACCAGCTACCAACAATTGTGATGCCGCATGGCGGGCCCCGCAGCCATGATCAAGTCGACTTTTACTGGATGGCGCAATTCTTTGCGAGCCGCGGCTATCTGGTGGTCCAACCCAATTTCCGCGGATCAACTGGTTTTGGCGCCGAGTTTATGCTGGCTGGGAACGGAGAATGGGGCGGCAAGATGCAGGACGACGTTAGCGACGGCCTGGATGCGCTTGTGCAAGCCGGTTACACTGATCCGAGAAGAACATGCATTGTCGGTTGGAGTTATGGGGGATATGCGGCGCTGGCTGGCGGGGCGTTCACGCCTGACCTCTATCAGTGTGTTGTAGCCATCGCACCGGTGAGTGATTTGCGGCAATTGTTCACCGATGAGGCGCGCGAACATGGCCGCAATCACTACATCCTCAGCTATTGGCGCGAGATGATTGGTGATCCCAAGGCTGATAAGGCGCGCATGGAAGCGACCTCGCCGATCAATTTCGCTAACCAGTTCACCGCGCCTGTCCTTCTTATTCATGGCAAAGATGATGATGTGGTCGACTACAGACACAGTACGCGCATGGAGAAAGCCTTAAAGCGGGCTGAAAAAGATGTGCGCGTAGAAATCGTCAAGGACGAAGGCCATTCTATGCTGGACAGCCAGAACCGTTTGTCCATGCTGCAAACAATATTCGATTTTGTTGATGATGAGATCGGGACGCCGACCGACTAGCCCGCCGGGATCAGCCCGGCCTGTTCCGGGTCGCCCAGCATAGTGGTGAGCGTTTTGCGCAGTTTGCCGAGCGCCTGGTGTTCGATCTGGCGCACGCGTTCCTTGGAAATGCCGAGGCGCTGGCCAAGTGCTTCAAGCGTGACCGTATCATCGCTGAGGCGGCGCTCTGTGATGATCAGGGTTTCGCGTTCATTGAGCGCATCAAGTGCTTCGGCGATCCACTCTTTACGGCGCGCCCCATCATGGAGGTCCATCACCGCTTCTTCCGGCTCTGGCGCTGTGTCAGGCAAAAGGTCCTGCCATTGTGCATCGCCATCGGCTGTCATCGGCGCGTTGAGCGAGCGATCGCTGGCCGAAAGCCTGGCGGCCATATTCTCCACATCGCGTTCCGGAACGCCCAGATGGTCGGCGATCCACTCGCGATTGGACGCGCTCATCACACCATCATCCGTATCGTCAATTTTCGCGCGCAGCCGGCGCAGATTGAAGAAGAGTGATTTCTGCGCCGAGGTGGTGCCGGTGCGGACAATTGACCAGTTGCGCAGGACATAGTCCTGAATGGATGAACGGATCCACCAGGAGGCATAGGTGGAAAAACGTACCTCACGGGTCGGGTCGAACCGCGCGGCTGCCTGCATCAGGCCGACATTGCCTTCCTGAACCAGATCGGCGCGCGGCAGGCCATAGTGGCGGAACTTGGCGGCCATCGAGATGACCAGGCGCATATAAGCGGTTGTCAGTTCGTGCAGCGCGCGCTCGTCGCCATCATTGCGCCAGCGCCGTGCGAGATCGAGCTCATGATCGGCCTCGAGCATGGGCGCTTTCATCGCCTTACGAACGAAACGTCTGTCTCCTGATCCATCCTGCTGCGGTGACGCCATCTGGCTTCTCCATGGGGTCCAAAAAAGGCTCTTGTGTTCATTACGATGTGCGGCGGATATTGGATCACCGGAGCGGGCCGATTTTTTACAATGAGACAGGAAGGGGAATTATCCACTTGATGTAGACTCTTCTCCGGAAAAAAGTTACGAATTATAAGAGGGTACCGCGTATAGACGTATTCTGGAAAACGTGGGAGATGAAAATCGCCAGGTCACAGAGTAAAGAGTCAGCGCTCAATTTGAGAAAAGCTGTTGATGCGCTTGAGGGGCGCGTGGACGCAATGTCCACCGCGCTGTTTGAGACGCCGAGTTTCGCCAAAACTGCGAATATGGCGAACACGTTTCAGAGGCGGGTCAAAAAGGGCGTTGCCAACCGGATGGGTAAGCGTCTGGCGTTCTACAATATGCCGAGCCGCGAGGATGTAACGGCACTTGGCGAGCGCATTATTTCTGTCGAGGACCGACTGGTTCGGATTGAGGCCATGTTGCTGAAACTGATCCCGGCCGAAGCGGTTCAGCCCGCGCCCGGTCCGCGGCGCACGAAGCGGCCACCAGGTGCCAAGGCGGCCGCTAGAGCGACGCGCACGAAAACGGTTGCGCCAGCATCACCGGCCCCAGCGCCAAAGACCAAGGCGGCTGCCGCGAAAACAACAACCAAACGCACAACAACACGAAAAAAGCCGGCGGCGAAGAAGCCAGCGGCGAAACGCACGAAGACCTGATTACGGATCGCTGCGACGGATAGGGGAGAGCTAGCCTTGGCGGATGCGCAGAGCGATGACAAGTCACCGGGCTTTATGCGCACGCTGGTTGAGCGCACCATCCAACGCAGCATCAAAGGGGTTGAGTATTTTGCCTCGGCCGCGCCGGCCGTCGGGCTGACACCGAAGCAGACCATCTATAGCCGGGGCACGCTGAACCTCTATCACTATCCGGCCCGTTCCGACGAGATTTACCGTGTGCCGATCCTGATGGTGATGGCGACGACCAATAAAGCTTATGTGTTCGACATCGCCCAGGATTATAGCTTTGTCAGCTATCTGCTTGATGCGGGCTATGATGTTTTCGTGATCGATTGGGATGCCCCGCGCCCGGAAGAAAAACATCTCGATCTCGGCGATTATACCCAGGACTTTATTCCCGACTGTATTGATCGCATCCAGCAGGCCACGGGCGAGACGGATGTGACGGTGGTCGGCTATTGCATGGGCGGTGTCCTGTCACTGATCTATGCCGCGACCCATCCCGATGGTCCGATGAAGAACCTGGTCTGTTTTACCACGCCGGTGAACTGGCAGGAGATGGGCTTGTTCTCGCATATGGCCGATCCGAAGTATTTCGATGTCGACAAGCTGGTCGACGCGGTGGGCAATATTCCGCCAGATTTGTTGGTCTCGTCTTTTGACATGTTGGCGCCGGCCAAACGCACGGCCGGCCAGATTCGCCTCTGGGACAATATGTGGAACGACGAATATGTCGAAAATCACCGCAAGTTTGCGCGCTGGGCCAATGAATTGTTGCCACTTGCGGGCGAGTATTTTCGCCAGACCACGAAGGAATTGATGTGGGGCAACAAGCTGTATACGGGCGAGTTGGTGGTGAATGGAAAATCAGCCGACCTTGCCAATATCAAAGCGCCCGTCTTCCATGCTGTCGCCCTGCATGATCACATTATTCCCCCTAAGGCGAGCGCGCCGTTGATTGAGCTGGTTGGGTCTGAGGACAAACTCGAAGTGGAATTGAAGGGCGGCCATACCAGCCTGATTGCCGGGCGAAATGCTGTGAAACGCATGTGGCCGCGTCTTGATGAATGGCTTGCAGAAAGGTCGATATAATGAGTGATTTGGATAGCGTGCGCGATGTCTCGCTGGAGGGCCAGAAGCTGACATTTCGCCCTATGGTCAAAGGTGACGGCGACGCTGTGCTGGCATTTGCAAAGCAATTGCCGCCGCATGACCTGCTCTTTCTGGTGCGCGATATTACCAATCCGAAGGTCGTTTCCGCCTGGATCGAGGCGACTGAGGAGGGCGATATCTCAACCTTGCTCGCGATGAAGGGCGATGTTGTGATCGGCTGCGCGGCGGTGATCACAGACCCGCTATCCTGGTCTCAGCATGTGGGCGAGGTGCGGGTGCTGGTCTCTGAGGATATGCGCGGCATCGGGCTCGGGCGGGAACTGATCCAGGAGATTTTCAAGATCGCGCTGGCGCGCAACCTGTCGAAACTGATGGCGCGCATGACCACCGACCAGAAGGGCGCGATTGCGATCTTCGAGGAGCTTGGCTTCCGCGGCGAGGCCCTGTTGAAGGATCATGTGAGCGATCAGGCCGGTGTGCATCATGATCTGGTCATTCTGTCCTGCGACCCGGTCAGGGCGGCGAACCTGTTCAGCGCCTTTAGTGAGGCGCAGTCCTAGACACGCGTTCGGAGCCGGAAAGACAAAGAAAAGCCCGCCCCTTGAAAGGGCGGGCTTGTTTTTTACGCGTCGTCCGCGTCGCCTGTCTTTCAGGCGGCTTTCTTTTTCGCGAGAGATTTGGCGAGCCGATCCATCGCGGTGTCATGGTCAATGCTCTCAACCGCCGCCAGTTCGCGCGCCATACGGTCCAGCGCGCTTTCATAAAGCTGGCGCTCGGAGTAGGATTGCTCTGGCTGATCTTCAAGGCGGTGCAAGTCACGCACAACCTCTGCGATGGAGATCAAGTCACCTGAGTTGATCTTCGCTTCATATTCCTGGGCCCGGCGCGACCACATTGTCCGCTTGATCCGCGCCTTGCCGCCAAGCGTGCGCAGCGCATCCTCAACCAGTTTTGATCCAGCCAGGGCGCGCATGCCCGATGCGATGGCGCGATTGGTTGGAACGCGCAAAATCATTTTGTCCTGATCAAAAGAAACCACATAGACCTCAAGCGTCATCCCGGCGACGGTCTGCTGCTCGATGGCCGTAACGCTGCCCACGCCATGCGCAGGATAAACGATTTTCTGTCCGGCCTCGAAGTCGAGTTTCTCTTTGGTATCAGTTTTTGCCATGTGACGGGCGCCTCTTCTCTACGCAAACAAGCCACTTGTCCCGGCGCTATGGGCGATATGGCGCCGACGAGAATGCATGGCTTGCTAGATGGGTTACAGCTTATCTGTATAGCAGAGAATCGCGCCGAACTCAACCATAGCTTACATTTTTGCAAATTTCAGACGATTAATCGCCAGTGCCGGGTTTGTCGCTGAAATATTTGGCCAGTTTTCCTGTTTCCTGGGCAAAGTCTTCCCGGTCCGCTGGCGGGTCTTTCATGATTGTAATATTCGGCCAGACCTTGGAATAATCAGTGTTGATTTTCAGCCATTTTGCATCGGGCTCGTCTTCGGTATCCGGCTTGATTGCTTCAACAGGACATTCAGGCTCGCAAACGCCGCAATCAATACATTCATCTGGATGGATGACGAGCATGTTCTCGCCCTCGTAGAAACAGTCGACGGGGCAGACCTCGACGCAATCCATATATTTGCAGCGGATGCACGCATCCATAACAATGTAAGTCATTTACGCAGACTCGGTTATTTCACTCAGAACGCCTGCACATGGCGAGCGACGCAGCGCAAGTCAATCCTACTGTATGTCGCGTGTGCGTTTAGTTTTGCGCGTCGATGGCCCGTTTGCGCGCATGGGCCCGTGTGACATCGTCAATATGGAGCAAACTGGCCACGTGCCGGATGAACGCATCTTCAAACTTGCAGGCGTCGCCATCGGCAAGGGAGACGCGAAACAGGCCTTCTATCACGCGGGTGCGTTCAGGCTCACCAAGTTTTTTGACATGCCGGGTCAGGGCATGTGTATCGGTGGCACGTTCGGCCAGCTCTTCACCGCGCTTGAGCACCTCGTCGGCCCGCGCGGCATCCATCTCGAAACTGGTCACCAGGATTTCGGCGATCATATCGCTTTCGAGATCAGCATAGATGCCATCCGAGAGCGCCGCTTCGACCAGCAGCGCGGTGGCCGCCACATAAGGGTCAGTTGCGCCGCTACTATCTGCGGCGGGGTCGCCAGCGCCGAAGAGCTTTGAAAAGAAGCCTGCCATATGTCTCTATGTGAGGTCGCTGAGCCGCTTGTAAAGGTCCTGTGCTTCGGCGGCGGGACCGCGGCGTGTGCCAGCCGACAAAACCTCAACAGTTTCAAGGGATTTCGCCTTGTAGAAGGTCAGTACATCACCCGGCTTGATGCGTTGGCCGGGCTTGTCTGTCTTGCGTGTCTGGCCGCTGCGGGTCAGGCGGACCCCGCGCCGGTCGATATAGTCTGTGGCCAGGGCGCGTGTGCGAAAGAAGCGCGCACGCCAGAGCCAGACATCAAGGCGGATGTCTTCGGCTTCGGCCTCAGGCATCGCCGGTCTTTGGCGACTCTGGCGAGGGCGTCTGCGCGGGTTCTGGCGTGTCGGGCAGTGTGGCTGTTGTGTCGGCCGGTGGTTTGGCTTTCTTCTTCGGACGGCGCTTTTTCGCGGGTTTGGGTTTCTCGTCCGGCAGCAGAACGGCCAAAGCGGCAAACGGGCTGTCGGGATCCGGCTGACGTGTGGCAGGTTTTTGTGATGGGCGCGGGCGGCGCTGGTTTGCAGTTTTGCCCTTGCTGCCAGGGCGCCGTGTGTCTTTGTGCTGAGATTTTGCCCGTGGCGGGCGCTTGTCGCGCCGTTCCTTCTGTTCGTCCAGACGGGCGCGCGACTGAAAACGCCACAGTTTGACGGCGCCGGTCTCAGGGTCCTTTTCGGCCGGCGCGAGGCCGAAGCCTTTGAGCACATTGTGGAAATCTTCCAGCGGACATGACACGATCGAGGCGAGATCCGGCGGGACTTCAAACTGGGCCTTGCCGGCCTCCTTGCGGCGTTTCGACAGCTCCCAGCCGAGACGCTCGGCGAGATCGGCGCGCACGGCGCGTTTGCCAAAGCGCAAATAGCCTTGTGCGGCGAGATCTTCGTCCGGCCAGGTGCCATCCAGCTCGAACGAGCCAGCGCCTTCTGGCGCTACTTTACGCTGGCGCCCATCGCTCAGGCTAAGCAGGGTTGCAACCAAGCGCTGGGCGGCAGGCTTTTGTGCATCGGGTATGTGAGCGGCGATCCGGCCCGAGCGAATGCCCGCCTCTTTCAGTTTCGCGCGATCCTCTGGGCCGGGATGCAGTGCGCGATCCTCGCCGCGCAGATCGGTGGCCGCGCCAGCTTCGAGCAGCCGGAAGGCGAGCCCGCGGGCAAGCCCGTCAAGGCCGGTCTCGTCCGGGCTGAATTTGAGCTTGAAATGGGTCGGCAGGCGTTTGGTGATTTCCGCGCCGAGCCATTCATTCAGGCGCGTGGTGGCCGCATCCTGCTGATGACGCTCGCTATCCTCGCCGCCAATCAGTTTGACCGAAGGGGCGAGCCAGTGCGGGCCGGCCACAAGCTGGCCGACCGGAACATTGGTCCAGGTGATGCGCGCCTGATCATCGAGGGCGAGGGCCGTTTCGGGGGCGCCTGATATCGCTTTCAAACGCTCAGCGATGACGGGTTCGAGGGCTTTCAGGGCGGCGCCGCGTACGGTGCGTCCTTCCAGCGTTGAGGCATTGGTGTCAGGCTCGAAGGCGAGGCCGACCAGGCGCCCGACCTTGTGGCCTTCAATCGTGACCTCGCCCTCCTCTGAAACCTCTGTCGTCAAAACATCTTCCCTTTTAAGCCCGGCGATCAATGCGGTCGTGCGCCGATCAACAAAACGCAGCGTCAGGGCATCATGCAACGCGTCTGACAAGCGATCTTCGATCTGACGGGTTCTTTCGCGCCACTTGGCCGGATTTTCAAGCCAGTCGGCTCTAAAAGATGCGTAAGTCCAGGTCCTGATCATGGCGAGGCGTTGCTGCAGGCGGGCAATATCGCCCTCTGTTACGTCAAGCGCGCGCAATCGCTCCTCCAGTGCAGCCTCGCCAAGCCGGGCGTCGGGATCCGCCAGGGTTTCAGCCAGGCCCAGCACCAGACGCCCATGGCCTTCGGGCCCAGCCTTGCGAAAATCAGGCAGGCGGGCGAGATCCCAGAGGCGGCGTACGTTGCGTTCACCCTTAATGTTAGGTCCGATCGCGGCATCTTCGGCCATGCGGCGCAGCACCCATTCGTCGAGGCCATAAGGGTTTTGCCGCAGGCTTTGATGCGGCGATTTTCGCGCCAGGCTGGCCATCAGTGTCTTGATCGAGCGATAGTCGAGCGCGCTATTGCGCCATTGCAGCTCGGCAATCGGCTCATAGCTATGGTCTTCGATCGCGCGGATCTCGGCTTCCTCGAAAGGGGGGCATTCATTGGTCTCACCAAACTCGCCATCGGTGCGAAACCGCCCGGCGCGCCCGGCAATCTGTCCAAGCTCTGCATTGGTCAGCCAGCGATGGCGCCGGCCATCAAACTTTGCGCGGCCGGCAAAAGCGATGCGATCAACATCAAGGTTCAGCCCCATGCCGATCGCGTCGGTGGCAACAAGATAGTCAACCTCGCCCGACTGATAGAGGTCGACTTGCGCGTTGCGGGTGCGGGGGCTCAGCCCGCCCATCACCACGGCGGCCCCGCCCTTCTGCCGGCGCAGGACCTCGGCCATCGCATAGACCTGTTCGGCGCTGAACGCGACGATTGCGGTCCGCTTGGGCAGCTTGGTGATTTTTCGCGGGCCGGCATAGCGCAGCTCTGAGAACCGCTCGCGTGTGTCGGTCTCGAATGTAATGTCAAGCTCACGCAGAACGTCCCGCATGGTTTCGGCGCCAAGCAGCAGAGTCTCCTGCGTCCCGCGCGCGTTGAGAATACGATCAGTGAAGACATGACCGCGATCATCGTCTTCGGCGAGCTGGATCTCATCAATCGCAAGGAAAGCGACCTCTTCCTCGACGGGCATCGATTCAACCGTGCACACCCAATAGCGCGGGTGTTCGGGAACCAGGCGCTCTTCACCCGTTATCAGCGCGACGGCCTTGGCGCCCTTCACCGCGGCGACCTTGTCATACACTTCGCGCGCCAGAAGCCGTAATGGCAGGCCGATCATGCCGCTGGCATGGGCCATCATGCGTTCGAGCGCGTAATGGGTCTTGCCCGTATTGGTGGGCCCAAGGATGGCTTTGAGCTGTGTCATCTGACTTCTGTTTCACGCCGGCCGGGGCGCGCGACTATTCGTTTGATGTTGTGTCACCGGCAAGCGGCGGGCAAGGGGGGCGGGCATCAAGTGTCTTGCCATTGAACTTGCGTGCGGCCCTTTCCTTGAGGGTGAGCTGGGCATAATCGCTTGCCGTGTAGAGCCGCAGCTCGCGGACCAGCGGGCAGCCATTCGAGCGAAAGCCGAGATCTACGCCGATGCGGCCGGATGCAGTGAACTGTCCGAACTCTGCCGCGATAATCGGGCGGTAATTTGGCCGATAGCTGGCGATCAGAACCTGGTCGTCAATCGCGTCGGTCAGCGGAACTTTCTCAGCGAAGCTTTTCGCTGCCCCGCCGCCGCGCCATAAGATCAGCGGCGCCGGCAGCCGCCCGCGCGCATAATAGTCTATGCCATGCCAGATCTCGCGTTCATCAACCAGGATTGCAGATGGGCGCCGGCGTTCGGCCTCGAGGGCCAGCTGGTTGGCGAGATCCTGCCAGCCGCGTGTCCGCTTGAAACTATTGTCGAGCCCAAGCGCGCCGGTCCAGCTGGCCGGTCCCAGCATCAAGGTGGCCATCACGGCTGTGAGCGCAAGATGCAGGCCGATCCCGGACCAGAACAGGCCGGCCGGCCGCCAATTGGACAGGTAGCCCGCTGCCAGCAGTGCGGCGGCCACACACAGGCCGATTATCAGACGGGTGGGCGCGGTAAATTCCGGCACAACTTGCAGCGCAGCCGCGGTGATCACCGCGACAATCACCCAGAGCCGCTGACTTGGATTGGCGCGGACAAAGACGCTGCCAATCAAAACACAAGCGGCCGGATAGGCTGTCGCCGCCCAATTGGCATGGGCCCGCGAGAGCACGGACTGAAACAGGATGATCACAAGCACCGGAACGATGAAACAGGCGAGCCAGTTCTCACGCGTGGCCACCGTGTCAGCGCGCCCGCCGCGCATGAAGACGAGGCCGGCGATCAAACCAATAAAGCTGACCGGGCCGAAAACGCCCATCTGGTCGCCAATATATTTGGGAATATTCTCCAGATTGAACAGATCGCCGCCGAGACTGGCATTGTCCACCGTATGGCCGACCGTTTCGAACGCGTTGGCGATGTTCCAGATAATGTGCGGCGTGAGGATGAGCAGGGCCATGGCGAGAACGCCCGCGCCTTTCGGGCTGATCACGGCGCGCCGGGTCGGCGCATCAATCAGCGCGGTCAGCGCGATGCCGATGCCGAAATACAGGATCGCGTATTTGGACAGGAAGCCAAACCCGATCGCCGCGCCAAGCGCCAATGTCTGCCCCCATCCGGCCCGGCCTTCTCTCAATTGCCAAAACAGGTACAGGGCGGCGCACCAGAACGGAAACAGGACGCCGTCGGTCGAGATAATGGTCGATGACAGAACAATGCCGGGCATGAGCAGATAGGCGACCAGCGTGATCAACCCGGCGCGCACGCCAAACATCTGGCGCGAGAGGAGATAAAGCATGCCGGCGGCAAGCGAGTGAAGAACAGGCGCCAGAAGCCGGATGGCCGCTTCACTATCGCCAAACAGGCTGGTGCTTGACCGGATCACCCAGGCAATCATGGGCGGTTTGGAATAATAGCCCCAATCAAGCGTCTGCCCCCACCGCCAGTATTGCGCCTCATCGGCGTAGAGTTCGAGCGGTGAGACCAGAACCACGAGCAGACGAACCGCCAAAAGCCCGCCAATAAGGGCCAGGGCAAGACGATGACGGGGAGCCATAACGCGCGAACTGTAGGTCATAGGCTGGCTTTAAGCCCGCCGGGCCGAAGAATAAAGCGAAGATCTGACGTTCGAAGGTGTGGCACTTTTGCAATGAGTCGCAACAGAATGATGGGCGTTGCGTTAGTGTCACAAAACTGTCACCGAGCTGTCTTTGAGTGAGCATATGGGCACCGAGGCGAGGGCTGGGAGCGGCCACTCGGTGATATGGCAAGCGAGGGGAATATCATGTCGAATTGGAAACTCTTTTCGGGCGTCGCTGCGGCGTCGCTCGTCGCCGCCGCGATTGTCGCGCCGGCGCAGGCACAGGTCACGACGTCGGGTGTTCGCGGCGTGGTGAAGGATGCCAGCGGCACAGCGGTGTCAGACGCAACGGTGACTGTTGTCGATACACGGACCGGATTTACGCGGCAGTCTTCAACCAGTGATTCAGGTGTTTTTTCGCTACGGAATATGAATGTCGGCGGCCCTTACACCGTTTCTGTTTCGGCCGATGGCTTCCAGAGCTTTGCGGTTGAGAACGTCTTCGTTCAGCTTGGCGATGTCGCCACATTGGATTTGGCTTTTCCCTCTGCCGATGGTGATCGTACGCTGGATACGGTTATCGTTTCAGCCTCGGCTGATGACCTTGTTCAAACCGCGATCGGTCCGTCAGCCTCTTTTGATCTTAGCACGCTTCAGACATCGCCGGTTATCAACCGCGATCTGAAAGACATTATCCGTCAGGACCCGCGTGTGTTTCTTGACGTGTCTAACCAAGACGGCATTCAGTGTGGCGGTGCCAGCCCGCGCTTTAACAGCCTGACGGTTGACGGCATCGGCCTGAACGATGGGTTTGGTCTGAACGATAATGGCTATCCAACAGAGCGCAGCTCGTTCCCGTTTGATGCAATTCAAAATGTTTCAGTGGAGCTTGCGCCATTTGACGTCAATTACGGTATCTTCACCGCCTGTAACATTAACGCCGTTACCAAGTCGGGTACCAATGAGTTCCATGGCTCTGTTTTCTACGATTACACTGATGATTCGCTACAGGGTGACACGCTGTCGGGTGAGAGCATTGACCGCCCGGCGTTTGACGAGTCGCGTTACGGCTTCACGCTCGGTGGCCCGATTATCAAAGACAAACTCTTCTTCTTCGGTGCTTATGAGTATTTCGAAGGCTTTGAGATTTTCGACCGGGGCCCTGCGGGGTCTGGCGCGGGCACGGAAGTCGAGGGTCTGACACAGGCCGATCTCGATCGCATCGTGCAGATTGCCAATGATGTTTACGACTATGATCCTGGTGGCATTCCAGGGTCCGAAGCGGTCGATGATGAAAAATACCTCTTCCGTCTGGATTGGAACATCAACAATAATCACCGGGCCACTGCGACCTATCTCTACAACAATTCTGTCACGCCAACGGAATCTGATGGCGATGATAACGAGTTCGAGTTCACCAATCACCTTTATGCACGCGGTGCAGAGCTACACGCCTACACGGCCCAGGTTTTCTCTGACTGGACGCCCAACCTGTCAACCGAGTTCCGCTACTCTTACAACGAGATCGACTTCACACAGCGTTCGCTTGACGGCTCTGATTTTGGTGAGGTGCAAGTCGAAGTTGAAGACGCGACTGTCTATCTTGGCGGCGATGACAGCCGTCAATCAAATGAGCTGAACTATGACGTCACCACTTTGTACGGTGCGGCAAGTTATCTCTACAGCGATCACTTGATCACGGTCGGCGCTGAGCGTCTTGAGTACAACATTTTCAACCTGTTTGCGCAGCACACAGAAGGCCAGTGGGAATTCGACACCATTGACGATTTTGAGAATGGTGTTCTTGAAACCTTCTTCTACGGCAATGCGGCGTCGGGGAACCCCGCGGACACGTCGCAGGAGTTTGCCTATGAGGTGAACACATTATTCGTGCAGGACGAGTTCCAGCTGAACGGCAATCTCACCGTTACGGCTGGTTTGCGCTATGATTACTACACCTCTGACGACGAGCCAGTATTTAACCAGAACTTCGTTGACCGGAACGGCTTCGACAACACCAAGACGTTTGATGGTGAGAGCCTGCTGCAGCCACGTCTGGGCCTGACTTATGACGTCAATGACCGTCTGTCGCTGCGCGGCGGCTTGGGTCTTTATTCGGGCGGTAACCCGAATGTATGGCTGTCCAACAGTTTCTCAAATGATGGTATTTCCAACATTCAGGAGAACTCTTTTGGATCGCTTGGTGTGCCCGGCAACCTGCTGGACGGATCAGTCACATTCGTCAATGACGAGGAAGGCCTTGGGCGTCCGATCTATGGCATACCAGAAGATTATGTGAATGCCGTTGAAAACGGCACAGCGAACTCATCTGTAAACGCGATTGATCCTGACATCGAAATTCCGAACTCCTGGAAGTATGCCGCTGGCTTTACCTATGATCTGGATCTGCCAGGTAAGTGGGGTCAGGGATACCGGATTGATGGCGACATCCTTTATACAGACATCCAAGCAAGCTTCGCCGTACAGGACATTTCGCGTGTCGTTTCGGGTACCGCACCAGACGGTCGCCCAATTTACACGCCAACCTTTGGCAGCCGGACAAATGACTTCTTGCTGACGAATGGCGAAACAGGTTCGGAGCTCGTTCTGTCAGGGTCTATTTCGAAATCATATTATGATATGAAATGGGCTGACAGCCTGGATTGGTCTTTGGCCTATGCCTATACCGATGCCGAGAACTCCGCGTCACAAGTCTCGGCCGTTGCCTTTTCAAACTATACTGGCACGGCAACAACGGATCCGAACAATCTACCTGTGACCACCTCAAACTATGAGATCCCTCATCGTTTCACAGCTAAAGTCAGCTGGGAGAAGGCCTTCTTTGGAGAGTATGTGACGCGGGCAACTCTGTTCGGTCAGGCCTACCAGGGCCCATCACAGTCGTTTACATTCGGCGGCGACGCAGGCGACGTGTTTGGCGACGTCAACGATTTCCGGAACCTGCTTTACGTGCCGACTGGCCCCGACGATCCACTGGTTGAGTTTGGTCCGGATTTCGACACGGATGCCTTTTTTGCGTATGTCGACGATCAGGGCCTCACACGTGGTCAAATAACCGGTCGGAACGATGACGAAGGTCAGTGGACAAACCAGTTTGACCTTTACCTGGAGCAGGAGTTTCCGGGTGCGCAACCAAGCCACCGGACAAAGGGCTTCATTACGATCGAGAATGTTGGCAACCTGATCAACGATGACTGGGGTCAGGTCTACGAAGCGAGCTTCTTCCAGACTACAAGTATCGTGGATCTGGCGGGCGATCTGAATGCTCAAGGACAGTATGTCTATGAAGAATTCCGTGATCGCGATGCCGAAGCCCGTGTGACCGAAGAGTCCTTCTGGAGCTTGCGGATCGGTGTGCGCTACGAGTTCTAGGCGCGACACGCTTACAAACTGACGAAGGGCGGCGCTGCGGTGTCGCCCTTTTTCTTTGAACTTGTCGCCAAGTGTGGCATGGCCGCGCGATGGTGATCACGTCCAAGTTCCGCCTTGCGCCAGAATGGACGCGGCAATCGGCCCTCTGGGTCGGTTGGCCGCACCTGCGCGATGAGTGGGGCGCGGCCTTCACGCCGGCGCAAGACGAAATCGCCGCTTTTGCCAAGACGGCAAGCCGCTTTGTGCCCTTAAAGCTGGCCTGCGGATCGCAGGCCGGCGCGCAGGCCGCACGTGCCAAGCTGGGCGGCATTGGCGCCATTTCGATTGAGCATATACCCTGCGGCGATATCTGGCTGCGCGATACCGGGCCCGTTTTCTCCGGCCGGGGCGGGGATCTCGCCGCCCTGACTTTCCGGTTCAATGGATGGGGCGAGAAATATGTGATGCCCGGCGATACCGACACGGCGCTCGCTCTCGCTGAGCAAGAGGGCGCGCCTGTAGAGCCGCATGATTTTGTTCTGGAAGGCGGGGCGATTGATCTTGATGGCGCCGGGCGCCTGCTGACGACGCGCGAGTGCCTGCTCAACCCCAACCGAAATTCGGATTGGTCAAAGGCTGACGCCGAGGCGGCGCTGCGATCAGCCTTTGGCGTCGACGAGATTGTGTGGCTCACGCGAGGCCTGATCAATGACCACACAGACGGGCATGTCGACAATATTGCGCGATTTATCGGTCCCGGTCATGTCGTCTGCCAGGCCGCATCGGGGGGCGATGATCCGAATGCGGCGATCTTTGGCGAGGTTGAGGCGGGCTTGCGCCGCGCCAGGTTGACGGTCTCGACAGTGCCATCGCCTGGCCGAATTGAAGCGGCGAACGGCGATGTTGCCCCGGCGAGCCATATGAACTTCGTCTTTGCCGGATCAGCGCTGATCGTTCCGATCTATGAGCCGGTGTTCAGTGCGCAGGCTGGCGCGCGGTTTGCGTCGCTTTTTCCGGACCGAGAGGTGATTTTGCTACCCGCACGTCATATTCTGGCCGGGGGCGGCGCGTTTCACTGCATGACGCGGGAGATCCCCGCTTTGCCGATAGGTTAGCCCATGCCCCGATCCCTGAACGTCTGCGCTCTGCAGGCCGAATTCAAAGACGATATGGCGAGCAATATCGCCAAAGTGGCCGATATGATTGCCGATGCGGCGGGGGCGGGCGCTGACATTGTGCTTGCGCCGGAACTGTTTTGCGGCCCGTATTTCTGCAAAACGCAAGACGAGCGTCACTTCGCCGATGCTTACCCTTGGCGCACACATCCCGCGGTCGAGGCGCTGGCACCTGTGGCGGCCCGGTGCGGCACCGTTCTGCCGGTCTCGATCTTCGAGAAGGACGGGCCTGAATATTTCAACTCGGTCGTTGTGCTGGACGCCGATGGCAGCGCGCTTGGCGTCTATCGCAAGAGCCATATCCCAGATGGACCTGGCTATCAGGAGAAGTTCTATTTCAGGCCGGGCGATACGGGGCTTAAGGTCTGGGAGACGCAAGTTGGCCGCATCGGCATCGGGATATGTTGGGATCAATGGTTTCCCGAGGCGGCGCGCGCTCTGGCACTGGCGGGCGCCGAGGTCTTGCTGTACCCGACCGCGATCGGGTCTGAGCCACAGGATGCCAGCATGGACACTGCGGCGCGCTGGCGCCTGGCGATGCAGGGCCATGCCGTGGCCAATGTGATCCCCGTGGTGGCGGCCAATCGCGTCGGCAATGAAGACGGCCAGGTCTTTTACGGCACCAGCTTTATTGCAAACCAGGCCGGTGAGGTTGTCGCCGAGCTTGGCCGCAATGAAAGCGGCGCGATCCATGCGCGTTTTGATCTTGATGGTATTGAAGAAGAACGCGCGGCCTGGGGCTTCTTCCGTGACCGCCGGCCGGATCTTTATCGCTGATATCGATCAGGCGCGGGCAGACCCGTTGGCGGCAAACTTGCGGGCCTGAGTGACCCATTGCTCTCTGGCGACGCGGCCTTTGCCTGAAACACCCTGGTCAACCCATTCCACCTGATCGTCGCTCCAGCTGGCAATTTGCCTGAAGTGGAAGATGCC